>NZ_JBHUDD010000059.1:0-307397 GCF_042677865.1 Lacimonas salitolerans | reverse complement strand
CACCCAACATTACAGAATCCAACTCAGGCTCAGACGCAAGCGCGCTCAAACACACCGATCGGCCCAAAAGCGATTCCCCTGGCGCTGGACGATGTGCTGGTCGGCACAGACACATCCGATGTCATCAATCTTCTCGACGGCGACGACAGCGTCTATGCCGGCAATGGCTCGGACGACGTGTTCGGCGGCGCGGGCGACGACACGCTGCACGGCGGTTGCGGACGCGACATGCTCGATGGTGGGGCCGATGACGACATGCTCTATGGCGGCAATGGCGAGGACACGCTGTTCGGCGGCGATGGCAACGATTTTCTCGACGGCGGCAACAACGACGACACGCTCTATGGCGGGGCCGGTGACGACACCATGATGGGCGGCAAGGGCGACGACCTGCTGGTGGCGACAAGCGGCACGAACTATCTTGATGGCGGCACCGGCAACGACACGATGATCGGCGGGTCCGGCGTCGATATCTTTGCCCTGCACGGCCAGAGCGATCAGAACATGGTGTTCCAGTTCACCGATGGTATCGACATGATCGATGTGTCGGGTTTTCGCGTCACCGACATCTCAGAGCTAACGATCGACGACTCGTCCCTCGGCGCGCGCGTGACCCTGTCCAACGGCGCACGGCTGACCCTTGATGGCATCACCGCCGCCGAGCTGGACGCCAGCGATTTCATCTTTGCCCCCCCGCCACCGCCGGTCGAGGCCAGCGAAAGCGCCGACCGCTTCGACGGCACCGCCGGTGATGACGTGTTCGATGGTCTGGGCGGCGCCGATGACCTGCGCGGCGGCAACGGCAATGACCTTTTGTCAGGCGGCTCGGGCAAGGACACGATCAAGGGCGAGGCCGGCGATGACACGCTGGACGGTGGGTCGGGCGACGATCAGCTGTTCGGCGGCAATGGCCGCGACCTGATGTTCGGCGGCGCGGGCAACGACAAGATGGAAGGCGGCGACGGCAATGATACGCTGAACGGCGGGGCCGACAACGACAGGATCTATGGCGATGGTGGCCGTGACATCCTGATTGGGGACAACGGCAATGACCAGCTTTGGGGCGGCGCGGATGACGACATGCTCTACGGCGGCGCAGGCAAGGACAAGCTGTACGGTGGCACCGGCAACGACACTTTGTCGGGCGGGTTCGGCGAGGATATCCTGACCGGCGGGACGGGCGCGGACGTGTTCGTGTTCGAGGATCGCATGAACGCCGACATCATCACAGATTTCGAGGATGGCATCGACCTGCTGGATTTCTCTGCCTTCGGCTTTACCGATATCAGTGATCTGACCCTGACCCAGATCGGCACCGACGTCGAGGTGCGCGTCAGCACGCGTGATGTCGTCCTGCTGCAAAACACCGATTTGGCAGATATCGATGAGTCCGATTTCATCTTCTGATGCAGTCATCGCAGGGTCAGCATCGCTGCTGCCCTGCCACAAAACAAAAAAGGCGGGGCATTGCCCCGCCTTTTTCTGTTTCGTGACCTCATGGGCTCAATGCACTACGGCATCGTCCGGCTTGGGGCGGTTGGTGTTGCCCACCCGGTCGCCGATGATCAGCCCCTCGGCCCCGGCCGATACCGGCACCACGGCGTCGTCACCCACTTCACCGGCCAGGATCGCCTCGGCCAGCGGATCCTGCAGCGCCTTCTGGATCACGCGCTTCAGCGGCCGCGCGCCATAGACAGGGTCATACCCCTCATCCGCCAGCCAGGTGCGTGCCGTCTGGTCCAGATCCAGCCGGATCTTGCGCGACGCCAGCCGTTTTTGCAGCCGCGCCATCTGGATATCCACGATCCCGTCCATCTGGCCCCGGTTCAGCCGGTCGAACACAACGATCTCGTCCAGACGGTTCAGGAACTCGGGCCGGAAATGCGCCCGCACCGCCTCCATCACGCCGCGCTTGGCATCGGCCACGTCCGCCCCGTCCGGCAGTTGCGACAGCGCCTGCGAGCCAAGGTTCGAGGTCAGCACGATCAGCGTCTGCTTGAAATCGACCGTGCGGCCCTGACCATCGGTCAGCACGCCATCGTCCAGCACCTGCAACAGAACGTTGAACACCTCGGGGTGGGCCTTTTCGACCTCGTCGAACAGGATCACCTGATACGGGCGACGGCGCACCGCCTCGGTCAGGACCCCGCCCTCGTCATAGCCGACATACCCCGGAGGCGCCCCGATCAGCCGCGACACGCTGTGCTTCTCCATGAACTCGCTCATGTCGATACGCACCATCGCCTGATCGTCGTCGAACAGGTAATTGGCCACGGCCTTGGTCAGTTCGGTCTTGCCCACACCGGTCGGCCCGAGAAACAGGAACGAGCCCAGCGGCCGGTTCTCGTCGTTCAGACCGGCCCGCGCCCGGCGCACCGCGTTGGCCACGGCCTTGACGGCGGTGTCCTGCCCGATCACGCGGCGGTGCAGCTCGTCCTCCATGCGCAGCAGCTTGTCGCGCTCGCCTTCCAGCATCTTGCTGGTCGGGATACCCGTCCACCGCTCGACCACCTGCGCGATCTGCTCGGGGCGCACGGCCTCTTCGACCATGACATCGTCATCCTGATTTTCCGCCTGGCTCAGCTGCTTTTCAAGCTGCGGGATGATGCCATAGGACAGCTCGCCCGCCTTGGCCAGATTGCCCTCGCGCTTGGCGATGTCCAGTTCGGCCCGCGCCCGGTCAAGCTGCTCCTTCAACTCACGGGCCGAGGCCAGCTTGTCGCGTTCGGCCTGCCACTTGGCGGTCATCTCGGCTGAGCGGTCCTGCAGATCGGCCAGTTCGCGCTCCAGCTTGTCCAGCCGGTCCTTCGAGGCGGTGTCATCCTCGTTGCGCAGCGCCTCGGCCTCGATCTGCATCTGCAGGATCTGCCGGTCCAGCGCGTCCAGTTCCTCGGGCTTGCTGTCGACCTCCATGCGCAGGCGGCTGGCCGCCTCGTCCACCAGGTCGATCGCCTTGTCAGGCAGGAAACGGTCGGTGATGTAGCGATGGCTCAGCGTCGCCGCCGAGACCAGCGCGCTGTCACTGATCCGCACACCGTGGTGCAGCTCGTACTTCTCCTTGATGCCGCGCAGGATGCTGATCGTGTCCTCGACCGTGGGTTCCTCGACCATGATGGGCTGGAACCTGCGGGCCAGGGCCGCGTCCTTTTCGACATACTTGCGGTATTCGGTCAGCGTGGTGGCACCGACGCAGTGCAGTTCACCACGCGCCAGCGCGGGCTTGATCAGGTTGGCCGCATCCATCGCGCCATCGGCCTTGCCGGCACCCACCAGCGTGTGCATCTCGTCGATGAACAGGATGATCTCGCCCGCCGCGGCCTCGATCTCTTTCAGGATCGCTTTCAGACGTTCCTCGAACTCGCCGCGATACTTGGCCCCGGCGATCAGCGCGCCCATGTCCAGCGCCATCAGGCGCTTGTTGCGCAGGGATTCCGGCACGTCGCCATCAATGATGCGCAGCGCCAGACCCTCGGCGATCGCGGTCTTGCCCACGCCCGGTTCCCCGATCAGCACCGGGTTGTTCTTGGTCCGGCGGCTGAGAACCTGCATGGCGCGGCGGATTTCCTCGTCGCGGCCGATGATCGGGTCGATCTTGCCCTCGCGCGCCCGCGCGGTCAGGTCCAGCGCGTATTTCTCCAGCGCGTCATAGCCCTCTTCGGCGCTGGCGCTGTCGGCCGTGCGGCCCTTGCGGATGTCGTTGATCGCCTCGTTCAGGGACTGCGGCGTCACCGCCCCGGCATCCAGCGCCTCCTTGGCATCGGATTTCACCAATGCCAGCGCCATCAGCAACCGTTCGACGGGAACAAAGCTGTCACCCGCCTTGGTCGCGATCTTCTGCGCCTCGTCCAGAACGCGCGCCATCGTGTTGTCCAGATACACCTGCGCGGCATCTCCGGTCACCTTGGGCAGCTTGCCCATGGCCAGCGACAGGGCCTCGGTCACGCGCTCGGGCGCGCCGCCGGCACGTTTGATCAGGTTGCTGGCCAATCCTTCGGGATCATCCATCAAGGCTTTCAGCAGGTGCAACGGCACCAGACGCTGATGATTTTCGCGCATCGCGATGGTCTGCGCTGCCTGGATGAAGCCGCGCGACCGTTCCGTGAACTTGCTCAAGTCCATGGTCTTTCTCCTTTTGCAAAGCGCCCTGTGTCAGAAGCGCCCGCCAAGCGGCACGCCCCCTTTCCGGGCCTCGTCACTTATGTGTGATCCGAAGTGGCGCGGTTCAAGAGCACACGCGCACGTGACCGCACGGTTCGGGAATCGCCGCCTTGCGACCTCAATCGCACCACATTCCGGGGTTAACCATTTCTTTACCACCCAAGGAGGCACCCATGCACATCAACGCGGTCGAATATTCCGAGCTGAGTTTTGAAAACGGCCTGTGCGAGGCTGTGGTGACCCTGCTGACACAGACCGGGGCCACCCATTGCGTCTGTCGCGTAACCGTGGGCGTCGTGCAAACGGTGTCCGTCATCCACACCAGCCTGCTGACCGAGGCGCTGCGCCAGATCGCGCGCATGCCCGAGTATCGCCGGGGCACGGCGCAGATCACGTTGGCGCATCACCTGGCCGAAGCCGACCTGCCGATGGCCGCCTGACGCCTAGTCGCGGCCCTTGACCTTCAGCAGCTTGGGCGGGCGCATTTCCTCGGCCGCCTTGAACAGGCTGAAGGTCTGGTTGACGTAATTCGCCACCCCCGACAGCTTGTCCATGTAGGATTCCAGTTCCGGCGTCAGATCGGCCTCGACCATCTGCACGGGCCGTTCCGGGCCCGACCCTTCGAACTGGCAGTAGAACAGCGGCTCGCCCCGGCCCAGCACCAGATCCTTTTTGGTGTCATGCCATTCGAACGCCCACATCAGCGGGCGGGGCCAGATGTTGATCGGAAAGCGCCCGCCAAAGATCGTGCCGGGCAGAGGATCCGGCCGGTAATGGGCGAACGGGCCCAACTGGGTCATGTACAGCGTTTCATCCGCGATAAAGCAATAGGGCAGCATGACCTGCACCGTCGGCCGGTCGGGATAGCGCCATTCCTCCTCGTTCACCAGCGTGATCACGTTGTTCAGCTTGTTGCGACGCAGCGAGGCCGACGGGCCGGAGCGGTTGATCAGAACCGCGCGCCCGTCGGGGTTGCGGCCAAAACCGATATTCAGGTCAAAGGGGCATTTGACCACGAAATAGCGGCTTTCCATCTGGATCACCGCCGGGCAGCGCGAGGCCGACTTGGCATGGCCCGTGTTGGTCTGGCGCGAGGTCAGACGCTCGGGCGGCGCAAACACCACCCCGCCCTTGTCGGAGGTCAGAAACCAGCCGACCTGAATGGGGCCCGATCTGGCCTCGGCTTCCGGCTGGTCAAGTGCGATATTGATTTGCATGAAATGTCCCTCGTTCTGGTTTGCGTGATGATCGCAACAGCCATCGCCCCGGTCAACTGCGCCCTTGTCGCAATCGGCACAACCTCCTAACACGGGCCTGCAAATGCAGGAGACACGACATGACCAGATCCGATGACCGCCTGATCGTGGCGCTTGATGTGCCCAACGCGCTGGCCGGGCTGGAACTGGCGGAGCGTCTGGGCGACACCGTGTCCTTCTACAAGATCGGTCTGGGGATGCTCACCGGCGGCGGTCTCGCGCTGGCCAACGAGCTGAAGCAGGAACACGGCAAGCGCATCTTTCTGGACATGAAGCTGTTCGACATTGGTGCCACGGTGGAAAACGCCGTGCGCGGGCTGGCGCAATTCGATCTGGATTTCCTGACCGTGCACGGCGATCCGCATGTGGTGCGCGCCGCCAAGGAAGGGGCCGCAGGCAAGGATCTGAAAATCCTCGCCGTCACCATCCTGACCTCGCTTGACCGCGCCGATCTGGATGCCGGGCTGATGAAGGCGGGCGATGTGGCCGATCTGGTGGTCGAACGCGCCGCAATGGCGTTCGAGGCCGGGGCCGACGGCGTCATCGCCAGCCCGCAAGAGGCCGCGATGATCCGCGCCCTCCCGCAGGCCGCGGGCCGGTTGATCGTTACCCCCGGCGTGCGCCCTGCCGGTGCCGATCTTGGCGATCAGAAACGGGTCACCACACCGGCACAGGCCGTGGCCGCCGGGGCCGATCACGTGGTCGTGGGCCGCCCCATCTGGCAGGCCGCCGACGTGCGCGCGGCGGCACAGGCCATCGTGGACGAGCTGGCCAGCCCGCAGGCCCTGTCACCCAACGTCTGAGCGCGTCACCATCAGATACAGCCGCAGGCGTTCCTTGAAATACGGTATGCCCAGCGGATGCGCCAGATAGTCCTGCGCCGCAATCAGGCCCCATTCCTGCCCCTCATCCCCGAACCGCACGCGATCTGCCCACTCCCCCGGCAGATGCGCGGCAAAGAACCAGCCCACAGCCCCGTCGGGCCGCAGAAACGCGCGGCGCCACACCAGCGCCTCCGGCGGCACGGCCAGCCCCAGCTCCTCGTGCGTTTCGCGCAGCGCGCAATCGGCAGGGCTTTCAGCCCCTTCGCGCCCGCCGCCGGGAAAATCCCAATAGCCCGGCCAGACCAGCCCGTCCCTGTCATCGCGCCGGATCACCGCCAGTCGCCCGCCCAGAAACAGCGCCAGCTTGGCACCTGTAAAATCGCTGTCGTGCTCCATGCCGCCAGCCTATATACTGGCCCCGACCCCAACCAGCAGAAACACCATGCCCGCCCTGTGCCGCGACTGCCTGACCACATTCGATGACGGGGCCCGCTGCCCCGCCTGCGGTCGTCCGCGCATCACCCGCCACCCCGAACTGTTCGACCTGAGCATCGCCCATATGGATTGCGATGCCTTCTACGCCAGCGTCGAGAAACGCGACAATCCCGATCTGGCCGACAAGCCGGTGATCATCGGCGGCGGGCGGCGCGGCGTGGTGTCCACCGCCTGCTATGTCGCGCGGATTCGCGGCGTGCGCTCGGCCATGCCGATGTTTCAGGCGCTCAAGCTGTGCCCCGACGCGGTGGTGATCCGCCCGCGCATGCAAGTCTATGCCGACATCAGCCGCCAGATCCGCGCCATGATGGAGGAGATGACCCCGGCCATCGAACCCCTGTCGCTGGACGAGGCGTTCATGGATCTGACCGGCACCGCGCGCCTGCATGGCCACCCCCCCGCCGTGATGCTGGCCCGGCTGGTCAGACGCATGCGCGACGAGCTGGGCATCACCGGCTCGATCGGGCTGTCGCACAACAAGTTCCTCGCCAAGGTCGCATCCGACCTGGACAAGCCGCGCGGCTTTTCGGTGATCGGCCGGGCCGAGACGATGGATTTCCTGCGCGACCGCCCCGTGCGCCTGATCTGGGGCGTGGGTCAGGCGGCGCAGGCGCAGCTTGAACACGCGGGCATCCGCACCTTCCGCGATCTGCTGCGGTGGGAGCAACGCGACCTGATCGCGCGCTTCGGGTCGATGGGCAACCGTCTGTGGCATCTGGCCCGCGGGCAGGACACCCGGCGCGTGTCGCGCGACTCGCCGGTGAAATCCATCTCGAACGAGACCACGTTTTCCACCGACACAGCCGACCCCGACCTGCTGGATGGTCATATCTGGCGGCTGGCCGAAAAGGTGGCAGACCGCGCCAAGGCCACCGGCAAGGCCGGGCGCGTCGTGACCCTGAAACTCAAGCGCGCCGATCACAAGCTGCTGACCCGCCGGCAAAGCCTGCGCGATGCCACGCAGATGGCCGATGTGATCTACCGCACCGCGCGCGCGCTGTTCGACCAGACCGCGCACGCCAGCCCCTACCGCCTGCTGGGCGTGGGCCTGTCGGATCTGTGCGGCGCCGAGGCGGCGGACCTGTCGGGCGACCTGCTGGACCCGCAGGCGCGCGCACGTGCCCGCGCCGAACGCGCCACCGATGACATCCGCAGGAAATTCGGCGAGGATGCGATCCTGAAAGGCCGCGCCCTGCGATAGGCCGGGTTACTCTGCCGCCAGCGGTACATCCTTGGCCCGGCCCAGATCGGCCACCTCGGCGACCACCTGCGCCAGAATGCGCTGCAGCTCGGTGAAATTGCCGTTGGGGCGGATCATCTGCTCGTTCATGTACAGCGCGCGGTCGATCTCGATCTGCACCACATGCTGACGGCGCGTCGGGCGGCCATAATGCTGCGTGGTGAACGCCCCGGCAAAGGGTGCGTTGCGCACCACGTTCAGCCCGGCCGAGGCAAAGGCCGCCTCGATCCGGTCCACCACCTCTGCGCTGGCCGAGGCCCCAAAGCGGTCGCCCAGCACCACCTCGGGGCGGGGCACACCGGCGCGGGTGATGCCATCCATCGCCTCATGCGGCATCGAATGACAGTCGATCAGGATTGCCTCGCCGTACATCGCAAGTGATTCGTCCAGCAGCCGGCGCAGGGCCCCATGGTAGGGCCGCCAATAGGTTTCGATGCGCCGCTGCGCCTCGTCCCGGCTGATCTTGCCGCTATAGATCGCGCGCCCCCCGGCCACCACACGCGGCACCACCCCAAGCCCCGAGGCGATGCGCGGGTTGTGCGCAGGCGCGCGCACGTTCTCGATCAGGGCCGGGTCCAGTTCTTCTGCACTGCGGTTCATGTCGACAAAAGCCCGCGGCGCACCGGCCAGCAGCAGGGGTGCTCCGTGCTTCGGTGCGCTGGCAAACAGCTTGTCCACAAAGGCATCTTCGGAAGACCGGATGCTGTGTTCGTCCAGAACGGTGCGGCGCAGGAACGTCCACGGATACTCGCGCCCGCTGTGCGGCGAAGCAAAGATCGCGCTGGTCGTGCGCTTGTGCGGATGGATCAGGTGATAGGCGACCTTGGGCATGGGCGTTCCTTTGTTCCTGCCCAACATAGACCGATTGTGACGGATGCCAAAAGCCCTTGATCCCCCTGACGACTCCTTTTATAGACCAGCGAACCGGCGCGGATTTCCGCGCCCCTATTTGTTAGGGGCAAGGAATGTGACGGGACTTCGGGCGGTTAGCTCAGTGGTAGAGCACTACGTTGACATCGTAGGGGTCACAAGTTCGAACCTTGTACCGCCCACCATGATTTCACTGCCCCTTTTCGGGGCGACCTGCAAATGGCGCACGCCCGCGCCGCGACGAAAGGAGATGACCCATGAAGGTCAAGAACTCGCTCCGCTCGCTCAAGCAGCGTCATCGCGACTGCCGTGTCGTGCGCCGCAAGGGCCGCGTCTACGTCATCAACAAGACGCAGCCCCGGTTCAAAGCCCGCCAGGGCTGAACCATCGCGCTTGAGTAGTGCTTCAAGGCCGTCGTCCCACCCGGACGGCGGTCTTTGCTTTTGTGCGGGCCTGGCTTTTGTGCCAGCCTGCATTGCGGGCTGTCATGGCGTTGTAACACAGGCCGGGCATGGCCATGTGAGGACTCCATGCAAAAGGCCGCAGATGACATGCCCCAAATCCCCGCGCACCACACGCTATGACGAACTGGATCAGGCGCTGCACGCCGCCACGGGCAAGCTGACCGGCGGCCTGTCACCCCATGCTACCCTGGCGGCATGGGCCGACTGGATCGGGCATCTTTCCGCCGCACCGGGCCGCCAGATGCAGTTGTGGGAAAAGGCGGTGCAGGATGCCACCACGCTGGCCACCGACGCAATGCGCCCCGATCCCGATGCCACGCCCTTTCCGCCCGACCGTACCGACCACCGCTTTGCCCATCCGGCCTGGGCGCATCCGCCGTTCCGCGCATGGGCGCAGGCGCATCTGGCGACGCAGGACTGGTGGCAGACCGCAGCCAGCGACCTGCCCGGCGTGCACCCGCGCAACGCCGAGCGTGTGCGCTTCATGCTGCACCAGATGCTCGACAGCACATCGCCCAGCAACAGCCCCGTCCTGAACCCCGAGATCATCAGCGCCGTCACCGGCACCAAAGGGGCGGCGCTGGCACAGGGCGCGCAGAACTGGCTGGAGGACATGACCCACAAGCTGGAAGGGAGCACCCCCGACAGCCCGTTGCATGTGGGCCGCGACATCGCCTGCACACCCGGTCAGGTGGTGTTTCGCAACCACCTGTTCGAACTGATCCAGTACAGCCCGCAAACCGATGACGTGCACCCCGAGCCGGTGCTGATCGTGCCCGCATGGATCATGAAATACTACATCCTCGACCTGTCGCCGCAGAACTCGCTGATCAACTGGCTGGTGGGTCAGGGGCACACGGTGTTCTGCATAAGCTGGATCAACCCGACGCCAGACATGGCCGATCTGGGGCTTGATGACTATCGCCGCGACGGGGTGATGGCCGCCCTTGATACGGTGGCGCGGATCGTGCCCGACACACCGATCCACGGCTGCGGCTATTGCCTGGGTGGCACGATCCTGTCCATCGCTGCCGCGACAATGGCGCGCGATGGTGACACACGGCTGGCCTCGCTGACCCTGCTCGCCGCCCAGACCGATTTCAGCGAGGCAGGCGAGCTGCTGCTGTTCATGGATGAAAGCCAGCTTGCGTTTCTCGAGGCGATGATGGCCCAGGCCGGCGTGCTGGAGGGCAAGCAGATGGCAGGCGCGTTTCAGGCCCTGCGCGCCGAGGATCTGGTCTGGACCCGCGCGGTGCGCCGCTACCTGATGGGCGAGGTCGATCAGACCGCCGACATCGCCGTCTGGAACGCCGACACCACCCGCATGCCCGCGCGGATGCATTCGCAATACCTGCGCAGCCTGTTTCTGGAAAACCGCCTGAGCGCCGGGCGCTTTGCCGTGGATGGCAAGGTGATCGCCCTGCGCGACATCCGAATCCCCGTCTTTGCCGTCGGCACCGAAACCGATCACATCGCGCCCTGGCAGTCGGTCTACAAGATCGGGCTGTTCACCGATACCGAGGTCACGTTCTGCCTGACCAGCGGCGGGCACAACGGCGGCATTGTCAGCGAACCGGGCCACAGGCACCGCCATTTCCGCATCGGCCAGCGCCAGCCCGGTGATCTCTATGCCGATCCCGACAGCTGGCTGGCGGATCATGCGGCACAGGACGGGTCATGGTGGCCGCAATGGGGCGGCTGGCTGGCCCGCCACAGCGCCGCGCGGGTCACACCGCCGCCGATGGGCGCACCGGCGCTGGGTGCAGCGCCGGGCGACTATGTGATGATCCGCTAGTCGCTGCCCATCCCCAGCAAGGCCGCCACCGTCCCCTGCGAGATAAAACCCGTCACCGGCAGGCCCTCTTCCTCCTGAAACGCCCGGACCGCGCGCCGGGTGGCCTGATCAAAGATGCCCTCGGCCGATCCCGGGTCATACCCAAGCTGCGCCAGCCGCCGTTCGATCAGCAGCCGGGTCACCGGATTGCCCGCAACCTGCTGTTCCTCGGCCCGGTCCTGGCGGGCCTGAGCGTTCTCTTCCTCTGCCGGAGGGTCCGGCGCTGTCAGCGCGGCAATCCGCTCCTGCGCCTGCGCGGCAAAAATCCCGTTCGGATAGCGATCCAGATACCCCCGATAGGCCGATGCCGTGTCTTCGTCGCGGGTGGCCTCCCAATCCGCGCGCTCCTGCCCTTGCGCCTGACGCTCGAACTCGGCCAGCCGGTCGCGTGCCCTGGTCGCAAAGATGCCCTGCGGGTAGCGATCCAGATAGGCGCGCAGCCCGTCCTCATCGCCCCGTGCGCCGGTCTGGTCCCAGAACGCACGGTCACTCGCCTCGGCCTCGCGCGCGGCGGCCTCTTCGGCCCGCGCCGCGTCTTCCTCGGCCCGGGCGGCACGGCGGTTCAGAACCTGCATCACCTCACGGTTCAGATAGCCGGTCTCTTCGACTCCGATATCGCGTTGAAACCCTGAAATCGCCCCGCGCGTGCCGGGGCCAAACAGCCCATCCACCCCGCGCGTGTTGAACCCCAGCAATGTCAGCTTGCGCTGCACATCGACCCGCCCGCTGCGGTCCAGCCCCAGCGCGGCCTCGCCAGCCTCGGCCTCGCGGCGTGGCGCATCACGCAGATCGGCCAGACGCTGCGCCGCCTGCGACGCGAATATCCCGTCCGGAAACCGGCGCTGATAGCTCTCATAGCCTTCGACCGTGCCGACATCCTGCACCGCCCGCCAATAGGCGCGATCCTCAAGAGCTTGGGTGTTCACTGCGGGTTCTGTCGTCCCGACGGTCCGGTCTGCCGGGGTAAAGGCCACACTCCCGCCGCGCAGCCCGGAGACGGTCACCCCATCCGGGCGCTGTCGCGTCACATCGGCATAGCTGACACCGGGCTGCAGCAGCCCGTCCTGCAGCACCTGTCCCAGATAATCCGCAGGCCCCTGCACCAACGTCACGCCCTGCGGCAGGTCCACATCCGCCACACCGGCTGTCAGGCCGCGCCCGACCTCGATTTCCCTCTCGGACGGCACCAGCATCACCACCGCCTGCCCGGGCCGATCGGCCATGACCTGCGTCAGCGCCTCCAGCGACAGACCCTGACCGCCGACCGACAGGGCATCAGGCTCGAACGCGTCCCGGCCCAGCAGCCATGTATCATGGACCGAGGACACCATATGCCCCGAGAGCACGACGATCAGCCGCCCCGCATCGGGATCTGACGCTACGTCCTGAAACTCCTGCGCCTGCCGGACCATTGCCCGCGCGGGCAGGTTCGTCCCCTGTCGCACCTCGAATCCAGCGGCACGCAAGATACCGCCGAAATCCCGCACCGTCAGCGCATTACCCGCATCCGGCAGCGTATCGTAGTCGCGGTTCGTCAGAATCAGCGCATGGTCTGCCGCCCGGGCGGCCGACAGTCCGACGGTTGCAACCATCAGAATCGAAACGAAAAATACGCGCATATCAACCTCCCAGTCAAACGACGTCAGAGGCAGTCTATCCGTATTCGCGGGTGTCCTCGATAACCTTGCCGTCGTTGGGCAGGCTGCCCGGCGCCACGATTTCGACGGTCCCCTTCATCTTCAGCACCTCGGCCACGCTGGCACCATAGGCATCCGCATCACCGCCCTGCGCCTCGATCCGCACGGTCATCACGTCCATCTCGCCCTCGCGCCCGGCGATCACCCGCGCGCGCGTGATCTCGGCATGTTTGGCGACCAGGGCGGCCACCTGTTCGGGACGCACGAACATGCCCTTGATCTTGGTGGTCTGATCGGCGCGGCCCATCCAGCCCTTGATCCGCATGTTGGTGCGGCCACAGGGGCTGGTGCCCGCCATCACGGCCGACAGATCGCCGGTGGCAAAGCGGATCAGCGGATAATCCGGGTTCAGCGAGGTCACGATCACCTCGCCCACCTGCCCCGGCTCCACCGGATTGCCGGTGCCGGGGGTGACGATCTCGACGATCACGCCCTCGTCCACGATCATCCCCTCCATCGCGTCGGACTCATAGGCGATGTTGCCCAGATCGGCGGTGGCATAGGATTGCAGGCAGAATATCCCGCGATCGGCGTATTCCTGCCGCAGCGACGGAAACAGCGCACCGCCCCCGACGGCGGCCTTGGTGATGGCCAGTTTCACGCCCATCTCGTCGGCCTTGTCCAGAATCACCTTCAGGTAATCGGGCGTCCCGGCATAGGCCGTCGTGCCCACGTCGCGTGCGGCGGTCACCTGCAACTCGGTCTGGCCGGTGCCCGCGGGCAGCACCGCCGCCCCCACCGCCCGCGCACCGGATTCAAAGATCATGCCCGCCGGTGTCAGGTGATAGCCAAAGCAATTCTGCACGATGTCGCCGCGCCCGATGCCGCAGGCATTCAGAAACCGGCCCATCCGCCACCAGTCATGCTCGGTCCCGCCGGGCTCGTAGATCGGGCCGGGTGATTGAAAGATATGGGCAAATCCGCTGGCCGGTCGTGTCGTCAATCCACCAAGAGGGTTGCCCGGTCCCTGCACGGCGCCAAGATCGGATTTGCGCAGCACCGGCAGACCCGCCAGCGCGGCCATATCCGTGATCTCGGACGCGGCAATCCCGTCCAGCCGCCCGCCATAACCGGGCAGGCCCGCTGCGCGCGCCACCTGTTCGGGCAGCGCCCTGGCCAAAGCCGCCGCACGCTGATCCGCGCTGCGGGTTTCCAGATCGTCGAAATATCCGCTCATCTGCCTGTCCTCTTGGCCATGTCGTGTGGATCCGGGGTCAGCCTCAGGCTAGCCAGCGTTTGCGGCGGCGATAGCTGCGCACGTTGCGGAACGATTTGCGGCCCTCGTCGGACATGCCCAGGTAGAACTCTTTCACATCCGGGTTCTCGCGCAGATCGTCGGCCGGGCCGTCCATCACCACGCGGCCGCTTTCCAGGATATAACCGTAATGCGCAAACCGCAGCGCCACGTTGGTGTTCTGCTCGGCCAGCAGGAAGGTGTAGCCCTGGTTTTCGTTCAGCGATTTGACGATGCCGAAAATCTGCTCCACCAGCTGCGGGGCAAGGCCCATGCTGGGTTCGTCCAGCAGGATCGTCTCGGGCTTGCTCATCAGCGCCCGCCCGATGGCAACCATCTGTTGCTCTCCGCCCGAGGTATAGCCCGCCTGGCTGCGGCGCCGCTCTTTCAGGCGCGGGAAATAGTCGTAGACCATGTTCAGATCGGCGTCGATATCGCCCTTGCCGGCCCCGCGCGTATAGGCGCCGGTCAGCAGGTTTTCCTCGACCGTCAGGTGCTCGAAGCAGTGACGCCCCTCCATCACCTGGATCACGCCCTTTTTCACCAGATCGTTCGGCGTCAGGTTCTGGATCGTCTCGCCACGATACAGGATGCTGCCCTTGGTCACCTCGCCGCGTTCCGAATGCAGCAGGTTGGAAATCGCTTTCAGGGTGGTGGTCTTGCCCGCCCCGTTGCCCCCCAGCAGCGCGGTGATCCCGCCCTTGGGCACGCGCAGCGACACACCCTTAAGCACAAGGATGACGCTGTTGTAGATCACCTCGATATTGTTGATCTCCAGAACGGTCTCGGCCTTGGTTCCGCTTGGTGTCTGTGTGGCGTCCAGCATGTTGCGCGCTCCGTCAGGTTGGATGCGGGCCGCCACGATCGGCGGCCCGCATGTTGGCTCAGTTGCAGCCCGGCTCGATACCGCTTTCGGCGGCATAGGCCATCGAGTCTTCCTCGATCAGCGGCCCAAGCACGTCCTGATCCGCCTGCATGTAGTCGGTGATCATGGTCCACTCACCCGCAGCCGCATCCCACTGACCGACAGCCGCAAAACCGTTGCCACCGTGGTTCTGACAGCTCACCTTGAACTCGGGGCCAAAGCCCGGCAGCCCAAGCTCGGTCATCTTCGCCTCGGTCATTTCAAGGGCTTCCATGCCATCACGCATCATCACCGGTGTGATCTTCGACACACCATGGATTTCCTGCGCGGTCTTGGCGGCTTCGGCGGCCAGCATGGCGGCATAAAGACCACGGTTGTACAGCACCGAGCCCACCTGATCGCCCGCACCGGCGGCCAATCCCTTGTCGATGACATGTTCCTTCAGATCATCGAACAGCGGGTAATCCGACCCGAAGTTGTGGAAGGCAAGCGCCTTGTAGCCATCGGCCCCGTCGCCGGCAGGCTTCACATCGTTTTCCGACCCGGACCACCAGATGCCCAGGAAATTCTCCATCGGATAGCGGATGTTCACGGCTTCCTGGATGGCGACCTGGTTCATCACGCCCCAGCCCCACATGATCACGTGATCGGGACGGTCGCGGCGGATTTGCAGCCACTGGCTTTTCTGCTCCTGCCCGGGATGATCCACCGGCAGCAGGCTCAGCTCGTAGCCATGCTTTTCCGCCAGCTCTTCCAGCGTGCGGATCGGCTCCTTGCCATAGGCCGAGTTGTGATAGACCAGCGCGATCTTCTTGCCGCTCAGATCCCCGTCATTGACGTCCAGCAGGTGCTTGATGGCAATCGACGCGCCGTCCCAATAGTTGGCCGGATAGTTGAAGATCCAGCGGAACACTTCGCCGTTCTTGGCCGAGGTGCGGCCATAGCCCATCGAATGCATGGGGATCTGATCCGCGGTCATCTTGGGGATCAGCTGATAGGTGATGCCGGTCGACAGCGGCTGATAGACCAGCGCTCCGCTACTCTTGGTGCCCTCGTAACACTCCACACCCTTTTCGGTGTTATAGCCGGTTTCACACTCGATCAGCCGGACAGGCTCGCCGCCGATGCCACCGTCGCGTTCGTTCAGCAGGGTGAAATAATCCTCATACCCGTCGGCAAACGGAATCCCGTTCGCGGCATAAGGTCCGGTGCGATAGCTCAGCGCCGTAAAGGTCAGCTCGGCCATCGCAGGCGCGCCAGCCATCACGGCTGCCAGCGCGGTCGCGATCAGTTTCAGTCTCATCGGTTATTCCTCCCTTGGTTTTTTCCGATGTCTCGGTTTTCCCCGTCTCGCACAGCGGCACGGGTATCTCGTAGGGTGGGTGCCAACCCACCTGCCCCGCCCTAGTGCGGGAAGGGCCACAGCCGCAGTTTCTCTTTGGCGATCCGCCACAGCTGCGCCAGACCGTGCGGCTCGGCGATCAGGAAGATGACGATCAGCGCCCCGACGACCATGAATTCGATATGCGCGGCCAGATCGGTGGGCCAGCCCAGACCGCCCACCAGCGTGTTCTTCAGCAACACGGGCAGCAGCACCAGAAACGCCGCCCCCGCGAACGAGCCAAAGATCGACCCAAGCCCGCCGATGATCACCATGAACAGCACCAGGAAGGATTTCTGGATGCCGAACACCTCGCCCACTTCAACCGCGCCCAGATAGATCGCAAAGAACAGCGCCCCCGAGATGCCCACGAAGAACGAACTGACCGCAAAGGCAGACAGCTTGGCCTTCAACGGGTCCACCCCGATGATCTCGGCCGCGATGTCCATGTCCCGGATCGCCATCCATTTGCGCCCCTGCGCCCCGCGCGTCAGGTTGCGCGCGATGATCGCGCAGGCCACGGTGAACACGAGGCAAAAGAAATACGCCGCCCAGGCATCCGTGTTGGCCCCTGTCACCGGCGCGCCCACGACCGTCCGCTCGGGCGCGGTGATCTGCCCGGTGGCCGAATAGTTGTAGAACCACGGCACGCGGTTGAACAACCAGACCAGGAAGAACTGCGCCGCCAGCGTCGCCACGGCCAAGTAGAACCCCTTGATCCGCAGCGATGGCAACCCGAACAGCACGCCCACGATCGCCGTGATGCCGCCCGCAAGGATCACGTGAATGATGATGCTGATATCGGGAAAGGCCGTCATCAGCTTGTAGCAGGCAAAGGCCCCCACCGCCATGAACCCGCCGGTGCCCAGGCTGACCTGCCCGCAATACCCCACAAGGATGTTCAGCCCGATCGCCGCGATGGAATAGATCAGGAACGGCATGAAGATCGCGTTCACCCAATAGTCGTTGACCACAAAGGGCACGACGGCAAAGGCGAATATCAGCACGACGTAATAGCGATACCTGTCGAACTTGATCGGAAAGGTCTGGCTGTCTTCCACATAGGACGATTTGAAATCGCCGGCCTCACGATAGAACATCAGACACTTCCCCCGTTGAACTCTTCTTCCAGATGGCTGCGGTCGGCGCGGTTGGCCGGCCTGGCATAGCCGGTGTGCTCTGTCACACGGATCAGGCGGAACCAGGCCCACAGGCCCAGACCCGCGCCCAGCGCGGCAAGGATCGCGGCAACCGTGATCTGCCGGTTATCGGCAGGCTCGGCTGTCAGCGCCAGGTACCCAAAGGCCCAAAATCCCGACCAGGCGACGACATTGACGATGGCGATCAGCTTGGCCATGGCTACACCCTCTCGATGATCTTTTCGCCAAACAGGCCCTGCGGCCGGAAGACGAGAAAGATCAGCGCCAGAACATAGGCAAACCAGTTTTCGGTCGCCCCCCCGATGATCGGGCCGATGGCGAATTCGAACAGCTTTTCACCCACCCCGATGATCAGCCCGCCCACGATGGCCCCGGGGATCGAGGTAAAGCCGCCCAGCATCAGCACCGGCAGCGCCTTGAGCGCGATCAGCGACAGCGAGAACTGCACACCCGATTTCGTGCCCCACATGATGCCGGCGGCCAGCGCAACGAATCCGGCCAGCGACCAGACCAGCACCCAGATGAAGTTCAGGCTGATCCCCACCGACAATGCCGCCTGATGGTCATCGGCCACCGCCCGCATGGCGCGACCCTGCTTGGTGTACTGGCTGAACATGACAAGCAGGATGACAAGGATGACCGCCACGATGGTCGCCGCGATGTCCAGGTTGTCGATGAAAAAGCCGTATCCGAACCAGCCGAACGTGACCTCGTCAATCGCATCGTTGATCCCCTGCGGCAGGCCGACATCCAGCTTCTTGATCTCCGCGCCCCACATCAGGTCGCCAAAGCCTTCCATGAAATAGGCCAGACCGATGGTGGCCATGAAGAGGATGATCGGCTCCTGGTTCACAAGATGATTGAAGATCAGCTTGTTGACCGCCCAGGCCAGGAACACCATGACAAGCATCGTCAGAAGGATCGCCGCCAGCGACGGCACGGTCCAGCCAAAGTGATGCACATCCGCCCCGGTAACGGCCTTGATCAGATGCGCGAACGGCACCCGGCCTTCCATGATCCCAACCAGCGTCAGGGCGGCGAAAAGGGCCATGACGCCCTGGGCAAAGTTGAAGATGCCGCTGGCCTTGTAGATCAGGACGAACCCAAGGGCCACAAGCGCATACAGCACCCCGGCCATCAGCCCGTTCAGAAACACCTCCATCGCGTATACCAGTTGATCAGGCATGGCTCAGGCTCCTTTGCTGCGGGGCAGTCGGCGTATGCATGGGATGTGCATGGATTGTGCATGGATTGTGCGCGGTGTTTTCAGTCATGGGCGACCCCCAGATAGGCGTCGATCACGGCCTGGTTCTTGCGCACCTCGTCGGGCGTGCCGTCGCCGATCTTCTTGCCGTAATCCATCACGACAACCCGGTCCGACAGGTCCATGACCACGCCCATATCATGCTCGATCAGGGCGATGGTCGTGCCGAATTCATCATTCACATCCAGGATAAAGCGGCTCATGTCCTCTTTTTCCTCGACGTTCATGCCCGCCATCGGCTCGTCCAGCAGCAGCAACGACGGCTCGGCCGCCAACGCCCGCGCCAGCTCGACCCGCTTTTTCAACCCGTATGGCAGACGTGACACTGGCGTCTTGCGGATGGTCTGAATCTCCAGAAAGTCGATAATCTTTTCAACGACTTCCCGGTTCTCCGTCTCTTCCTTCTCGGCCTTGCCCTTCCAGATCGCCTGCGCCAGCAGCCCGGTTTTCATGTAGTTCAGCCGCCCGGTCATCACGTTGTCCAGCACGCTCATCCCCTCGAAAAGGGCGATGTTCTGGAACGTCCGGGCAATACCCAGTTGCGCCACCTGGAACGGTTTCATCGGTGGGCGTTTCTCGCCCTTGTACCAGACCTCGCCCTCCTGCGGGACGTAGAAGCCCGAGATGACGTTCAGCATCGACGACTTGCCCGCCCCGTTCGGCCCGATGATGGCGCGGATCTCGCCCTCGCGGATGTCGAAGGTGATGTCGGTGATCGCCTTGACCCCGCCAAAACGCAGGGAAATATTCTTCATTTCCATCAACACGCCACCGATCTTGCGGCCATCGGCGGTGATGTAACCTTCGTCGCTTGCGTCAAGCATGGCGTGTTCCCTTCATCCTTGATCCCCCCGCAAAACGGGACGGCGGGCGGGGCGATGTGCCCTGCAAGGGCACGAGCGGCGCACGACCGGCCCTCATTCCGCCGCCACCTTCTGAGGCACCACCGGCATCACCTTGGCGTCGCGGATTTCCAGCGTCGCGGTGATCTTGCCCTTGCGACCATCCTCATAGGTGACTTCGGTTTCGGTATATTGCTCGGCCTTGCCGCCATAGAGCGCCTGAATAAGATCATCGAACTTCTCTTCCACGATGCGGCGGCGCACCTTGCGGGTGCGGGTCATCTCGCCATCATCGGCGTCCAGCTCCTTGTGCAGGATCAGGAAGCGGTGCACCTGACAGCCCGACAGCATCTCGTCCTGCGCCAGACTGGCGTTCACCTCTTCGACATGGGCCTGAATAGTCGCATAAACCTGTGGGTGCCCTGCCAGTTCCTGATAACTGGAATAGGAAATATTGTTGCGTTCCGCCCAGTTGCCCACCGCCGACAGGTCGATGTTGATGAATGCCATGCAGCGGTCGCGGCCGTTGCCGAACACCACCGCCTCAAGGATGTTGGGATAGAACTTCAGCTTGTTCTCGACGTATTTCGGCGCGAACAGGCTGCCGTCTGCCATCTTGCCCACATCCTTGGCCCGGTCGATGATGCGCAGATGCCCGGTGTCGGGTTCGATGAACCCCGCGTCGCCCGTGGCCACCCACCCTTCGGCATCCTTGGTCGAGGCGGTGCTTTCCTCGTTCTTGTAGTAATATTCGAACACGCCGGGGCTGCGGTAATAGACCTCGCCATTCTCGGCGATCTTCAGCTCGACCCCCGGTGCGGGCACGCCCACCGTGTCGCTGCGCACCTCGCCGTCGGGCTGCACGGTGATGAACACCGACGCCTCGGTCTGGCCGTAAAGCTGCTTCAGGTTGATCCCCAGACTGCGGTAGAAATCAAAGATCTCCGGCCCGATCGCCTCGCCGGCGGTATAGCCCACGCGCACCTTGGAAAAGCCCAGCGTGTTTTTCAGCGGCCCATAGATGAACAGATCGCCCAGCCAATATTTGAACTGGTCCCACGCGCCCACGGGCTTGCCATCCAGAATGTCCGGCCCGACCTTCCGGGCATGCGCCATGAAGGTGTCGAACAGCCACTTTTTCATCCGCGTGGCGTCTTCCATGCGGATCATGACGCTGGTCAGTTGCGTTTCGAACACGCGGGGCGGCGCGAAATAATAGGTCGGCCCGATCTCGCGCAGGTCCGACGCCACGGTGTCAGGGCTTTCGGGGCAGTTGACGCAAAAGCCCGTCCAATAGGCCTGCCCGATGGAAAAGATGAAATCGCCGACCCATGCCATTGGCAGATAGGCGAGGATTTCTTCGCCCGGGCCCAGGTGGTCGAATTCGGCACTGCTTTTGGCGGTTTCGATGATGTTGCGGTTTGACAGAACAACACCCTTGGGCTTGCCCGTTGTGCCCGAGGTATACAGCATCACGCAGGTGCTGTTGTAATCCAGCCCGGCGGCGCGCCGTTCCAGCTCGGGCGTGAACTCGTCGCGGGCGGCGTGTCCCTGCTCCTGCACATGGCTGAATTCATGCAGATGCGTGTGGTCGTACTTTCGCAGGCCCCGGGGATCGAGATAGATCATGTGCTCGAACTGGTGCAGGCGCTCCTGCACCTCGATCACCTTGTCGACCTGCTCCTGATCTTCGACGATGGCAAAGCGCGCGCCGCAGTGCTCCAGCACATAGGCCATCTCTTCGGCGGCTGAATCCTGATAGAGCGGCACCGGAATGGCACCAACCCATTGCGCGGCGACCATCGACCAGTACAGATGCGGGCGGTTGTTGCCGATGATGGCGATGAAATCGCCTTCGTTCACGCCCATGTTCATCAGGCCAAGAGCAAGCCTGCGGACCTCGGCCTCGGTCTCCTTCCAGGTCCAGCATTGCCAGATCCCGAATTCCTTTTCGCGATACGCCGGCTTGTCGCCGAATTGCGCAGCGTTACGAAGCAGCAGCGCCGGAACGGACGCAAGCCCGCCGCCGGTCGCCATAGACGACTGTGCCAAATCTGTTCCTCCCTATGCCCGGAGCGATCCGGACAGATGACCGCCTGTCCCGGCGATTCCTCCGGGTTTAGTGGTGCAGCTAAAACCCTTGCCGTCAACTTTTACGTGATCATTTCGCAAACCTTACGAATTGTAACAGGTGTTCGACAGGCTTTGCCGATCGCGCGCGCGGTGCTATCGCCATTGGGCAAGGGAGGACGATGGAACAGGAAAACCCCCATAGCGCCGCGATGATGCTGGCCGGTCTGAACCTGATCCAGCAGGCCCTGTCGATCTATGACAGCGACCTGCGGCTGGTGACGGGCAACCGCATGTTCCGCGAGATGTTCGACCTGCCCCCCCGGCTGACCGAACCGGGAGCCCGGTTCGAGGACACCATCCGCCATCTGGTCGAGCGGGGCGAATATGGCCCCATCGACGATGTCGAGGCCGCGGTGGCGACCCGCGTGGAACAGGCCCGCGCCTTCGCCCCGCACTACATGGAGCGCACCCGCGCCAATGGCCGCGTCATCAGCGTCGAAGGCGCACCCCTGCCCGAGGGTGGCTGGATCACCGTCTATACCGACATCACCCACACCAAGACGCAGGAAGAGTTGCTGCGCGCCCGCTCGGAAGAGCTGTCGGACAAGCTGCTGGACTATGCCGAGGAACTGTCCGCCACCAACCGCCAACTGGCCAGCACCATCGCCGCCCTGCAAGAGGCCAAGAGGCAAGTGACCGAAACCGAAGCCCGCACACGGCTGACCACCGAAATGATGCCGGCCCATATCGCCCATGTTGGCCGCGACATGACCTATACATTCTCGAACCGGCGGCTGAACTCGATCCTGCCGGGGCGGCCATCAGCCATCGTGGGCCTGCCGATCGCCAAGGCGCTGGGGGACGAGGCGTTCGGTCATATCCGTCCCCGGCTTGAGGCCGCGTTTCACGGGCAGCCTTCGGTGTTCGAATTCACCCATGAAGGCACATCGCGCCGCATCCGTACCGCGTTCACCCCCGACCGCAGGCCGGATGGGCAGATCATGGGCGTCTACCTGCTGTCCACCGACATCACCGAGGAAACACAGGCCCGCACCGCCCTGCAACAGACACGCCGGCGCGAGATGGCGGCGCAACTGACCAGCGGCATGGCGCATGATTTTTCCAACCTTCTGACCATCATCATGGGCAGCCAGTCGCGCCTGCAACGGATGGACCTGCCGCCGGGCGCGACCGATCTTGTGGCCGCGACGCTGGGAGCGGCGCATCGGGGTGGCGCGCTGCTGAACCGGCTGGCCGACATCACCGGCGCGCGCGACTGGCAGCCCCAGCCCACCGATCTGGGTGCATTGCTGCGCGATCTGGAAACCCTGGCCGCCCCGGCCCTGCCCACCCGCATGAGCCTTGAGATTTTCAACACGCTGGACCGCAACCGCCTGATGCTGGACCCCGGCATGTTGCAGGACGCACTGCTCAACCTGTTCCTGAACGCCCGCGACGCGATGGGCGCAAATGGGCGCATCACCCTGACCGTGACGCCGGTGCAGGGCATCTGGGCCGATTTCACCGTCACTGACACCGGCCCGGGGTTCAGCGCCGACGCCCTGGATCACGCGCTTGAACCGTTCTTCAGCACCAAGGGCGGCGAAGGGTCCGGGTTGGGCCTGTCCATGGTCTATGACACATCGAAACTGGCGGGCGGGCGCGTGCGGCTGGCCAATACCGATACCGGCGCGCAGGTGACCCTGCGCCTGCCCTTGCGCGCGGCACCCGCCCCCGTCGCCCCCGGTCTTGTCCTGCTGGTCGAGGACAGCACCGACCTGCGCGCGGGCATCCGTGCCATGCTGACCGATCTGGGCCATACCGTGATCGAGGCGACCTCGGTGGACGAGGCGCAGACCCTTCTGACCGACCTGCCCGATATCGCGCTGATCCTGTCCGATATCTCGCTTGAGGGCACGGCGACGGGCCTTGATCTGGTCGCCGCCCTGCCCAAAACTGCGCCGCCCTGCATCCTGATGACCTCGTTGCCTCCCGATCATCCGCTGCACGCGCGCGCCCTGACGCGCGCGGCGGTTCTGCGCAAACCGTTCTCGGCACGTGATCTGGCCGCGTTCCTGACCGCCCGGGGGGCCACGCCATGACACAGCCGTTGATCTCGATCCTGGATGACGAACCGGCGATCCGCACCATGCTGGCCGACGCGCTGGAAGAGGCGGGGTTCCGCACCATCACCTTTGCCCGCGCGACCGAGTTCGAGGCCGCCCTGAAAACCACCACCCCCGATGTCTGCCTTGTCGATCTGTCGCTGCCCGACCGAGACGGGCTTACACTGGTGCATCGTCTGGCACTGGAGCAGGGGGCGACGGTGATCATCATCTCGGGCCGCGCGCAGGTGCAGGACCGGGTGACGGGGCTGGAATTGGGGGCGGACGACTACATCATCAAACCCTTTGATCCGGCCGAGGTGGTGGCCCGCATACGGGCCCGCCTGCGTCGCGACCGGTCCGCCACGCAAACCGGCAACCGCGCACGGTTCAACGGCTGGACCGCCTGTTTCGACAGCTACACGCTGATGGACGAGGGCGGCACCCAAACCCCGTTTTCCCATGCCGAGGGCGAGGTGCTGCGCCTGTTTCTGGAACGCCCCAAGCGGCTGATATCGCGCGCGGTGATGCAGGAAACACTGGGCGGGGCGGCGGGCGAAAGCTTTGACCGGGCGATGGATGTGCGCATTTCGCGGCTGCGCACCAAGCTGCGCGAAGACCCGAAAAACCCGCGCCTGATCAAGACGATCTATGGCGCGGGCTATATCTTTCTGGGCGATGTCGACTGGACATGAAAAGGCGCGCGTGGTTGCCCACGCGCGCCTGTCAGGAACGCAAATCCTGTCGGCTTATTGAACCTCACCCGTCGGGCGCGGCGTGGTTGCCGTCTCGACAGGCAGCACCGGATAGACGACCTGCGGCATCGTGCCGGTCAACGTGCCAAGGAAGGCCACGATCTTGTCGGCCTCTTCATCACTCAGGTCTTCGCCCAGCTGGCTTTCGCCCATGATCTGCACGGCCACTTTCAGATCCCAGACCAGACCCGAGTGGAAGTAGGGCGCGGTCTGGTCGATGTTGCGCAGCGGCGAGGCGCGGAACACGTATTCATCATCAACCGTCTCGGTCACGGCAAAGCGGCCCTTGTCGCCCACCGGCAGGATGTCGGCACCCGGCTTTTCGATCAGGCCAAAGGGGTAGTACCCGTTGCCGCCAAGGTTCACACCGTTGTGGCAGGCGGCACAGCCTTTTTCCATGAACAGTTCCAGACCGGCCAGCTGATCGGCGTTCATCGCGTTGTCATCGCCATTCAGCCAGGCATCAAAGGGCGCGGGCGTGATCAGCGTGGCTTCGAAAGCCTCGATCGCCTTGGCAAAGTTGTCAAAGGTCACCGGGTCTTCTTCTTCGGGGAACGACGCCTTGAACCACTCCTGATACTGCGGCATCGAATTCAGCGTCGCCAGCACGTTGTCGGGCGTATTGGCCATCTCGACACCGGCCTGCACCGGGCCCTTGGCCTGCTCGGCCAAGTCGGGCGCGCGGCCGTCCCAGAACTGCGCCGTGTTGAACACCGCGTTCAGAACGGTGGGCGAGTTGCGCGGACCCTTCTGCCAGCCGTGGCCGATGGACACCGGCATGTTGTCATCCCCGCCCGTGGCCAGGTTGTGGCACGAGTTGCACGAGAACACGCCCGAGGCCGACATGCGCGGATCAAAGAACAGCGCCTTGCCCAGATCGATCTTTTCCGGGGTCACCGGGTTGTTGGCCAGCGCCGGGATCGTCGATGGCAGCGGCTTGAATGTCTCTTCGGCCCATTCACGCAATTCATCCGCGCTGACGGCCTGGGCCGCGATGACAGCCAGGGAGGTCGAGAATAGAAGTGTTCTGAGTTTCATTGCTTGGGCCTCCTGTGCCCCGGTCTTCGTGATATGCGTTTCCTGCTTGGAATCACGTTAACCGGCGCACAGGCCCAATACGTTGACTTAGATCAATTCCAGCTACATTTTGCAGCTTTCACATAGGTTTAACATGTGAACATCCTTGCGGTGTCAGACCCATTTGGCCAGCGGTGGCAGGCTCATCAGCACGGCGTTGGCGTCATGCCCCGTGGCCAGACCGAATTTGGTGCCGCGGTCATAGACAAGGTTGTATTCGGCATAAAGGCCGCGGTGCACCAGTTGAACATCCTTGTCGGCATCGTCAAACGGCTGCACCCGGCGCTTTTCCACCAGCGGGACATAGGCGGGCAGAAACGCGCGGCCGATATCCTGCGTGAGGATGAAATCCGCCGCCCAGTCGCCGCTGTTCTGATCGTCCATGAAAATGCCGCCCACGCCACGCGCGCGCTTGCGATGGGGGATATAGAAGTACTCATCCGCCCAAGCCTTGAGCTTGGGGTACCAATCGGCCCCGTGCGGGTCCAGATGGGCCTTTTGCGTGGCGTGGAAATGCGCGGTATCCTCGGTGTACTCGATGCAGGGGTTCAGGTCGGACCCGCCGCCGAACCACCAGGCATGCGGTGTCCAGAACATGCGCGTGTTCATGTGCACCGCCGGCGCATGCGGGTTTTGCATATGCGCCACCAGGCTGATGCCGCTCGCCCAGAACCGGGGGTCGCTGTCCATGCCGGGCACGCCCCGTGCGGCCATGGCGCGCTGCGCCGCATCGCCAAGCGTGCCATAGACGGTCGAGACGTTGACGCCGACCTTCTCAAACACCCGCCCGCCGCGCATCACGCTCATCAGCCCGCCGCCCGCGTCGCTGCCGTCATCCGAGGTGCGTGTTGTCTTGGTCACCTCGAACCGGCCCGGTGCCATCGCGGCCATGGGGCCGGTGTCGTGGCTGTCTTCCAGCCCTTCAAAGGCGGCAACGATATCGTCGCGCAGCTGGCGGAACCAGTCGCTTGCGGTGGTCTTTTCGGTGGCGAAATCGGTCATGTCGTGGCTCCTCTTTGGGACAGGCTTACGGTTTTTGTCCCGATGGGTGAAGCCAAAACAAGCCCGCAGACCGGGCGGTCAATGCGCGGGCGCCGCCACCGGGTCCAGCAGGGTGCGCCCGCCATCCACGGTCATGATCTGCCCGGTCATGAACCCGGCGGCATCCGAGGCAAGGTAATGCACCGCCTCGGCCAGTTCGCGGGGTGCCGCGATGCGGCCCAGCGGCGTGTGATCCTCGATATCGCTGCGATATTCCGAGTGTTCCTTGATCGCGCCTTTCAGGCTGTTGGACATGACCGAGCCAAAGGCCACCGCGTTCACCCTGATACGGTAGGGGGCCAGCGCCACCGCCAGACTGCGGGTCATCTGGTCCAGTGCGGCGGTGGACACCGAATAGGCAAGCAGTTCGGGATTCGTGCGACGTGCGGCGATGGACGACAGGTTGACGATCGTCCCCGCCGTGCCCTCGGTCTGGCCTTCGGCCTGCTTGATCATGCGCTTGGCAACAAGCTGGCTGAGCCGCAGCGACGTCAGCAGGTTCTGCTCCAGCAGCATGTCCATCGCATCGTCATCCGGGTTGAGCGGGTCCGAGGCGATCATCTGCCGCGATCCGTTGATCAGGATATCGACCCTGTCGAACGCGTCGATCGTGGCCGAGAGCAGGTTGGCGATGGTCAGCTTTTGGCGCAGATCCCCCGCGAAATAGCGGATATTGGAGCCGTCTGTGTTGGTGCCAACCTCCTTGATCAGCCGTTCCTCGTCGATATCGGCAAAGATCACATTCGCGCCCTTGTCGGCGAAATGCCGACCGATGGCGAGGCCGATGCCATTGGCGGCACCTGTGACGATGGCGGTCTTGCCGGCGATGGAAAAGGACATCTGCATGCCTCCTGCATGGCGTGGCCGGCGCGCGCCGGCCTAGCGTTTGTGACGGGTTGGTCTGTGGGCAGACAGCACCTTGAACCGGCTGTCGCCCGCGATTTCCTGCACCTCGCGGAACTGCTGACCCAGCACCGTCTCGTAAGGCAGATGGCGGTTGGCCACCAGCCACAGCCGCCCATGCGGGGCCAGACAGGCTGCGGCACTGGCGATGAACGCCTGCCCCAGGCCCGGATCGGCGGCGCGGCCACTGTGGAACGGCGGGTTCATCACGACGCCGTCCAGCGCCGCATCGGGCCGCCACTGCGTGGCATCGGCCCAATGAAACTGCGCGCGCGGGTCGGTCACGTTGATCCGGGCGCAGGCCAGCGCGCTGTGGTCATCCTCGACCAGATGCAGGGCGGTGATGTCTGCACGCTCCAGCACCCGCGCCGACAGATATCCCCAACCCGCGCCCAGGTCGGCCACACGCTTGCCAATGGTCTTGGGCAGGCTGTCGGCCAGCAGGCGCGAGGCCGGGTCGATGCCATCAGATGAGAACACGCCCGGCAGAGTCACGAAACCATCACCGGCATCCTGCGGCGTGTCGGGCAATGCCCAATCGGCAAAGGCCGCCGCGTCGGCGCGCAGCGCGAACAGCTTGCCATGCGCCTTGGCGATCACCTGATCCACCGTGCCCCGTGCGCGGCAGTCTTTCAGCACGCTGTCCGCCCCGTCGGTCTTGGCGCCATCCACGATCACGGGGCCATCGCTGACCGCCACGGCCCGCGCAATCAGCCCCCGCGCGAGCACCTTGGCGCGCGGCAGGATCATCAGCACCGATGCGGCGTGCGCGGGCATGTCGACCGCAACCCGCAGGCCCACAGCAGTACAGGCGGTGTGATCGGTCTTCATGTCGGAGACGATCAGCACGCGGTCGGTGGGAAGATCGTTCAGATCAACGCCTGCCACGGCACCGCACACGACCAGATCGCCCGCATCGGGCAGGTCGAAAAGACGCGCCTCCTGGGCCAGAATGAACCGGGGGTGTGACAAGCGGGTTATTCCCGCTCCATCGTGCATTGCAGCGGATGCTGATGCTGACGGGCGAAATCCATGACCTGCGTCACCTTCGTCTCGGCAATCTCGTGGCTGAACACGCCCACCACGGCCAACCCCTTCTTGTGCACGGTCAGCATGATCTCGAACGCCTGCGCGTGATTCATGCCAAAGAACCGTTCCAGCACATGCACGACGAACTCCATCGGGGTGTAATCGTCGTTCAGCAAAAGCACCTTGTACAGCGGCGGGCGCTGGGTTTTTGGCCGCGTCTTGACGACGACTTCGGCTTCGCCGTCATCATCTTCGTTGTCAGACATATGAAGGGGCCAGTGGGTCATCGCATCCAGTTTCCGGTTTCGGGTCACGCCATGTCTATATATCCTCTGACCGGGATTAGAAAAGGGTTGTCCGGGTATGACACGGAATTTGACCACCATCGGCTTTGACGCCGACGACACCCTTTGGCACAACGAGCGGTTCTTTCAGCTTACCCAGACAAGGTTTCACGACCTTCTCGCCGACTACGCCGATCCGGACGATCTGGCATCGCGCCTGCTGGCGGCCGAGCGGCGCAACCTTGGCCAATACGGATTCGGCATCAAGGGATTCGTCCTGTCGATGATCGAAACCGCGCTGGACGTGACCGACGACCGCGTGCCCGCCCCCGTGATCCGCGAACTGATCGCGGCGGGTCAGGACATGCTGCAACATCCGATCGAGTTGCTGCCCCATGCCCGCACCGCGGTCGAGGCGGTGGCCGGCACCCATCGCGTGCTGCTGATCACCAAGGGCGATCTGCTGGATCAGGAGCGCAAGCTGGCGCAATCGGGTCTGGGCGACCTGTTCGACGGGGTCGAAATCGTCAGTGCCAAAACGCAACCCGTCTATAGTGCCATATTCGACCGCCATGGCGACGGGGCCGCGCGGGCCCTGATGGTGGGCAATTCGATGAAATCCGATGTCGTCCCGGTGATCGAGGCTGGCGGCTGGGGCGTCTGGGTTCCACATGGCCTGACATGGGAAATCGAACACGCCGACCCGCCAAGGAACGCCCCCCGCTTTCATGAATTGCCGGATCTGGCATCCCTGCCCGCGCTCGTGGCGCAGATCGGCTGAGCCGTCAGTTTGGCCACAATCCCGCCACATTCGACGGTCTTGGGGGTCAGGCCATTGCGACCCCTACATATGCCTCGGCCACGGCTGAAAATCTTGGAAAACCATTGTAAAATAAGAGTTTCAAAGCCACTATTGATTGTGCTATCTTTTCTCCAATCAAGCAGAAAGCCAGACCGGAAAACCGGCGGCATCGAGGCAGAGAAGGCAGTGATCGTGAAGGATCGGCAGTGGACGCCGGGCCGTAAGGCCCTGTATTGGATCGCGGCAGCATGGTTTTTGATCGTTGTCCCGCTTTCAGCGGTGGCAGCCCCCTATGCCGCCATGGTAATCGATGCCCGCACGGGAGAAGTGCTGCATGCAGAGAACGCGGATACGCGGCTGCATCCGGCCTCGCTTACAAAGATGATGACGCTCTATATCGCGTTCGAAGCAGTGCAGCGCGGCGAGATCGGCCTTGATGACGTTGTGACGATTTCTCGCAATGCCGCCGCCGAACCGCCCAGCAAACTGGGGCTGAGACCGGGCCAGAAGATCAAGCTTCGCTATCTGATCCGCGCCGCCGCCGTCAGGTCGGCCAATGACGCGGCAACCGCGATCGGCGAGGCGATTTCCGGCTCGGAAGAGGCGTTTGCCGCGCGGATGAATCGCACCGCCAAGGCGATGGGGATGACGCGTACCACCTTCAAGAACATGCACGGCCTGACGCAAGACGGGCACTTGTCGACCGCGCGCGACATGACCGTTCTGGGGCGTCACGTGCTGTATGACTTTCCGCAGTATTACAACCTTTTCTCGCGCCGCACCGCGGACGCCGGGGTGGCGACCGTCTCCCATACCAACAGCCGCCTGCTGTCATCCTACCGGGGCGCGGACGGGATCAAGACGGGCTATACCCGCGCCGCGGGGTTCAACCTTGTCGCATCGGCCGAGCGCGGGAACCAGCGGGTCATCGCCACGGTGTTCGGCGGACGGTCGACCGCCTCGCGCAATGCCCGCGTGGCCGAACTGCTGGATCTGGGGTTCCAGCGCGCGCCGACGCAGGTGGCCCTGCGCCGCCCCACCCCGCCCGACTACCAGTCCGTGCCAGGCACCGCCGGCAAGACCATCCGGCTGGTCACCGCCGTGCGCGAAAGCCTGCGTCCCCAGATGCGTCCGGTCAGCGCCGAACAGCCCCAGCCGGTGATCGTCGCCATGAAGGACGATATCGAGCAGGCCCTGCAGGAAGCCCAGACCGTGCAGGCCCCTGCGCCTGAAACACTTCAAACCGTCGCCATGGGCGCCGCGGCCCCAAGCGCAAGCATTACCCCGCGCATCCGTCCGGCGGAAATCACACAAGAGGTGGTTGCCGCAGCCGCTGTGCCCGAAGCCACACCCGAAGTCGTGACACGTCTGTCGACCTCGGGCGGACGTCACTGGGGCATCAATGTCGGACGCTTCCCCAACCGGCATCTGGCCGAAAAGACGTTGCTGCAAACCGCGCTGGTCGAAATGGACACGCTGGACGGCAGCCTGCGCAAGGTGGTCAAGCGCAGCGGCGGGTTCGATGCGAATTTCCTTGGCATGACACGCGATACCGCCGATCTGGCCTGTCGCCGCCTGCAGGCGCGTCAGGTGACCTGCTTCATGGTCGGCCCGCCGCCAAGCTGAGTGTGACAGGGCGTGGGGCTGAAGCCCGCCTCCCTGCCGCTATACTGACGGGCGAGGGCTATTTCTTGGGCTTGTCGTCATACTTGTCCGACAGAATCCGCCGCGCGTCGCCTTCGGGGTCGTCATACTGATTGGTGCGGACCGTCCAGACAAAGAACAGCAGGCCGACGCCACCCAGCGTCAGGGATATCGGGATCAGATAGGCCAGCACTTCCATCAGGGGTCACCTTAGCCGCAGGGCGTTCAGCGAGACCGTAATGGAACTGAGCGACATGGCCAAGGCCGCGATCAATGGTGAGCACAGGCCCGCCACCGCCAGCGGCACGGCAACGATGTTATAGACCGTCGCGATCTGGAAATTCTCGCGTATGCGCCGCGTGGCCGATTGCGCGGTGGTGACCGCCTCGGCGATGGGCGACAGATCGCCCCCCAGCAAAACGATGTCCGAGGCCACGCGCGCCGCATCCAGCGCCGACGCGGGCGAGATCGACACATGCGCGCCCGCAAGCGCGGCGGTATCGTTCAGCCCGTCCCCCACCATCAGCACATGGCGGCCCTGATCGCTGAGGGCCTTGATGCGGTTGACCTTGTCCTCGGGCAGCGCCTCGGCCACCCATTGCGTGATGCCCAGACGGTTTGCCAGCGCCTCGACCGCCGGGGTGGTATCGCCCGAGATCAGGATGACCTGCCGCCCCGAGGCGATCAGCCCCTGCACCGCCTGCTCGGCCCCCGCCCGCAGGCTGTCGGCAAAGGTAAAGGCGCGCGGGCGTTCGTCGCCGATGCGCAGCCAGGCGCTGGTTTGCGCAAGTGCGGGCGCCTCGACCCAGGCGGCACGGCCCAGCCGCACGGTCAGCCCCTGCCAAACACCTTCGGTGCCGTAACCGGGCCGCTCGTGGATATCCGACACCTCGGCAGGCACCACGCCTGCGGCGTCACAAGCGGCCACTATGGCCTGCGACAGCGGGTGCGACGACCCCGCCGCCAAGGCCGCGGCGATCTGCAGATCGCTGGCGGCGTGATCGGCAAGATTGGTCAGGGTCGGCGTGCCCTGGGTCAGCGTGCCGGTCTTGTCGAACACCACCGTATCGACCTGCGCCAGACGCTCCAGAGCGGTCGAGTCCTTGATCAGCATGCCCCGCCGGAACAGCCGCCCGCTGGACGCCGTGGTCACCGCCGGCACGGCCAGACCCAGCGCACAGGGGCAGGTGATGATCAGGACGGCGGCGGCGATGTTCAGCGCAGTGCGCACGTCCCATGTGTAAAGATACCAACCCAGAAAGCTGAGCGCGGACAGGATATGCACCCCCGGCGCATACAGCTTTGCCGCCTTGTCCGCCAGCGAGGTGTAGCGCGAGCGCCCGGATTCCGCGATGGCCACCAGATCGGCCATGCGGTGCAGCGATGTTTCCTCGCCCACTGCCGTGGCGCGGATCGTCAACGGGCCGGTCAGGTTGACCTCGCCCGCCGATACGGCGCGACCGGGTTCGGCAAACACCGGCAGGGTTTCCCCCGTCAGCAGTGACCGGTCCAGTTCCGAAACCCCATCGGTGATCACGCCATCCACCGGCATGCGCCCACCGGGGCGCACGCGCAGCAGATCGCCCACCACCAGCTCGGCCACGGGCAGCTGAACCTCGGCCCCGTCACGCAGGACGAAGGCGCGCGGCACTTCCAGCGCGGCCAATTCCTCGGCGGCCGAGCGGGCAATCGCGCGGGTGCGATGATCCAGATACCGCCCGGCCAGCAAAAAGAACGTCAGCGCCAGCGCCGCATCGAAATAGGCGTGTTTGCCCGACAGCGCGGTTTCCCACAGCGATGTGACGACGGCCAGCACGATGGCCAGCGTGATCGGCACATCCATGTTCAGCCGCCCGTGCTTCAGAACGGCCCAGGCGCTGCGATAGAACGGCTGCCCCGAAAACAGCACCACCGGCATGGTGATCAGCGCGGAAATCCAGTGGAACATGTCGCGCGTCGCGTCCGCCGCCCCGGACCAGACCGAGACCGACAGCAGCATCACGTTCATCGCGGCAAACCCCGCCACCGCCAGCCGCATCAGCAGATCGCGCCCCGCCTTGTCGGTCTGCGTGGCCGACAGGGTGCCGGCATCCAGTTCATGCGCCTCGTACCCGATGCGAGACAGGGTGCGGATCAGGTCGTCAGGCATGACATCGGGGGCGGCCTCGACCGTGGCACGTTTCAGCGTCAGATTGACCCGCGCCGCGTGAACGCCGGGATGATCCTGCAACGCCTCTTCGACCGCGGTGATGCAGGCCGAGCAATGGATCGCGGGCAGCGACAGGGCGATGCGCGCGTCCTTCAACACGGCACGCTCTGCCAGTGCCTCGGCCGCAGGTGCGGCCGAGCAGGCAGGACAGGCGGAAACACCGGGGCGCAGCGTGGCGGTCATGGGCGTGGTCCGATCAGGAGTTCACATGCACATCAAGGCGTTGTTCGAACGGCTCGCCCTGTGCGGACACCGCGTTCAGCCGCAGGATCCATTTGCCACCGGCCAGCGTGACCGGCGCCACATAGGCGCGCCCGTCAAACACCAGTTCCGGAACGAAATCGTCGCGGTCCGAGGTGGGCCGCCCCACCAGCGCCTCGACCCCGCCGGCCTGCACGGGATCGCCTGCAGCGTCGACGATGGCGATGGACAACTGGCCATCGTTGACCTCGACCCGCGCGGACCATCCCAGGGCTTCCTGTGCCGCGCGGCGCTCGTCAAAGCTTTGGCTGGCGATGTATCCGTTGCGCACCTCAAGCCCCGGAAAGGTTGAAACCGCGCTGTAGGCCATGAACAGGTTGACTGTGATGATTGTGCCAAAGAAGGCGACGAATATGAACAGGACATGCCTGCCGGTGAGTCCGCGTTCTGCCATCAGTTTGCCCTTCCGTTAAAGACAGTGTCCTTGTACACGCGTTCGTCGTTTGTTGCATCCTCGACCCAGATGCGGATGTCCGACCGCTCGCTTTGCGCGGGTTCGGACCCCGGGGGGGCGGTGATGTAGACCCGTTGCAGCAACGTCTCGTCAGCGGGCACCAGAACGGTGCCATCGGTGCTGCCTTCCAGTTCGATGGTCAGCGACGGGTGGCCCACCACGCTGATCGCAAAGGGCAGATCCTCGCCCTGCATGTTGCGCAGACGCACGTCATAGGTGTTGCGGATCGTACCGTCGGACAGGGTGACAAAGGTGGGGTTGCGCACCGGCGCCACGGACATGTCGATATCTGACCGGATGAACAAAGCCACGACCAGCCCGACACCCACCAGCGACCACAGCGCCGTATACAGGATCGTGCGCGGGCGGAACACGTGCTTCCAGACCGACTTGGGCGGCGTGCCCGTGCGTTCCGCAACCTCGTCGGTCAGCGCCATATAGTCGATCAGGCCACGGGGCTTGCCGATCCTGTCCATCACGTCGTCGCAGGCGTCGATGCACAGGGCGCAGGTGATGCACTCCATCTGCTGACCGTCGCGGATGTCGATGCCCATGGGGCAGACGTTGACGCAGGCCATGCAGTCGATGCAGTCGCCCAGTTCCTGCGCGCCTTCGGCCTTGCGGTGCTTGCCGCGCGGCTCGCCGCGCCAGGCGCGGTACCCCACGGTCAGCGTGTCCTCGTCCATCATGGCGGCCTGGATGCGCGGCCACGGGCAGGCATAGATGCAGATCTGTTCACGCGCAAAGCCGCCAAAGACAAATGTCGTGGCCGTCAGGATCGCGACGGTCGTATAGGCGATCGGCCCCGCGTTCAGCGTGAAAAGATCAACCAGCAGCGTCGGCGCATCGGCGAAATAGAACACCCACGCGCCGCCGGTGGCCAGCGCGATCAGCAGCCAGGTTGTCCATTTTGTCAATCTTAACCGTGCCTTGCGCAAATCCATCTTGGGCTGGCGGTGCAGGCGCAGGCGGGCGTTGCGGTCGCCCTCGATCCAGCGCTCGACCAGGATGAACAGGTCGGTCCAGACGGTTTGCGGACAGGTATAGCCGCACCAGACCCGGCCCAGCGCCGAGGTGAACAGGAACAGCCCAAGACCCGCCATGACCAGAAGGCCCGCGATGAAATAGAATTCATGCGGCCATATCTCGATCCAGAAGAAAAAGAACCGCCGGTTGGCCAGATCGATCAACACCGCCTGATCGGGCAGATTCGGCCCGCGATCCCAGCGAATCCATGGCGTGACATAATAGATGCCCAGCGTCACAAGCATGATTATCCACTTGAGATTGCGGAAGTTTCCGCTGACCCGCTTGGGAAAGATGGGCTCGCGTGCTGCGTAAAGGCTGGGGGCGTCTGGTTGCGTGTCGGACACGGACTTACTCCGGAGATTGGATCGCTTTGCGTCCCTTGTGTCAGGCTGCGCTCCAGCGATCATTGACCTGAGTCAAATTCTGCCTCTCAGACACATCTATTTGAATATGAGGGGCAAGGGGCAGTGTGACCGATCGGCGCGGGGTGCAGGCGTCTAACAAGCCCAAAAGCCGTCATACACAGGTCATGCACACCCGATGCACGGTCCATACGCATCGCCCGCCGCGCCGCGCAGGTCACGCAAAAGGCTTGATCGGGGCACCAAGCCCGCGCACCATGCCCAAGGAGGCATTCCAGACCGGGATGTTGAGATGGCTGCTTCGGACCAAACCGGAGCGTCCAAGGGAGGAAAATCTATATGTCAGAGAACTTCGACTTTATTGTCGTCGGTGGTGGATCTGCGGGCGCGGTCATCGCGGCCCGGCTGAGCGAAGACCCCAACTGCACTGTTGCGCTGCTCGAGGCCGGCGGCACCCCGCCGCCGCACGAGATGATGCCCGCCGCAGTCGCAAGCCTGCAACTGGACCCGTCGGTTGACTGGATGTACACGGCCGACCCCGGCAATGCCGGGCTGGGGCTGGTGGACAACGTGATGCCGGTGCCGCGCGGCAAGATGCTGGGGGGATCATCGGGGCTGAACTACATGGCCTATGTGCGCGGCCATCCGGGCGATTTCGATGCCTGGGCCGAAGGCGGGGCAACGGGCTGGAGCTATGACGATGTCCTGCCCTATTTCATCAAGAGCGAAGACCTGACCCCAAGCAACGAAATCTCGGTCGATCCCGAGGCGCATGGTACGGGGGGCCCGCTGGGCGTGTCGGTGCGGTCGCCGGTCATCCCGGCCTCGCGCGATTTCGTCAAGGCTGCCGCCGCGACCGGCATCGCCACGGGCGATTACAACGGGCGCGACCGGCGCAACCCTGCGGGGGTGGCGTCGCTGTTCCAGACCACGACCCGCAAGGGGATGCGGTCCAGCACCTACCGCGCCTTTCTGCAAGGCGAGACCGAAGAACGCCCGAACCTGACAATCATCACGCAGGCCCATGTCACGCGCGTTCTGCTGTCCCAGGGGGCCGAGGGGCTGACCGCGACCGGGGTGGAATACCGCGGCGCGGATGGCGCGCTGCATCAGATCGACGCCGCGCGCGACGTGGTGCTAAGCGCGGGGGCCGTCGGTTCGCCGCAGATCCTGATGCTGTCGGGGATCGGCCCGCGCCGCGAGATTGAGGCGGTGGATATCGACTGCCAGCTTGAACTGCCCGCCGTGGGCAAGAACCTGAAGGATCACCTGCATTGCGCGCTGTTCTTCCCGGCCAAGGGAATTGGCCTGCCGATTGCCGAGGTGGGCGTGTCCGCCGGGCCGGATGCCCTGCGCGCGCCTGCCGGACCGCTGCCCGCCGATCCGGCAGAGGATGCGAACCTGCCGCCGGAACTGGCCGCGCTGAAGGCCGAGGCCGAAGGCCGTCTGGGCCAGTGGATGGAAACCGGCGAAAGCCTTGTATCCTCGTCGCTCTATGATGCGGTGGCGTTCTTTTCGACAGGGCTGGGCGATACCCACAGCCATGATGCGCAGATCGGCTATGTGCCCTGCGGCTATGATGCCAGCCTGCTGGGTGAGCGGCTTCGGATCGACCTGTCCACCTTTTTCGAGAACGCCGAGGCCACGCTGGCCCCCGATCAGGAGAACATGATCCTGCTGGCCAACCCGGTGCTGCCGCACAGCAAGGGCGAGATCGTGCTGGCAAGTTCTGATCCAGCCGAGGCGCCGATCATCCGCATGAACTATTTCACCGATCCGCATGACCTCAAGGTGATGGTGGCCGTGATGCGCAAGGCGCTGGACATCGCAGAGCACTGGCCCGGCGAGGTCAAGCCGGGGCCGCTGAACGTGCCGCCGGCGCTGGCCAAGAAGCACGGCTATGTGCCGGGCGAACCACCCAGCGATGCGCTGCTGGAAAACATGGCGCTGCACTATTCCTCCACGGTCTATCACCTGTGTTCGACCTGTCGCATGGGGGATGTGGTCGACCCGACCCTGCGGGTGAACGGTGTCGCCAACCTGCGGGTGGCGGATGCCAGCATCATGCCGGACATCATCAGTGGCAACACCAATGCCGCGTCGATCATGATCGGGGAAAAGGCCGCCGACATCCTGTCTGCGCAGTACGCCCTGACACGGCGGCAAGTGGCCGCCTGACCATAGGTGGCTCCGCCCTTGAAACGGCAACACCCCGGGGCTTGACGCCCCGGGGTGTTGTGTAAAAGGTGGCACCGGCCTTCCAGGAAACGCGCGAACAGGACGGAAGGGCCGGTGCCTGACCCATGGGCATTGCTGCCCATGGGTATTCGGTTATTCCTGAGGAGCCTCGCCGCCGCCCAGCTGGTGGACATAGGTGGTGACAGCGCGGATCTCGGCCTCGGACAGTTGGGCACCTCCCATGGCGGGCATGACGCCGAAACGCGAGTTCCAGACCGTGTCATAGACCGCCTCGTAGGTGCCGCCATAAAGCCAGATCGCGTCGGTCAGGTTCGGTGCGCCCTGAAAGCGGTCGCCCTTGCCGTCTTCGCCATGGCAGGCGGCGCAGTTGTATTCGTACACCTCGGCCCCGGCCTCGACCAGCGCGGGGTCTTGCGGCGCATAGCTGGGCGAGAGCGACATGGTGTAGTTGACCACCTGCTCGACCTCTTCGCGGCTCAGCAATCCGTCGCGGCCAAAGGCGGGCATTTCGGACCAGCGCGCATCCGGGTCATCCTCGTTCCGGATGCCGTGGGCGATCGTATGGTGGATCTCTTCCATCGAGCCGCCCCACAGCCAGTCATCATCCAGCAGGTTCGGGTAACCCGCCGCCTGCACACCGGCAGCACCCGAGCCGTGACACTGCGCGCACCAGGTCTTGAACACCGCGGAGCCGGCCGAGACGGCATAGGTTTCAAGCTCGGGGTTGTCGCGGATCTCGTTCAGGTCGGCAGCCACCAGCCTGGCGTTCATCGGTTCCAGACGGGCCTCGAACTCGGCGATGTCATCGGCCACCTGGCCACGGGTGGAAAACCCCAGATAGCCGCTGGTCGCCGATTTGATCCCTGGCCACGCAGGATAGGCGATGGTGTACCAGATGCCCCAGATGATGGTCGCGTAGAACACCCAGAGCCACCAGCGCGGCAGGGGGTTGTTGTATTCCTCGATGCCATCCCAGGAGTGGCCCGTGGTTTCGACGTCGTTGGTGTCGTTTGGCTTTTTTGCCATGGTTCAGGCCTCCTCGGCCGGGCCGCCACGGGGGGCGGGTTTGTCTTCGTGCCGGAACGGGATGTCTGCCACGTCTTCGTACACCTTTGTCGAGCCGGGGCGGAACGCGAAGATCACGACCCCGAGGAAAAAGACGAACATCGCAAGCAGGAACCAGCTGTCGGCGAGTTGGCGCAGAAATGAATAGGTTTCCATCGGTACCTCCTCAGCGGCTTTCATCCGGGATGAAGGTCGAGAAATCGACCAGCGTGCCCAGCATCTGCATGTAAGCGATCAGCGCGTCGGCCTCGGACACACCCGGCTGGCCGTCGAAGTTGCGCACGTTGACGGTGTCGCCATAGCGTTCCAGCAGCCCGTCATAGTCGCTGTCGGGATCGGCCTGCGCCAGGAAGTCGGCGCGGGCGTTCTCCATCATCTCGTCGGTATAGGGGACGCCCACCCAGCCATGCACCTTCATGGTATCGGTGATGTACCTGCCGTCGATCAGGCGCCGTTCCAGGAACCCGTATTTCGGCATGACCGATTCCGGCACGACCGACTGCGGATCGCGCAGGTGATCGACATGCCAGTCATCCGAGTACCGACCACCGACGCGGGCCAGATCGGGCCCTGTCCGTTTGGAGCCCCACTGGAACGGGTGGTCATACTGCGACTCTGCCGCCAGGCTGTAGTGACCATAGCGTTCCACCTCGTCGCGCATCGGGCGCACCATCTGGCTGTGACAGACATAGCAGCCTTCGCGCACGTAGATGTCGCGCCCGGCCAGTTCGAGCGGGGTGTAGGGGCGCATGCCCTCGACATCCTCGATCGTGTTTTCCAGCCAGAACAAGGGGGCGATCTGAACGATCCCGCCGATTGTCACCACAAGGAAGGCAAAGACCGCAAGAAGGCTGACATTGCGCTCCAGTATCTGGTGACGGTCGAGGAACGTCCGCTTCTTGGGGCGGTCGCCGATACCGGTTGCCGAGGCCGGCATGGGAGGTTTGGTGTTTTCTGCCATTTTACCGATCCTGTTTATTCGGCCGGGACCATGTGGTTCACCGGCTTGACAGCGGGCGAACGACGGATGGTCATCCAGAGGTTGTAGCACATGATGATTCCGCCAGCGAGATACAGGACCCCGCCCAGACCGCGCACCACGTACATCGGGAACTTCGCAGCCACGGTGTCGGCGAACGAGTTCACCAGGAAGCCGTTTGCATCAACTTCGCGCCACATCAGGCCTTCCATGATGCCGGTCACCCACATTGCGGCGGCGTAGAGAATGATGCCGATGGTAGCGAGCCAGAAGTGCCACGAGACCAGCGACAGGCTGTACAGCCGTTCCTTGTTCCACAGGCGCGGCACAAGGAAGTAGAGCGCACCGAAGGTAATCATGCCGTTCCAGCCAAGCGCGCCCGAATGCACATGCCCGATGGTCCAGTCGGTGTAATGCGACAGCGAGTTCACCGCGCGGATCGACATCATCGGCCCTTCAAAGGTGGACATGCCGTAAAAGCCGATCGAGATGACCATCATGCGGATGATCGGATCGGTGCGCAGCTTGTCCCAGGCCCCCGACAGGGTCATCAGACCGTTGATCATGCCACCCCACGAAGGCATCCACAGCACGATCGAGAACACCATGCCCAGCGTCGAGGCCCAGTCAGGCAGCGCCGTATAATGCAGGTGGTGCGGACCGGCCCAGATATACAGAAAGATCAGCGCCCAGAAGTGGATGATCGACAGCTTGTAGCTGAACACCGGACGTTCTGCCTGCTTGGGCACGAAGTAGTACATCATCCCCAGGAAACCGGCGGTCAGGAAAAAGCCCACGGCGTTGTGGCCATACCACCACTGCACCATCGCGTCCTGCACGCCCGAAAAGACCTGCACCGATTTCGAACCGAAGACCGACACCGGGATCGACAGGTTGTTGACGATATGCAGCATCGCCACGGTGATGATGAAGGACAGGTAGAACCAGTTTGCCACGTAGATGTGGGGTTCCTTGCGCTTGACCAGAGTGCCGACGAAGACCGCGAAATAGGCAACCCAGACAAGGGTCAGCCAGATGTCGGTATACCACTCGGGCTCGGCGTATTCCTTGGATTGCGTGGCGCCGAGGATGTAGCCGGTTGCGGCCAGCACGATGAACAGCTGGTAGCCCCAGAACACGAACCACGCCAGATTGCCGCCCCAGAGTCGCGCGGCGCTGGTGCGCTGCACGACGTAGAAGGAGGTGGCGATCAGCGCGTTGCCCCCGAAGGCAAAGATCACTGCCGAGGTATGCAGAGGACGCAGCTTGCCAAAGTTCAGATAGCCCTGCGCCCATTCGAAGTTGAGCTGCGGATAGGCAAGCTGGAACGCGATGAACGTACCGACCAGAAATCCGACGACCCCCCAGAGGGCGGTGGCGACCACGCCGGCGCGCACGACCCCGTCCATGTATTCACCGGACAGGTCGATTTGTTTCACAGGCTCGTCCGTATGCCGCAGCACCCAGATGAACAGCGCACCGGCCGCCAGAGCCACCGTCACCGCGTTGACAAGATAGGCCAGATCGCGCGCGTTGTTGGCTGCGATCAGCGCAAACAGCGCGATCAGCCCAAGCACGATCAGCTTGAAGTAGTTAACCATTTTGCGTCCCTTCGTCTGCCCTCTGCGCGATTCGAACGGGCGCAGCGGTCGGTTTAGACATAGCGTCTTTTGGTATGCTACGGCATGTGACGCTTTGATCTGTGTCAACCCTGCCTGTCAGATTGCTTGACTCGTATCAAGGCAGGGGCTGTCGGCACGCTTTAGGGTCTTGCCGAGCGGGTACATCCGACGCCCCGCACTGACCGAAGGAGGCTAACATGTCCTACAAGTCGTTGTTTTCCGTGTTGACCGATGAAACCCTGGCCGGCCCTGTTCTGGCGCAGGCCACCGAACTGACCCGCGCAAACGATGCCCATCTCGAGGTGCTGTGCCTGGGCGTGGACCGCAGCCAGACCGGGTATTACTATGCCGGCGCAAATGCGATGATCCTGCAGGAAAGCATCACCCGCGCACAGACCGAGGCCGAAGAGGTCGAAAAGACCGTGCGCAAGCTGCTGAACACCTCGGACATCCGCTGGAGCGCGGATTCAGGCGTGGCGCAGCTGGCCGATCTGGGGCGGCACGTGGCGGCGCGGGCAAGGTTCTCGGATCTGGTGGTGCTGCCCCGTCCCTATGGAGAGGGTCGCGGCGTCGAGCTGGAGCCGGTGCTGGAGGCCGCGATGTTCGATGCGCACACTCCGATCCTGGTGATGCCCGACGACAGCACCGTCGTGAAGGACCCCAAGAAGATCGTTCTGGCCTGGAACGAAAGCGCCGAGGCGATGAATGCCACGCGCGCCGCGCTGCCGATGCTGAAGGCCGCGAATGTGGTGCATGTGGTGGTGATCGACCCGCCGACGCATGGGCCCAACCGCTCGGACCCAGGCGGGCTGATATCGCAGTATCTTGCCCGTCACGGCGTGAAGGTGGAAATCGACGTTCTGTCGAAAACCATGCCGCGCGTGTCTGACGTGCTGCTGCGTCATGTGCAGGATATAGATGCCGACCTGGTGGTGATGGGTGCCTATGGTCATTCGCGGTTCCGCGAGGCGATCCTGGGCGGGGCCACGCGCTATATGCTGGAGCAGTCGCAGATCCCGGTGTTCATGGCGCATTGAGCATGGCAGACCCCGCACCAAAGGGTGGGCAATCGTGCCCACCCCGCTTTGCGCCGCCTGCATGCGGCGGGATCGCGCAGGGTCAGACCCGTTTGACCAGCCGGATCAGGAAGATCACGATGACAGCGCCGATCGTGGCGTTCACGATCGCGCCCAGCAACCCGCCGCCGATGTTCAGCCCGATCGCAGGCAGAACGAGGCCCGCGACGAAGGCCCCGACGATCCCCATGACGATATTGCCCAGAAGGCCGAAACCGCCCCCCTTCATGATCAGCCCGGCAAGCCACCCGCCGATGGCGCCGACGATCAGAATGACGATGATGCTTTGTGCTGTCATGGCAGTCTCCTGGGTTGGGATACCAGATGAGTGACACAGGCCGGGGCCGGTCACAATCCCCGGTCGTGCCAACAGCACCCCGACCCTGCGGCTATGCCACCCGCGCGCCTTGCGGGATGGTGGGTGGCGCGGCGTTCAGCGCCTCGATGGCAAAGCCTGCCGCCTGCTTGTAGCCGGCCATGAACGCCGCCCGCTCGGCGGCGGGAAAGACATCGTCGATGTCGTCGAAATCGCCACCGCAGCGGTCATCCACGATGTTGAGCATCCCGAACGGCCCGGCACCCCGGTTGCGCAGCACCAGTTGCGACACCGGCCCGCACAGCTGCGCGTCATAAGCCGACAGCGCCTGAGGCCCTGCCCCGTGATCCAGCATCCGTGCCCCGATCACCCGCGCGTCGATGATGGCCTGACTGGCCCCGTTCGATCCGGTCGGATACATCACATGCGCCGCATCGCCCATCAGCGCCACGCGCCCCTGCACCCAGGTCGGCACCGGGTCGCGGTCGATCATCGGATATTCGAACACCTGTTCGGCCCCCCGGATCAGCGCGGGCACGTCCAGCCAGTCGAAATTCCAGCCGTCGAAATGATGCACGAAGCTGTCGGCGCTGACCTGCCGGTTCCAGTCGCCCTCCCACCCGGCGGAATTGTCGAATGTCTGCTCGGCGATCCAGTTGATCGTCGCCATGCCATCGGCATCCGCCTGCGAGATCGGGTAGATCACCATGCGATGCTTGTGCGTGCCCAGACCCACGAAACTGCTGCCGGTTCGGATCGGTCGCGCCCGCGTCACCCCGCGCCACAGCACCGCGCCGCCCCATTGCACCGGCGGCTGCTCGGGGTGCATCTGCGCGCGGATGGGCGAGTGCAGGCCATCCGCAGCCACCAGCAGACTGCCGCGCGCGGTGCTGGCCTGCCCCTGCCCGTCCTGTAGCCGCAGGGTTACGCCCGTGTCATCCTGATCAAAGCCCACGGCCCTGCGCCCGGTCTGAACGGCCTGGTCGCCCAGCCGGTCGCGCACCGCATCCAGCAGCATCATCTGCAACTGCCCGCGATGCACCGCGTATTGCGGCCAGTCATAGCCCGCCAGCAGCCCGCGCGGCTCGGCGTAGATGTCGTTTCCGTTGCGTCCCACCAGCGCCCATTCGCGCGCGGGCAGGCCCACGGCATCCAAATCGGCGGCGGTAAAACCCATGTCGAACAGCTCGCGCACCGCGTTGGGTTGCAGGTTGATCCCCACCCCCAGCGGGCGCAGTTCCGGCACCTGCTCGAACACGGTGCAGGGCACACCGATCTGGTGCAGCGTCAACGCCAGCGACAAACCGGCGATGCCGCCGCCGGAAATCAGAACATGGGGGTCTTTCATGGCCGGGCCCTTCACCTGCTGTCACAGGTGTTTATCATCCATAACCATTTCCGCAATGGTCGCGGCGACGATCAGACGGGCAGCCCGCCGTCGCTGTCATCACCGGCTTCGTCCAGCAGGCGGCTGAAATCCGGTACGGTGACATGGCGCTTGCCCTCGAGCACGATCACGCCGTCGCGCTTGAGCGCCGACATCTGGCGGCTGACGGTTTCCAGCGTCAGGCCCAGGTAATCGGCCATCGCCTCGCGCGTCAGGGGCAGATCGAACACCAGCGCGGATTGCGTTGCGCGCAGGTTCAGCGTGGCGTCGCGCCGCGCGATGATCGACAACAGGCTGGCGATCTTTTCCCGCGCGGTCTTGCGGCCCAGCACCAGCATCCATTCGCGCGCGGCGTCCAGTTCGTCCAGCGTCATCTCGAGCAGGCGATGGGCAATATGCGGCGTGCGCGTCATCATGTCTTCGAACGGTTTCTTGCGAAAACAGCACATCACCAGATCGGTTGTCGCCACCACGTCATAGGGCGACCCGTCGCGCCCCGGCCGGCCCACGAAATCGCTGGGCAGCAGCAGCCCCACCATCTGGGTGCGCCCGTCCTCCATCGTCTGGGTCAGGGTCGCGATGCCCGACACCACCGAACCCACGAAATCCATACGGTCGCCCGACCATATGATGGTCTGACCGGCCTGATAGTTCCGATAATACTTGATCTCTTCCAGACGCTCCAGCTCGTCGGTTTCACAGCGGGCGCAGACCGCTCTGTGCCGGATGGGGCAGTCTTCGCAATCCTGCGTGACCTGGGTCGAGTCGGTATTGAGCATGTTAATTTTCGCGCGCTTGATCTGGGTCAATGAAGACGATTTCTCCGATGGGTACGCTACGGGCATGGCAACCAAAACGCAACTTGCAAAACTGGGACTGTTTGACGCGAAAGTACCGCGGTATACCAGCTATCCGACGGCACCTCATTTCTCGTCCGCGATCGGCCCCGATGATTTTGCCAACTGGATCACGGCGGTAGAGCCGGGTTCCAGCATATCGCTTTACATCCATGTGCCTTTCTGCCGCCGTCTGTGCTGGTTCTGCGCCTGTCGCACCCAGGGCACGCAAAGCGATGCACCGGTGCGGGCCTATCTGCAGACGCTCAAGACGGAAATCGCCATGCTGGGGCGGATCCTGCCCAGGGGCGTGACCCTGTCACGGCTGCACTGGGGGGGCGGCACGCCGACCCTGATGGGGGCCGACATGATGTCGGAACTGGCCGAGGCGATCTTCAAGGTCGCGCCCATGGCCAAAGACGATGCCGAATTCTCGGTCGAGATCGACCCGAACGAGATCGACGCCGAGCGGCTGGATGCGTTGGCTGCCGCGGGCATGAACCGCGCCTCGATCGGGGTGCAGGATTTCGACGACCAGATCCAGCAGACCATCGGACGCATCCAGGGCTACGAGATCACCCGCCGCGCGGTCGACATGATCCGCGAGCGCGGTGTCACCAGCCTGAACGCCGATATCCTGTTCGGCCTGCCGCACCAGTCGCGGGCCCGGATCACCGAAACGGTGCAAAAGCTGATGTCGTTCAACCCTGATCGGGTGGCGCTGTATGGCTATGCCCATGTGCCATGGATGGCCAAGCGCCAGCAGCTTATACCGTCGGATGCCCTGCCCACACCGCAGGAACGGCTGGAACTGTTCGAAACCGCGCGTCGGCTGTTCCTGTGGGACGGGTATGACGAGATCGGCATCGACCATTTCGCCCGCCCCGAGGACAGCATGGCGCGCGCGCTGCGCGCAGGCACGCTGAAACGCAATTTCCAGGGCTATACCGACGATCCCAGCGACACGCTGATCGGGCTGGGTGCCTCGTCGATCTCGCGCTTTCCGCAGGGATTTGCCCAGAACGCGCCCTCGACCGGGGCGCATACGGCGGCCATCCGCGACGGGCGCTTCTCGACCGCGCGCGGCCATGCGTTCAGCGGCGACGATCTGCGCCGGTCGCGGATGATCGAGGCGCTGATGTGCGATTTCCGCATCGACGCGGATGAGATCACCCGCGATTTCGGCATCGACCGCGCCGCGCTGATGCAGGAGTTCGCCCGCGTCAACGCGCAGTTCGACGGGCTGCTCCGCGTCACCGAACGCGGTCTTGATGTCCCGCTCGAGGCGCGGCCGCTGACCCGGATCGTCGCGCGGGCGTTCGACGCCTATGACCTGTCCAAGGCGGGGCACAGCTCGGCGATCTGATTGCCGCGCCTGCCTCTTCCTCTCTCTGGAAATATCCCGGGGGTGTGGGGGCAGGGCCCCCACCCTGCTCGCCCGGAACGGGCGAAACCCCTAGGCCGTCATCTCCAGCGCGGCAGACAGCAGGGTGCGGGCGTACTCGGTCTGCGGGCGCAGGAACAGCTCGTCGGCGCTGCCCGCCTCGACCACGTCACCCTGTTTCATCACCATGATCTTGTGGCTCATCGCGCGCACCACGTTCAGATCGTGGCTGATGAACAGATAGGCCAGCCCGTATTTCACCTGAAGCGCGCGCAGCAGGTCCACGATCTGCACCTGCACGGTCATGTCCAGCGCCGACGTGGGTTCATCCAGCACCACCAGACGCGGGCGCAGGATCATCGCGCGGGCGATCGCGATGCGCTGGCGCTGGCCGCCCGAGAACTCGTGCGGATAGCGATCCATCATCGCCGGGATCAGCCCCACCTCTTCCATCATCTCGGCGACCATCTCGCGCCGGTTGCGGCCGGGGGCGGTGCCATGCACGCCCAACCCCTCGGCGATGATCTGTTCACAGGTCATCCGCGGGCTCAGGCTGCCGAACGGGTCCTGAAACACGATCTGGATCTCGCGCCGCAGGCTGCGCAGCTTTTTCGTGGACCAGCCGCGCATGTCCTGCCCGTCATAGGTGATCGCTCCCTCAGAGCGGATCAGACGCATGATCGCCAGTGCCAGCGTGGTCTTGCCCGATCCCGATTCGCCCACGATGCCCAGCGTTTCACCGGTGCGCAAGTCGATGGTGGCGTCGTTGACCGCCTTTACATGGCCCACGGTGCGTTTCAGGAATCCGCGCTGGATCGGGAACCAGACGCGCAGGTTTTTGGTGGATATCAGCGGTTTCGAGTCTGCGGGCACCGGCGCCGGCACGCCCACCGCCCGCGCGCCCAGCAGCTTGCGGGTATAGGGGTGTTGCGGATTGGCGAAAATCTCGGCCGTGGGGCCGCTTTCGACGATCTCGCCGTCCTTCATCACGCAGACCTTGTCGGCGATGCGCTGCACGATGCCCAGATCGTGGGTGATGAACAGCAGGCCCATGTTCTCGGACCGCTTCAGCTCGGCCAGCAGTTCCAGGATCTGCGCCTGAATGGTCACGTCCAGCGCGGTTGTGGGCTCGTCCGCGATCAGCAGGTCGGGCTTGTTGGCCAGTGCCATGGCGATCATCACGCGCTGGCGCTGCCCGCCGGACAGCTGGTGCGGAAAGGCGCTCAGCCGCTCCTCGGCGTCACGGATGCCAACACGGTGCAACAGGTCCAGCACCCGGGCCCGCAGGGCCGCGCCGTGCAGGCCCTGATGCAGTTCGATCGACTCGCGCAGCTGCTTTTCGATGGTGTGCAGCGGGTTGAGCGAGGTCATCGGCTCCTGAAAGATGAAACTGATGTCGTTGCCGCGCACCTGTCGCAGCAACTGGTCGCTGGCGCCGACCATCTCCTGCCCTTTATAGGTGGCGCTGCCCGTAACCTCGGCCGACGGAGGCAGCAGCCCCACGGTGGACAGCGCGGTCACCGACTTGCCCGAGCCGCTTTCGCCCACCAGCGCCACGGTCTCGCCCCGGTCCACGCTGAAGGATACGCCCCGCACGGCGGCCAGCAACTGGCCGTCCTGCCGGAACGACACGGTCAGGTCGCGGACTTCCAGTACGCTCATGAAAAGGTCTTTCTGGGGTCGAATGCGTCGCGCACCCCTTCGAAGATGAAGACAAGCAGCGACAGCATGATGGCAAATGTGAAGAACGCGGTGAAGGCCAGCCAGGGCGCCTGCAGGTTCTGCTTGGCCTGAAGCGTCAGTTCCCCAAGGCTGGGCGACGACGACGGCAGGCCGAAACCCAGGAAATCCAGACTGGCCAGCAGGCCGATGGTGCCCGTGACGATGAACGGCAGCATCGTCACCGTGGCGACCATGGCGTTGGGCAGCATGTGGCGGAACATGATGGTCGAGTTGCTGACACCCAGCGCGCGGGCGGCGCGCACGTATTCCAGATTACGCGCGCGCAGGAATTCCGCCCGCACCACGCCCACAAGCGCGGTCCAGCCGAACAGGACGGTGATGAACACCAGCAGCCAGAACCCCCTTCCCAGCACGGCGAACAGGATGATGATGGCGTAAAGCTGCGGCATGGCAGTCCAGATCTCGATCACGCGCTGGAATATCAGGTCCAGCCAGCCGCCGAAGAAGCCCTGCAACGCGCCGGCAGCGATGCCGATCAGGCTGGCCAGCGTGGTCACGATCAGGGTGAACAGGATCGACAGGCGAAAGCCATAGATCACCCGCGCCATCACGTCGCGTTTGGTGTTGTCGGTGCCCAGCCAGTTCTGGCCGTTGGGTGGCAGCGGCGCGGCACCGGGCCGGTCCACCGTGGTGGCATAGGCATAGGGGATCAGCGGCCAGATCGCCCAGCCCGCCTGTATCGCCTCGCCATCCACGACGCCGTCCTGCGCATCGATGATCACCTCTTCGGGGGTGTCGAAACACACCTCCAGCCCGCCCGAAGCGATCAGGCATTGCACCACCGGATCGCGGTAATTCGCCTCGGTCTGGAAATCGCCGCCAAAGGCGGTTTCGGGATAGAACCGCAGGACCGGGGTGTAATACTCGCCCTGATACTGCACGAGGATGGGTTTGTCGTTCGCGATGAACTCGGCAAACAGCGACAGGCCGAACAGCACCGAAAAGATGATCAGCGACCAGAAGGCGCGCCGGTTGCGCTTGAAGTTGTTCCAACGGCGCTGGTTCAGGGGGGACAGGGCCATGGCGTTACCCCTCGCGCTTTTCGAAATCGATGCGCGGATCGACCAGCACATAGGTCAGATCGCTGATCAGCCCCACCAGCAGGCCGATCAGGCCAAAGATGAACAGCGTGCCGAACACGATGGGATAATCGCGCTGCAACGCGGCCTCGAATCCCAGCAGGCCCAGACCGTTCAGCGAAAACAGCGTTTCGATGATGATCGAGCCGGTGAAGAATATGCTGATGAAGGCCGCCGGAAAACCAGCAATCACGATCAGCATGGCGTTGCGGAAGACATGGCCATACAGCACCTGCTTCTCGCTCAGACCCTTGGCGCGGGCGGTGATGACATACTGCTTCTTGATCTCGTCCAGAAAGCTGTTTTTCGTCAGCAGCGTCAGCGTGGCAAAGGCCGCGATGGTCGATGCGGTGACCGGCAGCGCGATGTGCCAGAAGTAATCGCCGATCTTCTGCCACCAGGTCAGGTTGTCCCAGATCGCCTGTTCGCTGGTCAGCCCGCGAAACGGAAAGATCTGAAGATACGAGCCACCGGCGAACAGCACCAGCAGAAGGATGGCGAACAGGAACCCGGGGATCGCATAGGCCACGATCACCACCGTGGATGTCCAGTTGTCAAACCGGCTGCCGTCCTTCACCGCCTTGCGGATGCCCAGCGGGATCGAGATCAGATAGGCCAGAAGCGTCGACCACAGGCCCAGCGAGATCGACACCGGCATGGCCGCAAGGATCAGGTCGATCACCTCTTCCTTCTTGAACCAGCTTTCCCCGAAATCCAGCCGCACGTAATTCCAGATCATCGTGACGAAGCGTTCCACCGGGGGTTTGTCGAAACCGAACTCACGCTCGAGCTGTTCGATGAATTCAGGCGGCAGGCCCCGCGCACCGATATACTGCTCGTTGTCGGGCATCTGCCCGCCGCCGGCCTCGTTGCCGGTAAAGCCCGCGGTCACGTCGCCCTGCCCCTGCATCTGGGCGATCACCTGTTCGACCGGGCCGCCGGGCACGAATTGCGTGAGAATGAAATTGATCAGCATGATCCCGAACAGCGTCGGAACGATCAGCACCAATCGCCGCAGGATGTAACCGCCCATGTACCCCGACCCTTGTTGTTAGCGCAGCGCGCCGGACGCCCGCAGCTTCTCGGCCTTGTCTGCGTCATACCACCAGAAGTCCAGCAGACCCACCGAATAGGTTGGCAGCTCGTCGGGATGGTCGTACTGGTCCCAGGATGCGATCCACGTGTTGGGGTTGTACCAGACCGGGATCATGAACCGTTCCCACCGCAGGGCGCGGTCCAGCGCGCGCAGGGCGACATCACGCTCTTGCTCGGTTTCGCTCATCAGCGAAGCGTCGATGATCGCATCCACCATCGGGCTGGCCAGACCTGCCGGGTTGAACAGGCTGAACTCTGCCTCTTTCGAGCCGTACATCTGGTGCAGGCCGGTGCCGGTGTCCAGAAAGGCCCGGTACTGGCCGTACAACAGGTCAAAGTCGCGGTCGCGTTCGCGCAGGGTGTATTGCGACGGATCGACCTTTTCCACCCGCGCATCCAGACCCATGCGTTGCAGGTTCTGCACGAATGTCTCGACCACCGAGGACAGCGTGGGCGATCCGCTGGTGTTCAGCAGGAAATCGGCCCGCAGCACCTGACCATCGGCATTGCGGCGCATGCCGTCATCGCCCACCGGCCATCCGGCCTCGTCCAGCAGGCCCATGGCGCGGCGCAGGTTGCGCCGGTCCGACAGGCGCTCGGGCGAGGAGCTGTGCGCCATCACCACGGGTTCGGTCAACACCTCGGGCGGGACGATGTCGCCAAGGCTTTGCAGCAGTTCCAGTTCCGCGCCTTCGGGCACGCCCTGCGCCTCGAACGGGCTGCCTTGGGTGAAGGAATGTCGCTGCTTGAAAAGATCGTTCTGCAACGAGGTATTGGTCCATTCGAAGTTGTAGGCCAGCGACATCGCCTCGCGCACGCGGCGGTCCTGAAACTTGTCGCGCGCCAGATTGAACACGATGCCGGTGGGCGTGGGCGGGGTGCCGTCGGGCAGTTCCTCAAGCTTGACCCAGCCATCGCGCACGGCGCGGAAATCATAGCCCGTGGCCCAGAGCCGCGAGTTGCTTTCGGGCCGCACGGTGAATTCGCCTGCCTTGAACGCCTCGAACGCGGCGGTGTCATCGCCGAAATATTCCACGCGGATGCGATCGAAATTGTGCCGGCCCACATTCATCGGCAGATCCTTGCCCCAGTAATCGGGGTTGCGCTCGTACACGATGCGGCGGTTGGTTTCGACACTACCCACCATATAGGGGCCGGAGCCGGGTGCCGCCTCAAGCCGGGGTTCGTCCAGCCGGGCGCCGGTTTCCTCGAACCAGTGCTGGGGCCAGACCGGCACGCCGCCCACCTGGTCGATCAGCGACCGGCGCGAGATGCCGTCGGCAAAGGTGAATTTCACCGTGTGGTCATCCAGCGCCTCGGCGTCCAGCACGCGCACCTTGACCGCCTGCGCATAGGACGGCAGCCCCTGCTCCAGAAGCAGGTTGTGCGAAAACACCACGTCATGCGCTGTCACCGGCTCGCCATCGGAAAACCGCGCCTCGGGGCGCATGTGAAAGATCACCCATTCCTTGCTTTCGGGGTATTCCAGCCGCTCGGCCAGCAGCCCGTAGGATTCGCCATAGACGTCGGCTGGCGCGCTGCCCCCCGATGAGGGCTCTTCGCCCAGCAGGCTTTCATACATCATCCACGACAGCCGCCCCGCACGCCCCTTGCGGCTGTAGGGGTTCATGGAATCGAACGTGCCCGTGGCGGCGATGCTGATCTCGCCACCCTTGGGTGCGTCGGGATTCACATAGGTGAAATGCGGGTAATCGGGCGGATAGGACAGGTTGCCGAAATAGCTGTAGCCATGACTGCGGATGATGGTCTCGTCGCTCTCCTGCGCCAGCGCGGGCAAGGTCAGCGCGGCCAGACCCAGAAGCATCCATGTGACAAAAGCGGCTTTGGGGCGGATGTCGCGCAGCGCGGCGCGCGCATGGCTGCGGGGGGGGCGTGTCATGCTGAAACTCCTGTCGCGATCCGGTGTTCTTGGCGTCCGATACCGTTGAACTAAGGTAAAGGCGCGGATTGGCCACATTCAAGGTAAGAATGCGTGATCGCCCGTGAATTCCCGATGGCCTGCACAGCAAAAGGCCGCCCTCCGACGGAGAGCGGCCTGAATAGACAAATTCGGTGGGGATCAGTTGCCGAAAGTCTCGAGATAGGCGATCAGATCCGCACGCTCGCCCGAGCGGCTGAGCCCGGCAAAGGCCATGCTGGTGCCGGGTGCCCAGCCACGGGGGTTTTCGAGAAAGGCGTAGAGGGTTTCGGGCGTCCATGCCTCGGCGTCCTGCTCGCTCAGCGCACCGGAATAGTTGAAGCCGTCGACCGCGCCGATTTCGCGATCAACAACGGCGTAGAGATGCGGGCCGACCCCGTTTGCACCATCTTCCAGCTTGTGGCACGCAGCGCATTTGTTGAACGCGCGCTCGCCTCTGCCGGCGTCGCCATCGGCCAGCACCGCGGCCAGATCAACCTCTTCCTCTTCTTCCTCGGCGGGGGCATCTGCCACCTCGATCGCGTAGCCCATGGCACGGTCTTCGCCGTAACCGCCGCCCATGTGGTACAGTTCCTCGGCGCCCCATTTGCCCAGCAGGAAAACAAGAAGCGCGCCGCACAGTGCGCCGCCGGCCTTGGTGATCGTCATCGTGTCAAACATGGCTCGCCCGTTCTTTTCGTGTCTGTCGCGGCGGTATCTATTGCTTCCCCTTCGCTGTGGCAAGGTATAGTTAGCGCGACGAAACGCCCGATTTCGGGATCTTTGACGGAAAACCACGGAAAAACGATGACAAAAACCAACCGCATCGCCTTTCAGGGGGAACACGGGGCCTATTCGCATCAGGCCTGCCACGACGCCCGCCCCGACATGGAGGCGCTGCCCTGCCGCACCTTCGAGGACGCGATAGACGCCGTGCGTGAGGGCCGCGCCGATCTGGCGATGCTGCCAGTGGAAAACTCGACCTACGGGCGGGTGGCCGACATCCATTCGCTGCTGCCCGGATCAGGACTGCACATCGTGGACGAGGCATTCGTGCGGGTGCACATCAACCTTCTGGCGGTGCCCGGCACGCCGCTGGAGCAGGTCGAGAACGCGATGAGTCACACCGTGCTGCTGGGCCAGTGCAAGGCGTTTCTGGCGCAACACGGCATTCAGCGCGTGACCGGGGCCGACACCGCCGGATCGGCGCGACACGTGGCCGAAAAGGGCGATCCGAAGCTGGCGGCGCTTGCGGGCGACCTGGCGGCGGAAATCTACGGGTTGGACGTGCTGGCACGGCATATCGAGGATCAGGGCAACAACACCACCCGGTTTCTGGTGATGTCACCGCAGGCCGACCACAACCGCCGGGGCGATGACGGCATGATGACCAGTTTCGTCTTTCAGGTGCGCAACATTCCTGCGGCCCTCTACAAGGCGATGGGCGGGTTTGCCACCAACGGCGTCAACATGACCAAGCTGGAAAGCTACATGGTGGGCGGGTCGTTCACCGCCACGCAGTTCTATGCCGATATCGAAGGCCACCCCGATGATGCCAATGTGAAACTGGCGCTGGACGAGCTGCGCTATTTCACGTCGCAGCTCGATATTCTGGGTGTTTATCCAGCCGATCCGCGCCGGCATTGATGCAGGGTGGGCCATACCTCCCACCCTGCCCACGCAGCACTGGCGGAATTGGGGCTGTTACCGCTTTGATCCGCGTGCCGTCAGGCGTTTGGCGTTCTTGCCCACCTTGTCGCTGATCGGGCGCAGCCCGGCGCGCATGACCTGATCGGGGGTCTGCATTTCGATCATGGCGCCTTGCATGGCGACCACGGCCTTGATCATCGCGCGCGGCTTTTCCTCAATCATGCGGGCGTGTTCGCCGCCCGCCACCGGCCAGAGGCCCATCATGCCACCCATGCGCATGGAGATCACCGCCTGCGCGTCTGCCATGGCCCGGGTCGTTTCCAACGCCAGCTTCCACGGGCCGAGATAAAAATCACTGTTCCACATACTGTTTTCCTGACTGAAATCGTCACCACGATAGCATTGGGTATAATGATTGCCCCCTCAAGAGCAAGCCGCGCCTTGCGGTCACTCTGCCCTGTCCGTGGCCTGCGTTCCGCGCTATTGCGCACCCTATGGAACAGGATTTCGAGATTTTTCTGGTCGCCCCCCCGGGGCTGGAACCCGTGCTGGCGGACGAGGCGCGCGCAGCGGGCTTCGCCCAGCCCAAGCCGGTCGAGGGCGGCGTGGTGATACGTGGCGGCTGGCCCGATGTATGGCGCGCCAACCTGTGCCTGCGCGGGGCCGGGCGGGTGCTGGTGCGGATCGGCGAGTTTCGCGCGATGCATCTGGCGCAATTGGACAAGCGCGCGCGCAGGTTTCCCTGGGCCGATGTGCTGCGCCCGGATGTGCCGCTGCGGGTCGAGGTCGCCAGCCACCGATCAAAGATCTATCACGAGCGCGCGGCGGCAGAACGCATCGGCCGCGCGATTTCCGAAGGTCTGGGCGTGCAGATCGCGGCGGATGCGCCGGTGACCCTGAAGGTGCGGATCGACGACGATCTGGTGGTGATGAGCATCGATTCCTCGGGCGAAAGCCTGCACAAGCGCGGGCACAAGCTGGCCATGGGCAAGGCCCCGATGCGCGAGACGCTGGCGGCGCTGTTCCTGCGGCAGATGGGGTTTGACGGTACGCAAACCGTGGTCGATCCGATGTGCGGGTCGGGGACATTCGTGCTGGAGGCCGCCGAGATCGCGGCGGGGCTGTGGCCGGGGCGCGACCGTGCCTTTGCGTTTCAGCATCTTGCAGGGTTCGACGCCGTGGCCTTTGACACGATGAAGGCGGACATGCAGGCGCAGGTGCCGACGGCGCGGTTTCACGGCTCGGACCGCGATGCCGGGGCGGTGCGCATGGCGCGCGACAATGCCGCCCGCGCCGGGGTGGGCGATTGGGTGACCTTTACGCAAATGGCGTTCAGCGATCTGGAACCGCCCGAGGGGCCGCCCGGCATCGTTCTCGTCAACCCGCCCTATGGCACCCGGATCGGAGAGCGCAAACCGCTGTTCGGTCTGTACGGAGCCTTGGGCGAGGTGCTGCGGGCGCGGTTCGCAGGCTGGCATCTGGGCCTGATCACCAGCGATGGCGGGCTGGCCAAGGCCACCGGCCTGACCCTGCACACCGGGCCTGCGGTGCCGCATGGCGGGCTGCGGGTGCGGCTGTACCGGGCGCGGTTGTAGCCTTGGCAGAATCGCGCAAACCCTGCTAGGTATTGTGGGATGAACACCCAAGCCCCCAATATGCGCCCAAATGCCCCGCCCGTGATCCGGCAGCTGGACGAGGCCTCGATCAACCGCATCGCCGCAGGCGAGGTGGTGGAGCGCCCGGCCTCGGCGGTCAAGGAGCTGGTGGAAAACGCGCTGGATGCCGGGGCGCGGCGGGTGGATGTGACCATCGCCGATGGCGGCAAGACGCTGATTCGGGTGGCCGATGACGGCTGCGGGATCGCGGGCGCAGACCTGCCGCTGGCGCTGTCGCGCCATGCGACATCCAAGATCGACGGCAGCGACCTGCTGAACATCCACACTTTCGGGTTCCGGGGCGAGGCGCTGCCCAGCCTTGGCGCGGTGGGGCGGCTGACCATCACCAGCCGGATGGCGGGGCAGGATGCCGCGCAGATCGCGGTTTCGGGCGGGCAGATCGGTGCAGTGCGGCCTGCGGCGCTGAATAGCGGCACGGTGGTGGAACTGCGTGACCTGTTTCATGCCACGCCCGCGCGGCTGAAATTCCTGCGCACCGACCGGGCCGAGGGGCAGGCGATTGCCGATGTGGTCAAGCGGCTGGCGATGGCGGAACCCTTTGTGGCCTTTACCCTGCGCGATGTGTCCGGCGGGGGCGAGGGGCGCATGGTGTTTCGCGCCGATGCGCAGTCGGGCGACCTGTTCGATGCGCTGCACGGGCGGTTGTCGGGCGTGCTGGGCACCGAGTTTGCCGACAATTCCATCCGGATCGAGGCCGAGCGTGACGGGCTGCACCTGTCGGGCTTTGCCGCGCTGCCCACATATTCGCGCGGGGCGGCGGTGGCGCAGTTCCTGTTCGTCAACGGTCGCCCGGTGCGGGACAAGCTGCTGATCGGCGCGCTGCGCGCGGCCTATTTCGATTTCCTGTCGCGCGACCGGCACCCGGTGGCGGCGCTGTTCGTCGATTGCGACCCGACGCTGGTGGACGTGAACGTGCACCCGGCCAAGTCCGAGGTGCGGTTTCGGGATCCCGGCACCGTGCGCGGGCTGATCGTTGGCGCGCTGCGGGCCGCGCTGGCCGGGTCGGGGCATCGGGCGTCCAGCACCGTGGCGGGGGCCACCCTGGGCGCGATGCGGCCGGAAACCATGGGCGCGCGCGTCTACCAGATGGACCGGCCCAGTGCCGGGGCGCGGGCAGCGGCCTATCAGGCTCAGGCGCCCGGTTTTGCCGAGATGCAGCGCGATTTCAGCGCGCGCGTGGAAGACACCGCCGGCGAAAGGACACAAGGCCCTGACGAGGCCCTGCCACTGGGCGCAGCCCGCGCGCAGGTGCATGAAAACTACATCGTGGCGCAGACCGAAACCGGCATCGTGATCGTCGATCAGCACGCCGCGCATGAACGGCTGGTCTATGAGCGGTTGAAACGCCAGATGGCCGACACCGGCGTGGCCGCGCAGGCCCTGCTGATCCCCGAGATCGTGGAACTGTCGGACAGCGATTGCGCCCGGCTGCTGGATCATGCCGACGCACTGTCACGGCTGGGACTGACAATCGAACCCTTCGGTGGCGGGGCCGTCGCCGTGCGCGAAACCCCGGCCCTGCTGGGCGAGGTGAATGCAAAGGCGATGATCCTGGATATTCTGGACGAACTGGCAGATCAGGGCGACAGCATGACCGTGCAGGCGCGGCTTGAGGCGATCCTGAGCCGCGTGGCCTGCCACGGCTCGATCCGCTCGGGCCGCCGGATGCGGGCCGAGGAGATGAACGCCCTGCTGCGCGAGATGGAGGCGACGCCCCATTCCGGCCAATGCAACCACGGGCGGCCCACCTATGTTGAACTGAAACTGTCAGACATCGAAAGGCTGTTCGGGCGCACATGATCCAGATCGGCAACCAATCCTTCGCGCTGGACGATCCGGCCACCCTGCTGGTGCTGGCAGGCGGGGTGCTGGCGCTGGTGTTCCTGATCCTGCTGATCGTGGCGGTGCGGGCGGCGGGGCGCAGCGCGCGGATTGCAGCACCGCTGGCCCAGCAGATCGGGCAATTGGGGCAGCGTGTGGAAATGCTGGGGCAAGGACAGCAACAGCTTGCCGGGGGTCTGACCCATGTGTCCGAGGCGCAGGCGGCCAGCCAGGCCAACATGCTGCAACTGATGGAACGCCGGCTGGCACAGGTCAGCGAAAAGATGAACGAGAACCTGCAGGGCACGGCCACCCGCACGGCGCACAGCCTTGGGGAATTGCAGCAGCGGTTGCAGGCCATCGACAAGGCGCAGGACAATATCACCAAGCTGTCGGGTGATGTGCTGTCGTTGCAGGATATCCTGAGCAACAAGCAGACGCGCGGGGCCTTCGGCGAGATCCAGTTGCGCGACATCGTCGGCAAGGCGCTGCCCTCCGACAGCTATCAATGGCAGGCGGTTCTGAGCAACGGCAAGCGGCCCGATTGCCTGATCTACCTGCCCAACCCGCCCGGGCCGATCGCGATCGACAGCAAGTTCCCGCTTGAGGCCTACGAGGCGCTGATCAACGCGCAGACGCCGGAACAGGTGACCCGCGCCAACACCCAGATGCGGCAGGCGGTGCGCGCGCATATCAAGGCGATCTCCGAGAAATACATTCTTGAGGGCGAAACCGCCGATGGCGCGCTGATGTTCCTGCCCTCCGAGGCGGTCTATGCCGAACTGCACGCGCGGTTCCCCGAACTGGTGCGCGAAGGGTTCGCCGCGCGAGTCTGGATCGTGTCGCCGACCACCTGCATGGCCACGCTGCACACGATGCGCGCGATCCTGAAAGATGCGCGCATGCGGGAACAGGCGGGCGCGATCCGGCGCGAACTGGGGCTGCTGTTTGCCGATGTTGAACGGCTGGGCAGCCGGGTCGAAAACCTGGACCGGCATTTCGGGCAGGCGGCCAAGGATATCTCGGACATCAAGATCAGCGCCGACAAGGCCGGGCGGCGCGCGCGGCGGCTGGACAATTTCGATTTCGAGGAGCTGGCCCCCGAGGTCGAGTCCGCGCCACCGGTCCTGCGGCTGGAACAACACCCCAAGGTCTAGGCGCAAATCCGTGGGGCATTGACCGCACCGCCCCCCATGCTACCAAAAGCGTCATGGCCCAGATATTCCTGCAAACCCTGCCCTTCTTTGCCCTGATCGGTCTGGGTTACCTTGCAGGTGTCACACGGTTTTTCCCCGAAGAGGCGACCGCTTGGCTGACCAAGTTCGTGTTCTACTTTGCCCTGTCGGCGATGCTGTTCCGGTTTTCAGCCAACCTGTCATTCACCGAGATTTTCGATCTGCGCTTTGTCACCGCCTATCTGTGGGGCACCGCGCTGATCTATGGCATCGCCACCGGCGTCGCGTTCCTGCGCGGGCTGAGCACCGAGGAGGCGGCGGTCGAGGCACAATGCGCGGTGATCGGCAATGTCGGGTTTCTGGGCATACCGATGCTGGTGATGCTGCTGGGCGAGGCGGCGATCGCCCCGGTCATGCTAGTGCTGGCGGTCGATCTGATCGTGTTCGGCTCGCTGATCGTGATCCTGATCACCGGCGCGCGCGACGGGCGCGTGTCGATCAAGATCCTGCGCACCGTGGGGCTGGGCCTGCTGAAAAACCCCATGATCGTCAGCATTTCGCTGGGGTTGGCGTGGTCGTCGCTGGCCATCCCGATCCCTGATCCGCTGAATGATTTTGTCTCGATCCTGGGCGCTGCGGCCACGCCCGGCGCGCTGTTTGCCATCGGGGCCAGCCTGGCATCGAAATCGGCGGAGCGGCTCACAACCGCCGGATGGCTGTCGTTCTGCAAGCTGGTCCTGCACCCCGTCGCCGTGGCCTTTGCCGCGCTTGTGCTGTTTCCGGTCGATCTTTATGCCGCCGGGGTGATGATCGCCGCCGCCGCCCTGCCGGTGGCGGGCAATGTGTATATCCTTGCGCAGCATTATGGCGTGGCACCACACCGGGTGTCGGCGTCGATCCTGATCTCGACCGGGTTTTCCATCATCACCGTCTCGGCGGTGATCGCCTGGGTCAGCGCTTTCTGATCCTTGCCGCGCGGGCATCCCTCGGATAGCCATGGGCCAACCGGACAAACAGGGGGCATCCCATGAAAACCATTTCCGAAAACCGCTGCTTTGGCGGCATGCAGGGCGTTTACAGCCACACATCCTCCGCAACGGCCTGTGACATGACATTCGGTCTGTTCCTGCCCGAGGACGCGCAGGACGGCCCGGTGCCGGTGCTGTGGTATCTGTCTGGCCTGACCTGCACGCATGAAAACGCGATGGTCAAGGCGGGCGCGCAAAGCTGGGCTGCCGAACAGGGGATCGCACTGATTTTCCCCGACACATCGCCGCGCGGCGAGGGCGTGGCAGATGACGACGCCTATGATCTGGGCCAGGGTGCCGGGTTTTATGTGAACGCCACGCAGGCGCCCTGGGCCCCGAATTTCCGCATGTGGGATTACATCGCCACGGACCTGCCCGACCTGGTGTTCAAGGAATTTCCACTGGATGCCGAGCGGCAGGCGATCACCGGCCATTCGATGGGCGGGCATGGCGCGCTGACGCTGGCAATGGGGCTGCCGGGGCGGTTCCGCTCGGTCTCGGCCTTCTCGCCCATTTGTCATCCGACCAACGGCGATTGGGGCCGCAAGCAACTGTCGGCCTATCTGGGCGAGGATGAGGGCGCGTGGGCCGCCCATGACGCCACCCTGATGATGCGCGACACCGGCCTGGACATCCCGTTGCTGGTGGACACCGGCAGCAGCGATCAGTTCATCGACCTGCTGCAACCCGAGGCGCTGGCACAGGCCGTTGCCGCCCGCCGGGTGCCCGCGACCCTGCGGCTGCAAAAGGGCTATGACCACAGCTATTTCTTTGTGTCGTCGTTCATCGAGGATCACGTCACCTTTCACGCCGAAGCGCTGTATTCGTGACGCTGTTCATCGACGCCGATGCCTGCCCGGTCAAATCCGAGGCCGAGCGCGTGGCAACCCGCCACGGCGTCGCGATGAAGGTGGTCAGCAACGGCGGGCTGCGCCCGTCGCAAAACCCGCTGGTCGAAACGGTGATCGTGCCCGATGGCCCCGACGTGGCCGATATGTGGATTGCCGAGCGCGCGGGGCCAGGTGACGTGGTGGTGACGGGAGACATCCCGCTGGCCGCGCGCTGCATCGAGAACGGGGCGCAGGTGCTCAAACACAACGGCGAGGCGCTGACCGGCGCCAATATCGGCAACGTGCTGGCCACCCGCGACCTGATGAGCGACCTGCGCGCATCCAACCCGTTCATGCAGGGCGGCGGCAAGGGGTTTACAAAGGCGGACCGCTCTCGTTTCCTTGACGGGCTGGAACGTGCGTTGCGCGCCGCCAAACAAGGGTAGCATCATGCCAGAAGCAGTGGTTTTCGACATCGGGCGCGTGCTGATCCATTGGGACCCCGTGGGATTCTACGACCGCGAGATCGGGGCCGAGGCGCGCGCGCGGCTGTTTGATGCCGTGCCGCTGGAGGCCGCAAATCTTGAGGTTGATCGCGGTGCGCCGTTGCGCGACACGATCTATGCGCTGGCGGACGCGCATCCAGACTGGGCCGAGGCGATCCGGCTGTGGCACGACCGCTGGCTCGACATGGCCAGCCCCGCGATGATTGACACCGTGGCCCTGTTCGACCGGCTGCGCGCGGCAGGCGTGCCCTGCTGGGCGCTGTCGAACTTCGGCGCCGAGACGTTCGAGATTGCCGAAGGGGCCTATCCCTTTCTGGCCGAGTTCGACGGGCGGGTGATTTCCGCCCATATCGGCGCGATCAAACCCGAGCCCGAGATCTACGAGACGCTGGAACTGGCCAGCGGCCTGTCAGCCGGGCAGTTGTTCTTCACCGATGACCGGCCCGAGAACATCGCCGCCGCGCAGGCACGCGGATGGCACGGGCACCTTTTCGAAGGTGCGGATGGATTGGCCCGCGTCCTGGCAAGCCATGGATTTCTGACCGAAAAGGAGGTCACATGACCGTTCCCTTCATCCCCTTCGCCGAGGGCGAGGCGCTGCTGGACTGGCTGGACCTGACCGATGCGCTGGACGCAGGCCACCGCCTGCCCAAGGCGCGGATCGACGATATTTTCCTGTATCGCGACCCCGACACGCTGCTGAACCGGGCGGCGTGGATCGACGGCATGGGGCTGGCGGTGAAATCGGCCACGGTGTTTCCGGGCAATCCGGGGCGCGGCAAGCCGATGGTCAATGGCGCGGTCACGCTGTTTGACAATGACACCGGCGAGCTGGAGGCGCTGGTCGATTTCCACCTTGTCACCAAGTGGAAAACCGCCGGTGACAGCCTTTGCGCCGCGCGCAAGCTGGCCCGCCCCGACAGCCGCGAGATCCTGATCGTGGGTGCGGGCACCGTGGGCCGGTCGCTCCGGCAGGCCTATGGTGCGGCCTTTCCGCAGGCCCGGTTCACCGTCTGGAACCGCACGCGCGCGAATGCCGAAAAGATGGCGGCCGAGTTCCCCGGCATGGCCGTGGCCGACGATCTGGAAACCGCCGTGCGCGCCGCGGACATCATCACCAGCGCCACGATGAGCACCGAGCCGCTGCTGCGCGGCGACTGGTTGCAACCCGGTCAGCATATCGACGTGATCGGTGCCTATCGCCCCGATATGCGCGAGGTCGATGACACTGCCCTGACCCGCACGCGCGTCTTTGTCGACAGTTTTGACACCACGGTAGGCCATATCGGCGAGATCAGGATTCCGCTGGAACAGGGTGTCATCACCCGCGATGATCTGGTCGCGGATTATTATGTACCAGAACAATTCTGCCGTACCTCGGACGATGAAATCACCCTGTTCAAGAATGGCGGCGGTGCGCATCTGGACCTGATGACCAGCCGATACATCCTTAACGCGTGGCGCAACAGATAAACGCGGCAAGTCCGGTTTTTGTTGCGATGCAAGTGGGTCGCATCTATCCTGTTTGCAATTTTGCAGACAGGGGTATTTTCGATGACAGATCAATCCGCACAGCCTGCCTTTCGCAATCTGGTGCCCGGTGACCGCGCTCCGTCGTTCAAGGCGCGCACCAAAAGCAACCCTCAATTCACCTTTGATTCAGTCGGCGGGCGCTGGTTGTTGCTGGCCTTTCCGGGCACGGTTGGCGATCAGCGCATGGCGCAGATGATCGCCACCGCCTATGCCGCGACGGATGTTTTCGATGACGAGCAGGCCTCGCTGTTCACGGTGATCAATGCGCCGGATGACGAGGCGCAAGACCGACTGGCTGACAAGATCCCCGGGCGGCGTGTGTTCTGGGACACGGATATGGCGGTGGCGCGCATGTATGGGGCGATGCCCGTGCAGACCGATACAAGCGCGCCCTTTCGTCCGTTCTGGATGGTGATCGACCCGTCACTGACGATACGCAAACGGGTTGCCATGACCCCTGATGGCAGCTGCATCGAGCAGGTGCTGGCCTATCTGCGCAGTGTCCCGCCCGCCGCGACGTTCCTTGGCTTTGAAACGCCGGCCCCGGTTCTGGTGCTGCCAGACGTGTTCGAACCTGAATTCTGTGACCATCTGGTCGGGCTGTACCACGAACATGGCGGCGAAAGCTCGGGCTTCATGCGCGATCAGGACGGCAAGACCGTGGCGGTGATGGACCCGTCCTTCAAGGTGCGCAACGATTTCACGCTGTCCGACCCGGACCTGATTTCGCAGACCCAAAGCCGCATCCTGCGCAAGGTCGTGCCCCAGATCGAGCGTGTGCACTACTTCAAGTGCACCCGGATGGAGCGGTACATGGTCGGCTGCTATCCGGCGGATGAGGGCGGGCATTTCCGCCCGCATCGCGACAACACCACGCTGGGCACCGCGCATCGCCGCTTTGCCGTGTCGATCAACCTGAATGACGAGTTCGAGGGCGGCGCTGTCAGCTTTCCCGAGTTCAATCCGCGCGGGATCAAGGCCCCCAAGGGCACGGCGGTGATATTCTCGTGCTCGCTCCTGCATGCGGTGGCCAAGGTGACAAGCGGCACGCGCTATGCGTTCCTGCCGTTCCTGTATGACGACGCCGCCGCAGCGATCCGCGAACGCAATGCCGCGAACGTGCCCAACGCTGCGGGTTACAAGGCCTGAGGGCGGGCGGCGGGCGCGGTGATATTCCGCTCTTTCACCGGCAGGTGAACGATGGCGGAAAACGCGCCCACGCCGACACCGATCCACCAGACCACGGTGTAGTCGCCATAGGCGTCATACATCCGCCCGCCCAGCCAGACGCCCAGAAAGCTGCCAAGCTGATGGGAAAAGAACACGATGCCATACAGCGTGCCCATGTAGCGCAGGCCATAGATATGGGCGATCAGCCCGCTGGTCAGCGGCACGGTCGCCAGCCAAAGCGCGCCCATCGCCACAGAAAACAGCAGCACCGTCGCGGGCGTGATCGGAAACAGGATGAACGCGGCGGCAATGATGGTGCGCCCGGTGTAGATGGCGGCCAGCAGGTATTTCTTGGAATACCGCTTGCCCAGCCAACCCGCCGTCAGCGTGCCCGCGATATTGGCTGGCCTATGCCCCAGGCAAGGTTCTGAATGGCGATGGCCAGGCTGAATTCAGCCCGCAACCAGCCGAATTCCTGCGCGATGGGAATCTGGAACACGCCAAAGGACGCGCGCACGGCAAAGCTGATCAGGATGATCGCGCAGCCCACGACAAGAACAGGGGTGAAAATCGTCGGTTTCGCCTGCATCTGCCGCCCTCCTGCCACGCGCCGGAAAGATGCGCGCGGCAGGAAACAGGGTCAATGGCTTTTACCTGTTATGGCCGCGCGTCCTGACGGGTCAGCGCATCACGGTAAAGGGCGGATCAATCGCGACTTCGTGCAGGTTCGGCGTCACTCCGATGCGGTCGATCACGGCGAACAGCCCGGGGGCGTGCAGCGGTGTCAGCACCCCGTGCCATGTGCCGCGATGCAGGTTGATGCCCTGCCCCGGTGCCGCCAGAAAGGCGCGCGGCTGGCCGGGCTGGCCACCGACATCGGGCGCGACGATGACCAGCCATTCGTTCTGATGCATGGGGATGAAGGCCTGACTGCCCTCGGGGTGCCGTTCCATCAGGTCGCAGGTATGGGGCAGGCTGCGCGGTTGCGCGCTGAGCACGCTGATCCCGGCACACCCTTCGGGGCCGAAATCCAGCCGCGCGCGGTCATGCCAGCGCCCGCAGGCCCCGGCGTTGATGATCCTGTCGGGATCGCCCGCACAATCCAGCACATCGCCGAACGGGGCGAAGGCCTTGGCGGTCAGGGGTTCGGTGTGAATGATTCGCGTGGTGGTCACAGCGACAGCCCCGGGTGGCGGTTCACGTCCTTGTACAGAAGATAGCGAAACGGCTCATCGCCGGTGGCGATGCAGGCCTGCGGGCAGAACGCGCGCAGCCACATGAAATCACCCGGGCCGACCTCGACCCAGTCGGTGTTCAGCAGATAGCGCGCCGTGCCTTGCAGCACGTAAAGCCCGTGTTCCATCACATGGGTTTCGGCAAAGGGGATGCGTCCGCCCGGCAGGAAGGTCACGATATTGGCGTGCATGTCGTGGCGCAGATCGGCCGGATCGACAAAGCGGGTGGTGCCCCATTTGTCGGTATTGGCCATCCAGTTGACGGGGGTTTCCTGATCCGAGGTCACGAAGCTGTCGGGTCGGTCGATGCCCGGTGCCGGTTCATGGCGCTTGCGAATCCAGTGGAATTGCAGCGGCGTCGTACCGGGATTGTGGATGCTCCAATCGCTGCCGGGGGCGATATAGGCATAACCGCCCGCGCGCAGGTCATGGGTCTGGCCGTCGATTGTCAGAGCCATCTGGCCGCTTGCAACCAGCAACGCCGCCTGCGAGCTGCTGTCGGGTTCGGGGGTTTGCGATCCGCCACCGGGGGCAACCTCGACCGCGTATTGGGCGAATGTCTCGGCAAAGCCCGACAGCGGGCGCGCGATGATCCAGGCGCGTGTGCCCGTCCAGCCGGGCAGCAGGCTGGTGACGATGTCGCGCATCGTGCAGGCGGGCAGCACGGCATAGGCGGTGGTGAAGATGGCCGTGCCCTCGGGGCTGACCGACTGATCCGGCAGACCGCCGGGGGGAAAGGCATAGGTCATGTCATGTCCTCCAGCCGCAGCCGCGCAATGCGTTCGACCTGCGCGCAGGCGGTGGTGAACTCGGTCCCGGTGTCATTGGCGATACGGGTTTCGAACGCGGCCAGAATCGACGCCTTGTCATGGTCGCGCACGGCGATGATGAAGGGAAAGCCGTGCTTTTCAATATAGGCGGTGTTGAGCGTGGTGAACCGCGCGCGTTCGTCATCGGTCAACGCATCAAGCCCCGCGCTGGCCTGTTCGGCGGTCGATTCGGCGGTCAGGCGCCTGGCAGAGGCCAGCTTGCCCGCCAGATCGGGATGGGCCTTAAGCACGCCCAGGCGCTCGTCATATGTGGCGCTGCGGAACATGCGCGCCAGCGCGTTGTGCAGCCCGGCGGGAGTGTCGTGGGCGGGCCCAAGTTCCAGGTCAAAGGCGCGTTCCGCGATCCAGGGCGAGAGTTCGAAGATGCCGCCGAACCGATGCACAAAGGATGCACGATCCATCTGGCTGGGGCGCTGTCTACGGCGGTGCGGATGGGTGGCGGCCCAATGGCGCGCAATGTCAATGCGGCGGGGGGTCCACACGCCCTCGAACCCCTTGATATACTCGATGAACCGTTGCAGCCCGGCGATCTTGCCGGGGCGACCGATCAGGCGGCAGTGCAGGCCGATGCTCAGCATTTTCGGCGCGGTTTCCCCCTCGGCATACAGCACGTCAAAGGCATCGCGCAGGTAGGTAAAGAACTGCTCGCCCGTGATGTATCCGGGTGCTGTGGCAAAGCGCATGTCGTTGGATTCCAGCGTGTAGGGGATGACCAGTTGATCGCGCGCGCCCACCTCGATCCAATGGGGCAGATCGTCGTCATAGGTGTCCGAGATATAGTCGAAACCGCCCTCTTCGGCGACCAGGCGCACGGTGTTCTCGCTGCACCGCCCGGTGTACCAGCCGCGCGGACGGCTGCCCGTGACCTCGGTGTGCAGGCGGATCGCCTCGGCAATCGCGGCACGCTCCTGATCCTCGGGCATGTCGCGATGCTCGACCCATTTCAGGCCGTGACTGGCGATTTCCCAATCTGCGTCCTTCATCGCCTCGACCTGCTCGGGGCTGCGCGCCAGCGCCGTCGCGACGCCGTAGACGGTGACGGGAATATCCGCGCCGGTGAACAGCCGGTGCAGCCGCCAGAACCCGGCGCGCGCGCCGTAGTCATATATTGATTCCATGTTCCAGTGGCGCTGCCCCGGCCAGGGCACGGCCCCGGCGATGTCGGAAAGGAACCCCTCGGACGCAGAATCGCCGTGCAGGATGCTGTTCTCGCCGCCCTCTTCGTAGTTCAGGACGAACTGCACGGCGATGCGGGCCCCACCGGGCCATTTCGCATCCGGCGGGTTGGCCCCGTATCCGATCATGTTGCGCGGATAACGCTGCATCGCAGCCTCCTGTTCAGTTGGCCGAGTTGTAAGGCACGGCCGCGGCGAAAGATTTTCAAAAAATGATTGATACACTTTCCCGGCACTGCAATCCCTGATTAAGCCTGTGCAATCGCCACCCTTTCGATAGGCTGGCCCGAAAAAGGAGCGTTCCATGCCCGATGGCTATCTGACAACCCATGTTCTGGATACGGCGCGCGGCGTGCCTGCGGCCGGTTTGCGGATCGAGTTGTTTCGGCTCAACGGCACCGCGCGAGAAAGAATTGCCGAGACCGTGACCAATGCGGATGGCCGCACCGATGCGCCGATCCTGCCTGCCGACAGGTTCACGACCGGAGTATACGAGCTTGTGTTTCACGCAGGACAATACCTGCGGGACAATGCACTGACCCAGAGCGAGCCCCTGTTTCTGGATCAGGTGCCGGTCCGGTTCGGCATGGCGGATGCGCAGGCGCATTACCATGTGCCGCTTCTGCTGTCGCCCTTTGGCTATTCGACCTATCGCGGCAGTTAATCCGCCTTTTCCAGCATCCGGCCCAGCACGCGGCCGCCCAGCACATGCACATGCAGGTGCGGCACCTCTTGCACTCCGGCGTCGCCCGCGTTTGAAATCAGGCGATAGCCGCCATCGCCCGCACCGGGCGTGACGCTGACCATCTGGCACACCTGCCCGATGGCGCGGGTGTAATCGGCGATTTCCGCATCCGAGGCTTCGGCCGCGAAGTGATCGTGATTCACATACGCGCCCTTGGGGATCACCAGCACATGCACCGGGGCCTGCGGCTGGATATCGTTGAAGGCCAGCGTGTGGTCGGTTTCCAGAACCGTGCTGTTGGGAATCTCGCCGCGCAGGATCTTGGCAAAGATGTTCTGGTCGTCATAGGCATAGGCCATTTGGCACCTCAATCGGCAAAAAGATGGTCGGTCTGGGCGATTTCAAGCGCCTTGTCCTCGGGGATCGTCAGAAAGCGCGCAATGCGGTCGGCGTTGTCGTAGGGGCTGTCGGACTCGCGGATGCGGTGGTGGTTTTCGAAATCGGCATCGCGGATACGGTCGATTTCAAAGGTGATGTCCTGACGGATCGTCGGCAACAGCCGTTCCAGCGTTTCGCGCGGGGTCTGGTCGCCTGCCAGCCCAACCCGCTTGGCATGGCCGATCAGGTAATCATCGGTAAAGCCGCACTGCACCTCGAGCAGCCTGGTGACCGATCTGTCCCCGCAGAAATCATGCAAAAGGTCGATATTGTTGGGGTCCATGCAGACGATCAGCCGGTCGGTTTCGTAGTAATCGAACAGCATCCGCATCAGCGCGCGGCGGTGGCGCGTGCGTTTGCCTAGGGTCGACTGGATGCCTCCCAGATCCGGGATCGGGGTGCTTTCCTCGTTGAACAGGTATTCGATCGCCGGAATGTTGGTGACCTGCCGGATCTTGGCCAGCAGGCGCTTGGCGACGTGCCATTTCTTGCACACGATGATCATCAGCTCGCGTTCGCGGCCCAGCGTCGATTCCGTTTCCCAGAACCGCGTGGCAAAGCGCCGCCCGATCCGCCCGCGCCCCGACAGGAACTTGAACAGGCTGCGCCCCTCGTTGGAAATCTTGAACTCGACATCCTCGGAAGCATAGAGCGCGCCCAGCCGCGCCTTGAGCTCGCGCGCCTCGGGGCTGATCTTGCGCGCGAACAGGAAATCCTGCGACAGCAGCATGTCATAATGGTCGTTGTAAAATACGACCGGCATGCCGTAATCGGTGAACAGCAGGAATGTCAGGGTGCGGGTCCTGATCTCGTCCTCGGGGACAAGGTGGCGCACGAGGGTCTGAAAAAACGTCTCGTCGGGGATCCATGTGGTGCGGAAGAACCGCATCACGTCGCGACGTTGCCGGGTGAACTCCAGTATCCATTCGATCGTGCGGCGGCGCAGGCACCACCACTGGCTGCCGATCATCACCTGGATGTCCTGCGGAATCTCGCGGGTCAGGCCCAGCCGTTTCTGAAGTTCGAACATGCCGTAGAACCGGCGTTTCTGGGTGCGTTCGTTGAACCAGTGCCGATAGATCAGCCGCTCTTCTTTCCAGCCGGTCTTGATCCAGTCGCTGTCAAAGTAGTCGAAGCTTTCGACGTAGTCGCAATCCTCGCTGTCGAGGAACTCGTGGGCGTATTCCGCCGTCTTGATCGCCATGCAATCGCCCGACAGCATGTAGAAATGCGTGGCACGGGGAAACGCGTGCACCGCCGTTTCCACGGCATTCAGCGTGGCCTGAACAAGGCTCCATTCCCCCCAGCCGCATCTGATACGCTTGCGGGCAAAGACGACGTTGGGGTTGTCCTTCAACGCGGTGCGTATCTGCTGAAAATGCGAAGGCTTGGCGCGCGCGTCAAAATGGATCGACATGTAGTCGCCCGCCGCGGTCAACCGTTCGGCCTGCCGGATGATGGCCTCGGGGTCCTTGTGGCACAAAAGTATGAAGGCGATACGGGCCATGCGGGTGGGTGAAAGCCTCTGTTTACGGGGTCACAGTATCTAGATAAAGATGAAGTCGCATTGAATAAACAGTCGATATCCGTTTTTTCACATGCGCCAGAACGCGCCGTAAAACAAGGCGCACAGTTTGGAGGCTAGGGGCAAGATGGGTTTCCCGGGAACCTGGATGACGGAAAGCGAAAGCGTGGTCTATCGCGTCGTTCCGAAATGCGCCTGCTCGACCATCGGGCAGATCATGTACTATTCGGACCACGGCGCATTCTTCGATGGCGACATCCATGACGCCACCAGTGGCCTGCACAAATGGGCGATCGAAGACAGCCAGCCCCTGATCGAACAAAACGTAAAGGCGCATAAATCCTATGCGTTCACCTGCGTGCGCAACCCCTATACGCGCATCCTGTCGTCGTTCTTTGACAAGATCTGCGGCATCCAGCGCAACGGCAAACGTTATCGCGGGAACCTTGTGCCGCTGTTGATCCAGAAATACGGGATCGAGGTGGGCGCGCCCGAGGACGGGTTCGAGTTCGACCAGATCAAATCGTTCCGCCGGTTCCTGCTGTTCACCCGCGACACCATCCGCTGGCGCCGCCCGATGGAGCCTGACATTCACTGGTCGGCCATGTCGGGACATGTCAGCACCTTTATCCAGAACGGCGGGCGGTATGACCGCATCTTCTGGACCGAACAGTTCAACGACGGGATGGGCGAGGTTCTGAAATCGATCAAGACACCGAAAAAGGTCGATCTGAAAACAATCCCGCGCTTCAACGAATCCGAAGGGCACGGGCCCAAGCGCGCCCACCCGGTCGAGGATTACTTTGACGACCTGTCGATGCATCTGATCAAGGAAATCTATCACCGCGATTTCGCGCTGTTCAAATACGACTTTGACGATCCGTCCAACAAGATGCCGATTGGTGAGATCGACCTGGACGAGGTGCATGCCAAGCTTGGGGAATGACCCGGCTTGTAACAGGTCGATGAAGTTTTGATGAAGATGTGGCGTGGCGCGATCCAGATCAAATCGCGCGCCACCAACTGTGTCATCTTCCGCGTGACATCCGATACAGGAGGGGAAGATGCAGCACTCAGCCACCGTTAGCAATTCCAACAACGCCCCGATCATGGAAATCGCCGGGCTGAACCTGTGGTACGAGGATACCCATGCCCTGAAGGATGTGTCGTTCGACCTTTACCCTTCGGAAATCCTGGCCTTTGTCGGACCATCGGGCTGTGGCAAGTCAACGGCGCTGAAGGTGCTGAACCGGATGCACGACCACACGCCCGGGGTGCGGATCACCGGATCGGTGCAGATGCAGGGCACCGATATCCATGACCCCGACATCGACCCGCCCCTGCATCGCCGGCGCTTTGGCTGGGTCGCGCAGAAACCCAACCCCTTTCCGACGACGATCTGGCACAATGTGTCCTATGGGCCGCGCATTCACGGGCTGATGCAGACCAAGGCCGACATGGCCGCCCATGTCGAAGACTGCCTGCGCCGCGCCCATTTGTGGGACGAGGTGAAGGACATCCTGCACAAGGCAAAGGGCAATGACCTGTCCGGTGGCCAGCAGCAGCGGCTGTGCATCGCGCGCGCGCTGTCGACCCAGCCCGAGGTCTTGCTGATGGACGAACCCACCGGGTCGATCGACCCGATCGCCACTGCCAAGATCGAAGAGTTGCTGACCGGACTGCGCGTGGATCATTCGATCATCATCATCACCCATTCGATGATGGAGGCCCGACGCATCGCCGACCGCGTGGCGTTCTTTCACCTTGGGGCGCTCAAGGAAATCGGGCCGGTCACGCAGATATTCGATCACGCGACCAGCCCCGAGGCCCGCAGGTTCTTTGCGGGCGAGTCCGGCTGACGCCGGTCAGCAACCCAGCGCGATGCCGTCCTTGCGCGGGTCCGATCCGCCCTCCAGCACGCCATCCTCGCGGATCAGGATCGCCTGGGCACCCCCGATGGGCGCGTCCGCAAGCTCGACCTTGTGGCCCATCGCGGCCAGTTCGGCGCGCACCGCGTCGCTGTATCCGCGTTCCACCTTCATCGTGCCCGCATCCGAAAAGGCGCGAGGCGCGTCGATGGCGGTTTGCGGATCCATCCCGAAATCGACCATGTTCGACACCATGCGCGCATGGCCGTTGGGCTGATAGGCCCCGCCCATCACGCCGAACGGCATCAAGGCCCCGCCCATCCGAAGCATCGCGGGAATGATCGTGTGCATCGGGCGCTTGCCGCCTGCCATCTCGTTCGGGTGGCCCTGTTCCAGCGTAAAGCCTGCCCCGCGATTTTGCAGCAGGATGCCGAATTTCTCAGATGCGATGCCCGAGCCGAAGCCATGGAAGATCGAATAGATCAGGCTGACAGCCATGCGATCCTTGTCGACCACGGTGATATAGATGGTGTCCTTGTGCACGGCTTCGGTCAGCGGCGCGGCCGCGGCCATCGCCTTGGCCGGATCGATCAGCGCGGCCAGTTTTGACGCCGTTTCCGGCGCCAGCATATGATCCAGCCGGGTGGAGTGGTCGGGATCGGCCAGAAAGCGATTGCGCGCGTCATAGGCCAGCTTTGCCGCTTCGGCCTCGATATGGGCACGCTGGCTACCGAAGGGGTCCATTCCGGCGATGTCGAAATGCAACAGGATGTTCAGCATCAGGTTCGCGGTCGCGCCCTGCCCGTTCGGCGGATGCTCGACCAGGTTCGCGCCCTTGTAGTCGCTGGAAACGGGGGTGGCGTCGATCGGCGCGGCATTGGCGAAATCGGCCATCTCGTGCACCCCGCCAAGGGCGTTCAGCGCGGCGACCATATCCTCGGCCACTTCGCCTTGGTAAAAGGCCTTGATGCCGTCACGGGCCACGCGGCGCAGCACCTCGGCCTGACCGGGCGCGCGAAACATCTGGCCGGTTTGCGGCAGTTTGCCATCGATCAGATAGTGTTTCTGCGCCGTCGGGTTCAGGCATTTGGCCGCTGCGGGCCAGTCGAAGGCCACGCGCGGGGCGACGGGAATCCCCTCCTCGGCATAGCGGATCGTGGGGGCGAGAAGGTCGTCCAGACCCAGCCGCCCTTCGGTCTGCGACAGGTGGGCAAAGGCGGCCATCGCGGTGGGGATCGTCACCGCCTCGGGACCGGTCAGCGGCACCGAGGTCAGCCCGCGGTCACGCAGGGCGGCGGCACTGGCCGCAGCAGGCGCGCAGCCCGATCCGTTCAGCGCGCGCACCGTGCTTTCGCCCGGGCGGGTATAGAGGACAAAGCAATCGCCCCCGATCCCGGTCATCTGCGGCTCGGCGATGCCCAGCAGCACCGCACCGGCAATCGCGGCGTCCATCGCGTTGCCGCCCGCGTCCAGAATGTCGATGGCCACCTTGGCCGCCAGCGGGTGCGAGGTGGCGCAAATGCCATTGGTTGCCAGCACCGGCGACCGGCCCGGGATGTGAAAATCACGCATGATTGGATGTCTCCTGTCCGTTTCGCCGGGCAGGTTAGGGCCACGGTCCCGGAATGCCAATCACCACGCGTCGTTATGTTCGGGAGAGTAGTGCCTCGGCGCCGCGCACTGGGTGGGGGCTGTGAACACGCGACGCCGAGGGAAGCCATTTGAAGCTACGAGTTCAGTCTTGATGGAAAATCGTGACAGCAATCAGATGTGACTGGGGCGATTCCAAGGCATTCCTGCTTTGCCCGGTCACGACAGCGAGAACACGATCTTCATCTCGTTCCACCGTGCCAGCCGGTCATGCGACACCTCGGTCGCGAGGGTGCGGATCAGATGCCAGCCAAACCCGCCTTCGGGCAGGTTGTCAGGGTCGAACCCGTCGGGATCATCCGCAAGGATCAGATTGGAGGGCAGCGGCATGCCCCGGTCGCGGATGATCACGCTGAACCGGTCTGTATCGACAGTGGCACGCAGGTACACCGGCCCGCCGCCGCCAGCATAGGCATGCTCGCCGACGTTGTTGAGCACCTCGGCCAGAACGATCTGGATCGTCGCTGACAGATCCGCGGTCAGCGACAGTGGCGACAGGTACTCCATCAGCGTTTCAAGAGCCTGACGCACCTTGGGCGCGGTCGCGTCAAAGGTCATGATGAAGGCACCATTGGGGCCGGAAACGGGCTGCATCCCGCGCGCCTCAGCCGCCATGATCCGCAAGGGCCGCATCAAGGGTGGCGTGAATGGCAAAGACGCTGTCCATGCGGGTCAGGCGAAACACCTTCTCAACCGCAGGCCCAAGCGCCACCAGGCGCAGCCGCCGGTTCGGCCCCAGATGTTTCATCGCCGCCACGATCGCGCCCAGACCGCTGGAATCGATGAAATCCACCTGCGCGAGGTTCAGCACCACATCGCCCGATGACCCGTCTGACAGATCGCGCATGGCATCCTTGAAGGCGATCGCGATCGCCGCATCGATTCGCCGCTCTGCAACATCGACCACGCAGAGGGGTCCAAGCGATCTTGCCGTCAGTTTCATGCTGTCCGTCCATCCGTAGAAATACCTGCAATGCGACGAAGGCTAGACGCCATTCCTTACCATTCGGTATGCAGGGGTATGAGTTTAGGGAGAGAGCCATGAAGACAGTCGTCATCGCAGGGGCATCGCGCACGCCCATGGGCGGATTTCAGGGGGTGTTCGACGGCGTCAGCGCCGCCGATCTGGGCGGGTCCGCGATCCGCGCGGCGCTGAAAGGGGCCGGGGCCAAAACCGTGGACGAGGTTCTGATGGGCTGCGTCCTGCCCGCAGGTCAGGGGCAGGCCCCCGCGCGTCAGGCCGGGTTTGCCGCCGGATTGGGCGAAGAGGTGCCCGCCACCACGCTGAACAAGATGTGCGGATCGGGCATGAAGGCCGCGATGATCGCCTTTGACCAGATCGCCCTTGGCCACACTGGCACGATGATCGCGGGTGGCATGGAATCGATGTCGAACGCGCCCTACCTGCTGCCCAAGATGCGCGGCGGGGCACGAATCGGGCATCAGCAGGTGGTTGACCACATGTTCCTGGACGGGCTGGAGGATGCCTATGACAAGGGCCGCCTGATGGGCACCTTTGCCGAGGATTGCGCCGAGGCGTTTCAGTTCACCCGCGATGCGCAGGACCAGTACGCCATCGCCTCGCTGGAAAACGCGCTGGATGCGGAACGCACGGGCGCCTTCGATGGCGAGATCACGCCCTTTACCGTGCACGCCCGCACCGGCGAAGAGGTCATCACCACCGATGAGCAACCCGCCAAGGCACGGCCCGAAAAGATCCCGATGCTGAAACCCGCCTTTCGCAAGGACGGCACGGTGACGGCGGCCAATTCCTCGTCGATCTCGGACGGGGCGGCGGCGCTGGTTCTGGCCAGCCGGGACGCGGCCGAGGCGCAGGGGCTGACCATCCGCGCGCGGATCATGGGCCATGCCAGCCATGCGCAGGCCCCCAGGGATTTCCCCACCGCCCCGGTGCCCGCCACCCGCAAGCTGCTGGAGCGACTGGGCTGGAAGGTGTCGGATGTCGATCTGTGGGAGGTCAACGAGGCCTTTGCCGTCGTGCCCATGGCCTTCATGCGCGAAATGGGCATCCCGCGCGACGTGATCAACGTGAACGGCGGGGCCTGTGCGCTGGGTCATCCCATCGGGGCATCGGGCGCGCGCATCATGGTGACGCTGCTGAACGCGATGGAAAAACGCGGGGCCAAACGGGGCGTGGCTGCGATCTGCATCGGCGGGGGCGAAGGCACGGCCATCGCGATCGAACGCCTGTGATGCAAAAGCTGAAACTGGCTCTTGCGCTGCTGCGCGTTCTGGCCCCCGCCCCGGTGCAAGGCGCGCTCTATGGCAACCGGCTGACCGTTGTTGACGGTCGGCAGATCGATCCCAGCGCGCAGGCGGTCTGCGATCTGGTCAGCCTGCTGCGCGCGCCGGGCGAAGTGCCCGACCTTGCCGAAAGCCGCAAGCAGCTGGACGGCATGGCCGAAAAGTTCGACCTGCCCAGCCCGCCGGGTGTTGCGAAATCCGACATCACCGTGCCCGGGGCCGCCGGTCCGCGCCCGGCGCGGCTGTATGTGCCCAGGGGCGGCGAGGATGCGCCGGTGCTGCTGTACCTGCATGGCGGCGGCTGGGTGCAGGGCAGCCTGAACAGCCATGACGGGCTGTGCGGCAAGCTGGCGGATCGTGCGGGTATTCGCGTGATCTCGCTGGATTACCGGCTGGCACCCGAGCACAAGTTCCCGGCGGCCCCTGATGACGTGCTGGCCTGTTACAGGGCGCTGGTCAGCGGGGAAACCGACCTTGCCATCGACCCTGCCAAACTGGCGGTGGGCGGTGACAGCGCGGGCGCCAACCTGACCGCCGCGTTGATGCATGATCTAAGTGAGGCAGGCCTGCCTCTGCCTGCTGCGCAATTGCTGATCTATCCGGCGGTTGACGGGCGGCTGAGTTCGGGCTCGATGCAGGCACTGGCAGAGCAGCCTTTGCTGCCGCTGTTGCGCATCCGCTGGTATCTGGATCAATACCTACCCGACGATCAGGACAGGCTGGCCCCGCGCGTCTCGCCCCTGTTCTCGCCGCATCTGGCAGGGCAGCCGCCTGCGATGATCATCGCCGCCGGGCATGATCCGCTGTGGGATGACGGGCAGGCCTATGCAAAGGCCCTGCGCGATGCGGGGGTGGCGGTGCAGTTGGCCAATTATCCGGGGCAGGCTCATGTCTTTGCATCCCTGACCAAGGTCGTACCCGAAGGCGACGATGCCGTGCACAAGGCGGCGGGATGGCTGCGGGCGACGCTGGGCTGATCGACCCGGCCGCTGACGGCCAGTAACCGCATCCCCAAAACGACAAACCCCCGAAGCTGTCGCCCGGGGGTCGTCACATCGCGTCATGTCATGCCCAAAGGCTTACATCATGCCTTCGCGCTGCAATTTCTTGCGCGCCAGCTTGCGGGCGCGGCGAATCGCCTCGGCCTTTTCACGGGCTTTCTTGACGGACGGCTTCTCGAAATGCTGCTTGAGCTTCATTTCGCGGAACACGCCTTCGCGTTGCAGCTTTTTCTTCAGGGCACGAAGCGCCTGATCGACGTTGTTGTCACGAACACTAACCTGCATGTGGTTTTCACCACCTTTCTAAGTAAGAGTTGCAATCAGATTTGCAGGAAGTGGCCGTATAGCAAAGCCCGCCCTACTTGTCTAGGGTAACCGCAACCTGCCGATGGAGACCCCGATGGACGACAAAGACGTGAAAGACCGGCTGCTGGACGCGGCGTTGATGCATGTGCCGTTCGACGGCTGGAGCCCGGCCGCGTTCGACGCGGCGGCGACGGATTCCGGCGTCGATCCGGCGCTGGCCCGCGCCATCTGTCCGCGCGGTGCGGTCGATCTGGCGCTGGCCTATCACCAGCGCGGCGATGACGAGATGATCCGCCGGATACACACAGAAGACCTGTCTGCCATGCGCTTTCGCGACCGTGTGGCTGCGGCTGTGCGGTTCCGGATCGAAGCCGCCGATGACAAGGAGGTCGTGCGCCGTGGCAGCGCCCTGTTCGCCCTGCCCCACAACGCTGCCGATGGTGCGCGCGCGATCTGGGGCACCGCCGACAAGATCTGGACCGCGCTGGGTGACCGCTCGGATGATGTGAACTGGTACACCAAGCGCACGATCCTGTCGGGCGTCTACAGCAGCACCGTGCTGTATTGGCTGGGCGACGAGTCCGACGGTCATCAGGCCACGTGGGAATTTCTGGACCGTCGCATCGACGGCGTGATGCAGTTTGAAAAGGTCAAGGCGCGCCTGCGCGACAATCGCGCCTTCAACACCGTCTTTGCCGGACCTCTTGCATTGATTGGCAAGATCAGGGCACCCATGCGACCGACCGACGACCTGCCCGGCCGCTGGCCCGGCCCGCAGTAACCCAAGGAGAGCCTGATGACCGAGACCATGCGCGCCATCGAAATCACCGCACCCGGTGCCCCCGACGTTCTCAAACCTGTCGAGCGTCCGCGTCCGCAGCCCGCACACGGGCAGGTGGTCATCCGCGTGCATTGGGCGGGCGTCAACCGTCCCGACGCGCTGCAACGTGCCGGTGCCTATGCTCCGCCACCCAGTGCCAGCGACCTGCCGGGGCTGGAATGCTCGGGCGAGATCGCGGCCCTGGGCGACGGCGTCGAGGGCTGGCAGGTGGGCGACCGGGTCTGCGCGCTGCTGCCCGGTGGCGGCTATGCCGAGTACGTGGCCACACCCGCCGCCCATTGCCTGCCCGTGCCCGAAGGCATGGACATGCGCGAGGCTGCCTGTTTGCCCGAAACCTACTTCACGGTCTGGACCAACGTATTCATGCGCGGCGGTCTGAAGGCGGGCGAACGGTTTCTGGTGCATGGCGGGGCCAGCGGCATCGGCACCACGGCGATCCAACTGGCGCGCGAATTCGGCGCGCGCGTCTTTGCCACCGTCAGCAGTCAGGACAAGGCCGCTGCCTGCGCGAAACTGGGGGCGCATCGCACGATCATCTACAATGACGAGGATTTCGTCGAGGCGATGAAAGCCGAAGGCGGGGCCAACCTGATCCTGGACATGGTGGGGGGCCTGTACATTCCGCGCAACTTGCGGGCGCTGGCAGATGACGGGCGGCTGGTGCAGATCGCATTCCTGCAAGGCCCCAAGGTCGAAGTGAATTTCGCGCAACTGATGACCCGTCGCCTGACGATCACCGGCAGCACCCTGCGCCCGCAAAGCGATCTGGCCAAGGCCCGCATTGCCGAAGCATTGCGCGAGAATGTCTGGCCGCTTCTCGAAGCCGGCAAGATCGCCCCCGTAATGGACAGCGAGTTTCCATTGAACGAGGCGTCTCAGGCTCATGCACGTATGGAAGAGAGCAAACATATCGGCAAAATCGTGCTGAAAGTCGCCTGACGGCCCGCAAACTTTCTCCTATTCCTTTTGAGAACCCCCGCCGGAATGCACTGGCGGGGCGGTAATTCATTGAGGGCACAAAAATTTCATTTCCCTGTTTGTGAATTCTAGGTAAACATCATCTCACTTGATCTTGTCGTGATTGTTTTCTGCATGACCGACGATCCGCTGGGGATGGCGGAAAAAACGGAAAAATGAAAAATGGTACATTTCAACATCGACGAAATGTCACTGGACGAACTGAAGGCATTGCAGAAGCAGGTGTCGCGTTCCATTGACAACTACAAGGAACGTCAGCGTCAAAAGGCGCTGGCCGAACTCGAGGCGAAAGCCAACGAAATGGGGTTCAACCTCAACGATCTCCTGAGTGCCAAGAAGATACGCAAAGGCGGTATTCCCAAGTATCGTCACCCGGATGATCCCACTGTGACATGGACCGGCAAAGGTCGGCGTCCTGACTGGATCAAGGATGCGCTGGCCGAGGGCAAATCGTTGGATGATCTTTTGATCTGATCAATTGGACCGGGGATAGTTTCTCGGTCCGATTGTATTGCGTCTGCAAGATCGTATTCGCAATTCGGATTAGTGCGGTATGGTATTCCATACCCGCTCCAATTCGGTTGGCTTCATCGGATCGGGTCCAGCAGTGCATCGTCCATCGCGCAATCGCGCACGACATCCCGACCGCACGGCACCGGGGTAAGTGTCTTTGACAGGCACAGCCGGGCTTCCTGAATACGGCCATCCTTGCAGGTGATGGTCAGCATGTCAGGCTCCCATCCCGGGTTGGCCTCGAGAAAGGCCTGCTCGATCACGCGGGCGGGCAGGCGCACGGGCCTGTCCAGTTGCCGCAGGATGTCGGGGCGGTTCACCGCCTCGTAGGCACGGCGCGCCAAGGCAAAGTAGTTGCGCGCCGACAGGCCCGAACAGCGCCCGTGTTTTTGCCATTGATACCAGGCCAGCCCGCCGGTGCCCATGATATCGGCCATGGCGGCGGTCATCGCGCGGGTCGGCTGGGGTTCGGTGGTGCGGCAATTGCTGGGCCAGCCACGATGATACTGCGGCCACAGCCCATGCAGGACCCAGCCAAGCTGGCGCGAGGACTCGCATTGCGGTGACCCTCGGGCATCGCCTTCAAGCGCGCACCATGTGGGAGACCAGCTCAGCGCCAGAACATAGTAGTCGAACACCCCTGCACGGTCGTTTTCGGCCGCAACGGGTGCGGCAAGGCCCAGACACAGGGCCAGAAGGGCCAGAAGGGCCAGAAAACGCATTCACTCTTTCCTTATTCCGTTTGCGGCAGTATACGGTGCCCGAGTTCCCCCACAATGGAAACCGCCCCGGCCCGGGGCAGCCGTTTTCCGGCAACGGGGAAGATTTGAGTTCAGGAGATCTGACATGAACAAACCGATCATGGCAAAGGCGACCGCCGTATGGCTGGTCGACAACACCACACTGACCTTCAAGCAGATCGCCGATTTCACCGGCATGCACGAGCTTGAGGTGCAAGGCATCGCCGATGGTGACGTCGCCACCGGCGTCAAGGGGTTCGACCCCATTGCCAACAACCAGCTTGACGAGGCCGAGATCACCAAGGCCCAGAACGACCCGACATACAAGCTGCGGCTGAAACACAACCCCGCCGCCATGGGCGAGGAAAAGCGCCGTGGCCCGCGCTATACACCGCTGTCGAAACGGCAGGACCGGCCCAACGCGATCCTGTGGCTGGTCAAGTTCCACCCCGAACTGACCGATGCACAGATCTCGAAGCTGGTGGGCACGACCAAGCCGACGATCCAGTCGATCCGCGAGCGCACCCATTGGAACATCGGCAGCATGCAGCCGATCGATCCGGTTGCTCTGGGTCTGTGCAAGCAATCCGAACTGGACCTGATCGTTCAGAAGGCCGCCGAGAAGCGCGCCAAGGAAGGCCTGCCGCTGGACGACGAGGCGCGCCGCCGCCTGTTGTCGACCGAGCAGTCGCTGGAACAGGACGAATCGCCCCGCATGCCGACGGCCATCGAAGGGCTGGAAACATTCTCGCTGCGCGACGAACCCGAAGAACGCGAGGCGCCGATCCCCGACGCCGACAGCTTTTTCAACCTGCCCAAGTCGGATGACGACGACGAGGATGAAGACGAGGACGACCGCCGCTGATCCCGCCGGATCGCGTGTGACAATCTGCAAGGCCCGGGCCGATTGGTCCGGGCCTTTTGCATCGCCGACCTTTGGCCCGCGGCGCAGGTGATTGCGCAATATCCGGGTCGCACGCCGACGCGCCCAAAGGCAAACCCATGGCACCGTGCAAAAGAGGCTGCCATGACCCAGATACCCGCCCTGTTGCTGTTTTTGCTGCCGCTGGCTTACAGCCCCGGGCCGGGCAACATGATCTTTGCCGCCAATGGTGCGCGTTTTGGCCTGCGCGCGACACTGCCGGCCTCGGCCGGGTATCACTTGGCCACATGGGTCGTGACGGCGCTGATCGGTCTGGGCCTGGGCAGCGCGCTGACCGCATATCCCGCACTGGCGCAGGCCCTGCAATGGGCAGGTGCCGCCTATGTGCTGTGGCTGGCCGTGCGTATGGCGCGGGCGGGCAGGTCGGCTGCGGTGGGGCGGGCGCGGGCACTGGGATTTGGAGGCGGCGCGCTGCTGCTGGTGCTGAACCCCAAGGCCTATGTGATCATCGCGCTGATGTTCACGCAGTTCCTGCACACCGGCGCATGGGCCGAGGTGGCGCTGATCACGACCGTGTTCACCCTGAACAACCTTGCGGCCTTTGCCCTGTGGACAGTGGCGGGCGACGCGCTGGCGCGGCGGTTTCGCGACCCCGCGCAGGCGCAGGTACTCAACGGCGCGATGGCGGCCATGCTGGCGGGTGTGGCGGTCTGGATGGCGCTTGCCTAGAACGTCTTGCGCGCGTTCAGTGCGGCAGCAATCGTGCCGTCGTCGAGGTAATCCAGCTCACCCCCGATCGGCACGCCCTGCGCCAAGGATGACAGCGTGACCCGCCCTTCAAGCTGATCGGCGATGTAATGCGCGGTGGTCTGGCCATCGACCGTGGCGTTCAGGGCAAGAATCACCTCGGATATGGCTTCTTCGCTGACCCGGTCGATCAGGCGCGGGATGCGCAACTGCTCTGGCCCGACCTGATCGAGCGCGGACAGGGTGCCCCCCAACACGTGATAGCGCCCCTTGAAGGCGTGACCGCGTTCCATCGCCCACAGATCGGCCACATCCTCGACCACGCAGATCTGACCGTTGGCGCGTTTCGCGCTGGTGCAGATGTCGCAGATCTCGGTTGTGCCGACATTGCCGCAATTCAGGCATTCGCGCGCGGTCAGCGCCACCTGCCCCATCAGGTCGGCCAGCGGCTGCATCAGCAGCGCGCGCTTGCGGATCAGGTGCAGCACCGCGCGCCGGGCCGAGCGCGGGCCTAATCCCGGCAACCGGGCCATGACGTCGATCAACGCCTCGATGTCGCGGGTCGAGTTCATGGCGCAGCGCCTGTGTCAAGGGGCGGGAGCGAGGGGCCAGCCCCTCGCGCTCCCCGGGATATTTTCAGAGAGAGGAAGGTCAGAATGGCAGTTTGACGTCCTTGGGCAGGCCCAGTTCCTCGGTCAGCTTGCCCATTTCCTCCTGGGCGCGTTCGGCCGCCTTGGCCTGCGCGTCCTTGATGGCGGCGAGGATCAGGTCCTCGACCACTTCCTTTTCCTCGGGGTTGAAGATCGACGGGTCGATATCGAGCGCCTTCAACTCGCCCTTGGCGGTGCAGGTGGCGGTGACCAGCCCGGCGCCCGAGCGCCCCTCGACCATGATGTTGGCCATTTCTTCCTGCATCTCGGCCATGCGGGTCTGCATCGCCTGTGCCTTCTTCATCATGCCGGCCATGTCGCCAAGACCGCCCAAACCTTTCAGCATCTGATCTCTCCTGTCTATCGCGGCGCGGGGTGCGGCGCGGTTGGGTCACATATCGCAACGCGAACGATCCGGGACAAGGGTGCGCTTGGGGCATCCTAATCCTCTTCGAACGGGTCCCATTCATCCTCGACCTCGGCCAGCGCCTCGGTCTGCGCCTGTGCCTGCTGCGCCTCGGGCGTGCGAATGGCGGTGATGCGCGCGGCCGGAAACTGCGCCAGCACCGCCTGCACCATCGGATGCGCCTGCGCCTGTTTTTCCAGCGCCAGCCTGGTGGCGTCGCGGGTTTCGGCGATGGTTTCCGCCCCGCCATCGTTGACCACGGTCACCGCCCAGCGGTTGCCGGTCCAGCGTTGCAAAGCGCCGCCCAGACGTGCGGCCAGATCCTGTGGCGCGCGGTCGGTGGGCACGAATTCGATCCGGCCGGGGCGGTAGTTTGCAAGGCGCAGGCAGGTTTCCACGTCGATCAGCAGCTTGGCGTCGCGGTGCGCGCGGATCAGCTCGACCACGTGATCGAAGCTGGGGTAATGCGCCAGCGCCTGATCGGTCTGCTGCGCCAGCGCGGCGACCGGTGCGCCACCGCCACTGGCATGGGGGCCGCTGCCGCCCTGATGGGTGGGTGCCGGTGTACCCGTCGCCTGCGCCTGGCCGCCATTGGCCGCTGCACCGCCACCGCCCGGGCTCACCGGGGCCGCGGGCGGCGCATCTTTCAGCCTGCGCACCAGATCCTCGGGCGTGGGCAGGTCGGCCACATGGGTCAGGCGGATCACCGCCATTTCCGCGGACATCATGGCATTGGGCGCGCTTGCGACCTCTTCCAGCGCCTTCAGCAGCATCTGCCATGTGCGCGACAGCACCCGCATCGGCAACGCGTCGGCCATCGCCTGACCGCGCGCGCGTTCGTCCGGGCCGACGGTGGGGTCTTCGGCCGCTTCGGGCGTGATCTTGACCACGGAAATCCAGTGCGTGATCTCGGCCAGATCGCGCAGCACGGCCAGCGGATCGGCCCCGTCGGCATATTGCGCGCCCAGTTCCGACAGCGCGCCTGCCGCATCGCCGCGCATGATCATGTCGAACAGGTCGAGCACCCGGCCCCGGTCGGCCAGACCCAGCATGGCGCGCACCTGATCGGCGGTGGTTTCGCCCGCGCCATGGCTGATCGCCTGATCCAGCAGCGAGGTGGCGTCGCGCGCGGACCCTTCGGCGGCGCGGGTGATCAGGGCCAGCGCGTCATCGGCGATGTCTGCCCCTTCGGCGTCGGCGATGCGGCGCAGCAGGGTCAGCATCACCTCGGGTTCGATCCGGCGCAGGTCGAACCGCTGGCAGCGCGACAGGACCGTGACCGGCACCTTGCGGATCTCGGTGGTGGCGAAGATGAATTTCACATGGGCGGGGGGTTCCTCAAGCGTCTTGAGCAGAGCGTTGAACGCGTTGGTCGACAGCATGTGAACTTCGTCGATGATGTAGATCTTGTAGCGCGCGCTGGCCGCCCGGTAATCCACCGAGTCGATGATTTCGCGGATGTCGCCCACGCCGGTGCGGCTGGCGGCGTCCATTTCCATCACGTCGACATGGCGGCCTTCCATGATGGCCACGCAATGTTCGCACTGGCCGCAGGGGTCGGTGGTGGGGCCGCCCTGCCCGTCGGGGCCGATGCAGTTCATGCCCTTGGCGATGATGCGTGCGGTGGTCGTCTTGCCGGTACCGCGGATGCCGGTCATGATGAACGCCTGCGCAATGCGATCTGCGGCAAACGCGTTTTTCAGGGTGCGCACCATCGCATCCTGTCCGACCAGATCGGCAAAGGTCTCGGGCCGGTATTTGCGGGCCAGAACCTGATAGGCCGTGCCGGTCTGTTCGCCTTGATCGCTCATCCCGCTCCCCTTGGTGTGCCAATGCGAAAACTAAGGCGGCAGGCGCGCAAGGTCCACCGGATTGTTGGCGCTCACAGCGGCCTGACGGCGGGCCAGCGCGGCCTTGTCGTCTGAAACCCGTGTTCTAAACAGAACGCATGCACAAGAAAGTCTTTCCGCCCGGCGCTTGCGCTTGATTTCAGGCGATGCGCGCGCAACTCTGATTCTGTTGCTGCAAATGGGGGGACGTCACGGTGCAGATGCAGGCGCTTTGCGCATTCTTGTCGGTGTCATGCCGGCGCAGGGCAGGACCAAGGCCCGCGCCACGAGACGCGGACTAGAAAAAGACATGGGCGCGATGGTCATACATGCTCTGCCGGTTGCGGGCGGGATACTGGCAATCTGCCCCCTGCCCGGTCGCCACGGCAATTATGCCGATGATCTGGAGCATATGCGCGAATGGCAGCCGGCCCTGGTGCTGACCCTGACCACCAGGATCGAAATGGTGACCGAAGGTGCCGAGACGCTGGGGCAGGACTTGCAGGACCGCGGCAGCCGCTGGTTCCACCTGCCGATCGAGGATATGGGTGCCCCCGACACGCATGTGACCCAGCAGTGGGACAATGTCAGCCGCATCGCGCTGGCGGCGCTGCGCGGCGGGGGGCGGGTTCTGGTGCATTGCATGGGCGGCTGCGGACGCTCGGGGATGATCGCGCTGCGCCTGATGGTCGAGGCGGGCGAAGACCCTGCCGCCGCGCTGAACCGGCTGCGGCATGTCCGCCCCTGCGCGGTCGAGACCGAGGCGCAGATGGAATGGGCCATCCGCGTGCGCCCGCCCGAATTCATCCATCGCAGCGGCGTGTAACGGCTGCGGCACCTGTGCGCGACGGGGGTTTGAAATCTGCCGACGCGCCCCATGTTTAGAATTGCGAACAGAAACGGAGGGGTCGGCATGCCTGCATATGAAAAATCGCCCGATGTGATCGCCACGCTGTCACCCGAGGAATTCTGGGTCACCCAGGAAAGCGGGACAGAGCGGCCGGGCTCGGGCAAGTATCTCAACAACAAGGAACCCGGGATATACGTCGATATCGTTTCGGGCGAGCCCTTGTTCGCCTCGGCGGCCAAGTATGAATCCGGTTGCGGCTGGCCCAGTTTCGTCAAACCGATCGAGCCGGAAAACATCGTGGAAGTGACCGACACGACCCATGGCATGGTCCGGGTCGAAGTCCGCTCACGCCACGGCGACAGCCATCTGGGCCACGTGTTTCCCGACGGGCCACGTGACCGGGGTGGGCTGCGCTATTGCATCAACTCGGCCAGCCTGCGGTTCATCCATCGCGACGACATGGAGGGCGAAGGCTATGGCCAATACATCAACCAAGTGGAGGACGTGACATGACCGAAGACCGCGCTGTTCTGGCCGGAGGCTGTTTCTGGGGCATGCAGGATCTGATCCGCAAGATGCCGGGAGTGATCCGCACCCGTGTCGGATACACCGGCGGTGACGTGCCCAACGCCACCTATCGCAACCACGGCACCCATGCCGAGGGGATCGAGATCATCTTCGACCCCGCAAAGATCAGCTATCGACAGTTGCTGGAGTTCTTTTTCCAGATCCACGACCCGACCACCCTGAACCGTCAGGGCAACGATCGCGGTCTGAGCTATCGCAGCGCCATCTACTACGTGGACGATGCGCAGCGCGATTGCGCGCTGGACACGATCAAGGATGTCGAGGCATCGGGCCTGTGGCCCGGCAAGGTGGTGACCGAGGTCGAGCCCGTGGGCGATTTCTGGGAGGCCGAGCCCGAGCATCAGGATTACCTGCAGCGTATCCCCCACGGCTATACCTGCCATTTCGTGCGCCCCGACTGGGTGCTGCCCCGCCGCGACGCGGCCGAGTAACGGGACCGCCGACTGCCTGGACCGCGCGCGCACTCGACACCGGGGCGCGCGCGGTGAATACTGCGCCGAGGCCCCTGTGCGGGCACGACGACAAGGGGCAAATTGCGCATGAGCCGGACCATCCTGATCCTGAACGGGCCGAACCTGAACCTGCTGGGCACGCGCGAGCCCGAGATTTACGGCGCGGCCACGCTGGACGACGTCGAGGCAGAGTGCACAGCGCTGGCAGGTGATCTGGGGCTGGCGGTGGACTTTCGCCAGACCAATCACGAAGGCGATCTTGTCACCTGGATACAAAAGGCGCGCGGCACGGCGGCCGGCATCGTGATCAACCCCGCCGCCTATACCCATACATCCGTGGCCATTCTGGACGCGCTGAGCACGTATGAAGGGCCGGTGGTCGAGGTTCACATCTCGAACATCCACCGGCGCGAGGCGTTTCGCCATCATTCCTTTGTCTCGTCCCGCGCCGATGGGGTGATCGCGGGTTGCGGCACCCACGGGTATCTGCTGGCTCTGCGGCAGGTGGCCCATCTGCTGGGCTGACACCGGCTAGATCGTGCGGCCTGCGGCCTCCCAATAGGGCAGGCGCAATTCGCGTTTGAGGATCTTGCCGATGGAGCTGCGCGGCAGCTCGTGGCGTATCTCCACCGCCGACAGCCGGTGGCTCTTGCCCAGCCGCGTATTGGCCGCCTGCCGTATCTCGTCCGCGCCACGGGTCGCCCCGCCGCGCAACACCACCAGCCCCAGCGGTGTCTCGCCCCATTCGTCCGAGGGCACCCCGATCACGGCGGCATCCACCACGTCGGGATCGTCCAGCAGAACCAGTTCCAGATCGTTGGCATAGATATTCAGCCCGCCGGAAATGATCATGTCCTTCTTGCGGTCCGACAACACCAGAAACCCGTCGGCGTCAAAGCTGCCCATATCGCCCGAGCGAAAGAACTGCGTGCCGTTCGGATCGGTCCAGATATACTTGGCCGTCAGGTCATCGCGCCCGAAATACCCCGACATCATGGTGGGCGAGCGCCCCACGATCTCGCCCACCGCGCCCGGCGGCAGCGGGTTGCCCTGCGGGTCGATGATCACGATCTCGGAAAATTCGGCGGGTGCCCCGACGGTGTGCAGCTTGTCGGGCTGCTCATCCGCGATCAGCACGGTCACGCCGCCGCCCTCGGTCAGACCATAGTATTCGATCAGCTTGCCGGGAAACCGCGCCAGCACGTCGCGCTTCACATCCGCCCGCAGCGGTGCCGAGGTCGAGAATTTCACCCGCATCGAGGACAGGTCGAAATCGTCGAAATCGGGCACGTCCATGATGCGCTTGTATTGCACCGGCACCAGCATCGTGTGGGTGATGCGTTCGGCCTGAACAATCTCGAGATACCCGCGCGCATCGAACTTCGGCATCAGATACGCGGTGCCGCCGCCGACCATCGCGGGCAGGAAACACACGATGGTGGTGTTGGAATACAGCGGCGTGGAAATCAGCGTGCGCGCATCATCGTCGGCATAGCCATTCGGCCCCACCCGCGACATCTGCGCCGCGCGCATCCAGTGATTGTGCAGGATACCCTTGGGTGTGCCCGTGGTGCCCGAGGAATAGATCAGGTTGCACGGATCATCCAGCGTGACCGGCACGCCCGGATCGGTGTCTGGCGCATCGGCCAGCAGGCTTTCATACGTCGGGAAATCGCCGTCGAAATCCAGCGCCACGGTCCGCGCGGGGATGTTGCCCAGAAAGGGCGCGGCCAGATCACGGTATTGCGCAGCAAGGAAAAACACCTTGGCCCCGCAATCGGCCAGCATCTTTTCCAGTGCTTCCGACGCGGCAAGCGTGCTCAGCGGCGTGATCACCGCCCCCGCCCGCAACGTGCCGATGAACACCTCGGCATAGGCGACCGAGTTCGGGGCCAGCATCGCCACCCGGTCACCCTTGGCCACGCCCATCGCCATCAGCGCATTGGCCACCCGGTTCACCCGCGCGTCGAACTCCGCCCATGTGCGGCTGGTATCGCCGCAGACCACGGCCAGCCGATCCGGGTTGCGCGCGGCAGAGGCACGGATCAGGTCATTCACCGTCGTGGTGGGCGGTGCGTCGGGCGTGGGTGGGGTGATACGGATCATGCTGCGGCCTCCTCCTGCTGCGAGGGGAGGTTTGCGCGGGATCAGCCGAATTGCAAGATGGTGGAATTCATTTCCGAACGGCGGAACTCAGACCACCACCTCCATCCGCTTCTGATCGCCCACACCGAACACCCGCTTGTAGCGCGCGATCTGGTCCTCGGGGCCCATCGCCTTTTCGGGGTTGTCCGACAGTTTCACCGTGGGCCGCCCGTTGGCCGACACCGCCTTGCACACCATCGAGAAGGGTGCCAGCGCGTCGCCATCCGTCAGCCCGCGGAAATCGTTGGTCAGCAGCGTGCCCCAGCCAAACGAAACGCGCACGCGGCCTGCGAACTGGGCCTGCAACTCGGCGATCTTGTCCACGTCCAGCCCGTCGGAAAAGATCACCAGCTTGTCGCGCGGGTCCTCTCCCCGGTCATGCCACCAGCGGATCGCGGTTTCGGCCCCGGTGGCCGGATCGCCGGAGTCGACGCGGATGCCCGTCCAGCCGGCCAGCCAGTCGGGCGCACGCTCCAGAAACCCCGGCGTGCCATAGGTGTCGGGCAGGATGATGCGCAGGTTGCCGTCGTGTTCCTCGTGCCAGTCGGCCATCACCTGATAGGGGGCCTGGGCCAGTTCGGCATCGCTGTCAGCCAATGCGGCATAGACCATGGGCAGTTCATGGGCGTTGGTGCCGATCGCCTCGATATCGCGCTTCATGGCGATGTGGCAATTCGAGGTGCCAACGAACTTGTTGCCCAGCCCTTCGATCAGGGCCTGCACCGCCTTGTCCTGCCACAGGTAGGAATGGCGGCGGCGGGTGCCGAAATCGGCCAGTCGCAGGCCGTCGATGGTGCGCAGGTGCTCGATCTTTTCCCACAGCTTGGTCAGCGCGCGGGCATACAGAACCTGCAATTCGAACCGGCCCATGTGGTCCAGCACGGCGCGCCCGCGCAATTCCATCAGCACGGCCAGCGCGGGGATTTCCCACAGCATCACCTCGGGCCATTTGCCCTCGAACGTCAGCTCATACTGCCCGTCGCGCTTTTCCAGGTGATAGGGCGGCAGCCGCAGTGCCTCGAACCACTCCATGAACTCGGGCGTGAACATCTGCCGCTTGCCATAGAACATGTTGCCGCGCAGCCAGGTGCTTTCGCCCCGCGTCAGCGACAGCGAGCGGATGTGATCCAGTTGTTCGCGCAACTCGCCCTCGTCGATCAGTTCGGCCAGACGGATGGATTTGCTGCGGTTGATCAGGCTGAAGGTGACCTGCGTGTCGGGCTTGTTGCGAAACACAGACTGGCACATCAGCAGCTTGTAGAAGTCGGTATCGACCAGCGAGCGCACGATCGGGTCGATCTTCCAGCGGTGGTTCCAGACGCGGGTGGCGATATCGACCATGGGGCGGCTCCTGTTGTGTCGGATGCGTTAGAGCAAACCAATAGACCAAATTGCAAGGGGCCAAGGACCGACCCGTCACGCCTGCGGGCGCACCAGCTTGACCCCCATCGAAGTCATGTTGCGCAGCGCCGCGTCCAGCGAGCCGTTCAGGTCGATCCCCCGGCACAGGTCAAGGCGCACCTGAACCGCAAAGCCCAGCCTTGCGGCATCCATCGCCGACCATGCCACGCAGAAATCCGTGGCAAGGCCGCAGAACGTCAGGCCGGTGATCGCGCGATCGCGCAGATACCCCTCGAGCCCCGTTGCGGTGATGCGATCATTCTCGAAGAACGCGGAATAGCTGTCGATCTCGCGCCGGAACCCCTTGCGCAGGATCAGATCGGCGCGGTTCAGGTCCAGATCGCGGTGAAAGGCCGCGCCATGGGTGCCCTGCACGCAATGATCGGGCCACAGCGTCTGCTTGCCATAGGCCATGTCGACTTCCGACATGGGCGCGGCCCCGTCATGCTGGCTGGCGAATGACAGGTGATCGGCCGGATGCCAGTCCTGCGTCAGGATCACCGTATCCGCCTGTGCCATGGCGGCGTTGATGCCCGGCACGATCTGATCGCCCTCGGCCACGGCCAGCGCGCCACCGGGGCAGAAATCGTTTTGCATGTCGATGACGATCAGCGCGGTGTCGCTCATGTCTGTGGCCTTTTCTTTTGCATCGCTTTCAGTCTAGGCGGGCTGCCGCGAATTGCCAACGGGCGCGACGCAGTCTATGGGCCGGGCTTTGATCGGCAGGGGGTAACGATGGCGCGGCTGGGTCTGGATTTCGGAACGTCGAACACGGGTGCCGGGGTGATGGCGGGCGGTCGGCCCTTTGTCATCCCGCTGGAAGATGGCGCCAGCACCGTGCCCACCGCCATCTTTCTCGATTTCGCGGCGAAACGCATGGTCTACGGCAGTGCGGCGGCGGATGCGATGCGCGCCGGCGACGAGGGGCGGTTCATGCGCGCGCTGAAATCGGTGCTGGGCACGCCGCTGGCGCGCGAGGAGCGGAATTTCCTTGGCCAGCGCACAACGCTGATTGCTGTGATCGCGGGCTTTCTGGCCGAGATGCGGGACCGCGCGCAGAACTTTACCGGGATGACATTCGACACCGCCCTGTCGGGTCGGCCGGTGCGGTTCCATTCCGACTCTGATACCCGCGATGCAAAGGCCGAGGCGGATTTGCGCATGGCCTACGATCTGGCGGGGTTCCGCGACGTCGCGTTCCTGCCCGAACCGCAGGCGGCGGCGCTGGCCGTTGCTGCGACGGGCCGCGTGCTGGTGGTGGATATCGGCGGTGGCACATCGGATTTCACCCTGTGCGACAGGGCGAACAGCCAGACACAGGTTCTGGCCAATCGCGGCCTGCGTCTGGGCGGCACCGATTTCGACCGGGTGCTCAGCCTGGCCCATGCCATGCCGCTGCTGGGTCATGGCGCGCAGATCGGGGCCGAACTGGGCAGCGCCAGCCATGCCGCCCCGCGCGCGCTGTTCCACGATCTGGCCAGTTGGGAAAAGATCGCCTTTGTCTACGACGCGGCCCTGCTGCGCGAGGTTCGGCGCTGGATCAGGCTGGCGCAGCAGCCTGTCTTGTTCGAACGTCTGGCCGAGGTGCTGGAGGCGCATCTGGGCCACGACATCGCCTATGCGGTCGAGGCGGGCAAGATCGCGGCCAATGGCACAGGCGCAGGGCGGATCGCGCTGGACGTTGTCGAGCGCGGATTGGGGGCCGATCTGGGCCGCGCCGCGCTGACCACCGCACTGTGTGCCCATGCCGATGCCATCGGGGCCGAGGCGGTGCAGACGCTGGCCGATGCCAGTGTTGCGCCCGATACGGTGGATCATGTGGTTTACGTGGGCGGCTCCAGCCTGTTGGGGGTTGTGCGGCAGGCCATCGGCGCGCGGCTGCCCGATGCGAAGGCGCAGGATGCGGCCGTGTTCACCGCCGTGGTCGAGGGGCTGGCCATCGCGGCCGAGTGATCCGCCCTCTTGCCTGAAACACGCGACAGGCGTATCGGAACGCGCATGTATATCCTGGCCGCCCTCTATCATTTCACCCGGTTCGACGATCCCGCCGCGCTGCGCGTGCCCTTGCTGTCGCTGATGCAGGCCCAAGGCGTCACCGGCACGCTTTTGCTGGCGCGCGAGGGGATCAACGGCACCATCGCGGGCGACCGCGCCGGGTTGGATGCCGTTCTGGCCCATGTGCGCGCCCTGCCCGGCTGTGCCGATCTGGAATGGAAGGAAAGCACCGCCAGCGCACAGCCTTTTGCCCGCACCAAGGTCAAGCTGAAACGCGAGATCGTGACCATGGGCCAGCCCGACATCGACCCGCGCGCACGGGTGGGCCACTATGTCGAGCCGCAGGACTGGAACGACCTGATCCGCTCGGACGATGTGGTGCTGATCGACACCCGCAACGATTACGAGGTGGCCATCGGCACCTTTCAGGGCGCCGTCGATCCGCAAACCGCCAGTTTCCGCGAGTTTCCCGCATGGTGGGAAGCGAACAGGGACAGGTTTCACAACAAGCGGGTGGCGATGTTCTGCACCGGCGGCATCCGCTGCGAGAAATCCACCAACTACCTGCTGGGTCAGGGCGTGCCCGAGGTCTATCACCTCAAGGGCGGCATCCTGAAATATCTTGAACAGGTGCCCGAGGATGACAGCGCCTGGAACGGGGCCTGTTTCGTGTTCGACAACCGCGTGTCAGTGGAACACGGCCTGCGCGAAGGGCCGCATCTCTTGTGTCACGCATGCCGCCGCCCGATCCTGCCCGAAGATCGCTCACGGTCTGAGTATGAGCATGGTGTAAGCTGCCACCAATGCGCGAATGAGACCACGGACAGCGACAAGGACCGATTCCGCGAGCGGCAACGCCAGATCGACCTGGCAAAGAATCGGGGCGAAAGACACCTTGGCGGGTTTTCCGAGGTCTAGCTATGGCCACACCGCGCGCCAGCCTGATCGCCGATATGCCCGGTTTATTTGCATTTTTTTGGGCGAAGGCGCCGAACAGGTGGAAATCCGCCGATTTTTCTGCACATGCACAGTCGCAAGCTTGATTGGAGTGCGCCGTGTAGGTAACCGTATTCACAATGTTTTTACACTTTCGCCCGTAGGTCTGGTGCAACTCTGAGTGCACTCAAACGATGGGCACATATTTTGAATTGCTGCTTATTAAATTAGCGGGGGGGCCCTATGTTACTCTATCGCTTCGTCATCTCTCTTTCACGTTTTCAGAAACAGGTGATGTTTCTGCTGCTGGACCTGATGGTCGTTCCGGTCGCATTGATTTTTGCAGCGTTGCTGAACAGTTCCATTGCCCTTGATGGCACGCAAGGGTGGCAATTCTTGCCCCTGGTGCTGTGCATGATCGCAGTTGCAGCGGCGACAAGCGTGGGGTTGGGCCTGCCCCGCATCAAGCTGAACGCCTATGAAAGCCACGGGATCATGCGCACGACCGCCTTTGCAGCGGTGACAGGCGGGGCCGGGCTGGTCATCAACTACGTGCTGGGTGCGATGTTGACGCCCAAGATTTTCGTGATTTTCACGATGATTTTCCTGATCATGGCGGTGTCGTGGCGGGTTCTGTTGCGACAGATCACGTTGTGGATCTACCGTCGTGGAAGCGATCGGATGCGTGTGATCGTCTACGGCGCGGGGCAGACCGGGCAGCAGCTTGCCGCAGCCTTGCGGACAGATGACGCGGTTGAGCTTGTGGCTTTCGTCGACGACAACCCGACCTTGCAAAGCATGGTGGTGGCAGGCCTGCCCGTGTTTGCGCCGTCCGAATTGCAATCCGTGATGGCCAGACGCAAGATCGACCGCATTGTTCTGGCAATGCCTTCGGCAAGCGCGCGCAATCAGGCACGCATCGCTGCGCGGCTGCGCCCCCTTGGGGTCGAGGTGCATTCCTTGCCGTCCTTTGCAGAACTGGTCTGCACAAGCGAAGTCTCGCTGCGTGACGCCGCTGTGCCACTGGACGAACTGCTTGGACGCGACAACCTGGAATCGGAATTGCCAAGCACGTCCGAAGCGTATTCCGGCCGCACGATCATGATCACCGGCGCAGGAGGCTCGATCGGGTCGGAACTATGCCGTCAGTTGATGAAATGCAGCCCCGCGCAACTGATCCTGTTCGATCACTCCGAACTTTCGCTGTACAACATCGACAGGGAATTGCGCGAAATGGCGCAAGGCACCGAGATCATTCCCATTCTTGGGTCCGTCACGGATGAACCTCTGGTCCGGCATGTCCTGACAGAGCACAGGATCGAGGTGATCCTTCATGCCGCGGCCTACAAGCATGTCCCATTGGTCGAGGGCAACGAAATCGCAGGTCTGTGGAACAACGTGTTCGGGACACGCATTGTCGCCAATGCCGCCCGGGCTGCCGATATCCCACGATTTATCCTTGTGTCGTCCGACAAGGCAGTGCGCCCGACCAACATAATGGGAGCGTCCAAGCGTCTGTCCGAACTGGTGGTTCAGGATCTTGCCACGCGCTCGACATCGACAAAGTTCGCCATGGTGCGGTTTGGAAATGTGCTTGGCTCGTCCGGGTCGGTCATCCCGTTGTTTCGCGAACAGATCGCGCGCGGTGGCCCCGTCACCCTGACCCATGGCGAGGTGACACGCTACTTCATGACGATATCCGAAGCGGCAAGGCTGGTTCTGCTGGCCGGTTTCTATGCGCGTGGTGGCGATCTGTTCGTGCTGGACATGGGCAAGCCCGTGCCGATCCGGCAGCTGGCGCGACAGATGATCGAGGGCGCAGGCATGCGCGTACGTGACGCCAGACACCCCGACGGCGATATCGAGATCCTCGTCACCGGCCTGCGTCCTGGCGAAAAGATGCACGAGGAGCTGCTGATTTCGTCCGACATGCTGACCACTCCGCATGCCAAGATCCTGCGCGCGCAGGAAAGCTATCTTTCCGAACTGGAAATGGCCAATGCCCTTCGCGATCTGCGCGAGGCGGTAGACACTCAAGACGCAGCCGCTGCCCGCAAGGTGGTTGCGCGCTGGGTCGAAAAGCACGAAGGCACAACACTGACCACCGCAACTGCCAACTGATCCGGCATTTTCGCCACGTCTTCCGGGTCAACCCGCCCGGGGGCACGCGGTTTCATTGACATGTCACAGGGCCATGGCCAAAAAGCTGAGAAAAATCATTCAGTAGCGGGACAAACCAAATGAAAATCGCGATGATCGGGACCGGCTATGTCGGACTTGTCTCAGGGGTCTGTTTTTCGGATTTCGGCCATGAAATTGTCTGCGTCGACAAGGATCCCGCAAAGATCGAAAAGCTGGAACGCGGCGAAGTCCCGATCTACGAGCCCGGCCTTGACGCGCTGATGGCCAAGAATGTCGAGGCGGGTCGCCTGAAGTTCACCATGGATCTGGCCGCAGCCGTGGATGGCGCAGATGCGGTGTTCATCGCCGTCGGTACGCCCACGCGACGCGGCGATGGTCATGCCGATCTGTCCTATGTGATGGCAGCCGCAGAAGAGATTGCCAAAGTGGCCAAGGATTACGTGGTGGTCGTGACCAAATCCACCGTCCCCGTGGGGACAAACCGCGCCGTGAAACAGGTGATCCGCAAGGCCAATTCGGCGCTGGATTTCGATGTGGCAAGCAACCCCGAATTCCTGCGCGAGGGGGCCGCGATCGAGGATTTCATGAAGCCTGACCGCGTCGTCGTGGGTGTGCAGAACGATCGCGCCGCAGAAGTGATGGCCGCGATCTATCGCCCGCTTTACCTGCGCGACTTTCCGATCGTCACCACCGACCTCGAGTCGGCCGAGATGATCAAGTACGCAGCCAACGCGTTCCTGGCGACAAAGATCACCTTCATCAATGAAATCGCCGCCCTGTGCGAACGGGTGGGCGGCGACGTGAAAGAGGTGGCGCGCGGCATCGGACTGGACGGGCGCATCGGCAACAAGTTCCTGCATGCCGGCCCCGGCTATGGCGGGTCGTGTTTTCCCAAGGACACCAAGGCCTTGGCCCGGATCGGGCAGGAACACGCCGTGCCCATGCAGATTACCGAAACGGTCATCAAGGTGAACGAGGAGATCAAGCGCCGCATGATCGACAAGTTGCAGGACCTGTGCGACGGCTCGTTCAATGGCAAGACCATCGCGGTGCTTGGCGTCACGTTCAAACCAAACACCGACGACATGCGTGACGCGCCCAGCCTGACGATCATCCCCGCGCTTGTGGGTGGCGGGGCAAAGGTGCGCGTGGTCGACCCGCAAGGGCGGCACGAGGGCGAGGCGCTGCTGCCCGGTGTCCACTGGCTCGACGATGCCTACAAGGCGGCACAAAAGGCGGATCTTTTGGTGGTCCTGACCGAATGGAACGAGTTCCGCGCGCTTGATCTGAAGAAACTGGCGAAAAAGATGGCCACGCCCCGGATGGCCGATCTGCGCAATGTCTATGCCCCCAAGGATGCGCGCCGTGCCGGTTTCACTGCCTATGAATCCATCGGCAGGGCCGCCTTTCTCAAGGACGACTGAGGAGGTTTGACAGCGTCCGGCGCTTGGGCTACGCCGCCGCTTTGTTGCAAAGGGGCACAGGTGCATGGGACGCAGGAAAAAGGGCCGCGACATTTCGGGCTGGCTGGTGGTGGACAAGCCTGCGGGCCTGACCTCGACCGCGGTGGTGAACAAGGTCCGCTGGGCGTTTGACGCCAACAAGGCGGGCCATGCCGGCACGCTGGACCCCGAAGCAACGGGCGTTCTGGCCGTGGCACTGGGCGAGGCGACGAAAACGGTGCCCTACGTCACCGACGCCATGAAAGCCTATGAATTCACTGTCCGGCTGGGGCAGGCCACCAACACCGACGACGCCGAGGGCGAGGTGATCACCACCAGCGACAACCGCCCCAACGATGACCAGATCAAGGAGGCGCTGTCAGGGTTCGTGGGCGACATCATGCAGGTGCCGCCACAGTTTTCCGCCGTCAAGATCGATGGACAGCGCGCCTATAAACTGGCCCGCGATGGTGAAGAGCTGGAACTGGCCGCCCGGCCCCTGTGGGTCGAGGAATTGTTGCTGACCGACCGGCCCGATGCCGATCATGCGGTGCTGGAAATGACCTGCGGCAAGGGCGGATACGTGCGCAGTATCGCCCGCGATCTGGGGCAGCTTCTGGGGTGCTTTGGCCATGTCACGCGGTTGCGGCGCGTCTGGTCAGGCCCTTTCGACCTGCAAGAGGCCGTGACACTGGACCGGGTCGAGGAACTGGCCCGCACGCCCGAGCTGGATGCCCTGCTGCTGCCACTGGATGTCGGGCTGGCCGATCTGCCGCATGTCACCTGCACCGATCAGGGGGCCGCGCGCCTGCGCAACGGGAATGCCGGCATGGTGGTCGCGCATGACGTTGAATACGGCGATGAATGCTGGGCCAGCTATCAGGGCCAGCCGGTCGCTGTGGGGCGCTACAAGGCAGGCGAACTGCACCCCAGCCGCGTGTTCAACCTGTGACATGATCACGCGCGAGTTTCAGAAGGGCGATGCGCTGTCCACCGCCGTCTATTCCGATTGCGAGCGGTATCGCTATCTGCTGACGCGGGTGTGGGAGCCGACGGGGCGCAGGGCGTTGTTCATCATGCTGAACCCCTCGACCGCGACCGAGGTACAGAACGACCCCACGGTCGAACGCTGCGAACGCCGGGCGCGGGCTCTGGGGTTCGGAGGGTTCCGGGTGACGAACATCTTTGCCTGGCGCGACACCGACCCGAAAAAGATGCGCGCCGTCGCCGATCCGGTCGGTCCCGCCAATGATGCGGCGATTGCCGACAGTTGCCCGTGGGCCGATCAGATCATCGCGGCCTGGGGCAGCCATGGGGCCCATCTGGGGCGGGGTGCTCAGGTTGCCGATCTGTTGCAGGCATCAGGTCGCGCGGTGCATCACCTTGGTCTGACGCAGGGCGGGCATCCGAAACACCCGCTTTACATCTCCTATACGCAGCAGCCCGAACTGTGGCTGCCGGGTCGCGGCGGATCGCCTGACTGACACCGACCGCCGCGCCACGGACCCGCGTTAACCACCGGCAGCGAATGCAATTGACCGAACTGGCCCCCCGCATGCGATTATGCGCCGGGGGCCTTTGTTTGGTGGGACGTGGGACATGTTGATGATTGCAAGCCTGCTTGGCCTGATGCTGGCCAGCGCGGCCTTTGTGGGCGTTGTGCCACCGGGGTCCGATGATCTTGGCGACACGGATATCCCGGATGCGCCCGGATCGGATTGGGCCGGGGATCTGGCGCACGACGCAGCATCCGATTTGATCACCGGTGACCAGACGCTGGTGGGCGGCGATGGTGACGACCGGCTGACCGGCGGCCGTGGCGTGGATGAGATCGGTGGTGGCGCGGGCGATGACACCTTGTTCGGCGGGGCTGGCAACGATGATCTGCACGGGCAGGATGGCGATGACAGCCTGATGGGCGATGCGGGCGACGATACGCTGCGTGGCGGCGCGGGAAATGACACCCTGTTGGGGGGAACAGGCCATGACACCCTGTTTGGCGGGCCGGGCGATGACCTGCTGTCTGGTGATGCCGGTGACGACAGCCTGATCGGCGGTGACGGGGCGGACACGCTGCTGGGGGGCGAGGGGGCCGACACCCTGCTGGGCGGTCTGGGCGATGACGTGCTGGATGGCGGACCCGGCCCTGACGCCTTGTTTGGTGGTGCCGGGAACGACACCATGACGGGACGCGGTGACGGGGCTGTCGATTACCTGAACGGCGGCGCGGGCGACGATGTGATCGAGGCGGGTAGCGGCGATCATGTCGATCCGGGCGAGGGGAGCGATACCATTCTGGTGGGCGACTGGATCACGGATGCGGTCACGCTTCACAGCTTTGATCCGGCCGAGGACCAGATCGTCGTGGTCTATGACTTGGATGGGGCCGATCCGGTGCTGGCGCTTGGTCCTGATGCCACCGATGAGACACGCGTGGCGCTGATGCTCAACGGGGTTCCTATCCTTTCGGTCGCGGTCGAGGCGGGGCTGACGCTGGACAACGTGGCCCTTCTGGGAACGTAAGGCAGGGCTTTGCGACCTGCGCCTGTCAGGCTAGGCTGCGCGCATGACACGCCAAAGCCCCTATCGCCCCTTCACCCCCAAGCCTGAACAACAGGCGCTGGTGCCCGAGGTATCCGGCAATACGATCAACGGTCTGGGCGAGGATCAACAGCGCCGTCCGCACATGGTCTATTGGGCACCCGATCCCGATACCATCCCGCACGGGCAGATGCAGCGCTGGTTCTATAGTGTGAATGCCGATCACCCCGCCCTGATCCGCGCGCGGGCCGAGCGTCAGGTGATCCTGGATCAGCCGATGCGCGAGGTTGCCGAGACTCAAATCCCGCGCAGCCCGGACGACTGGACCGCGGCACTGGACCAGTTCGTGCAGGACGGTCTATGCGAAATGACCGGCGTGGCCGAGATGCGGCCCGAATGGGTGTTCGACCATCACGAGGTGACCCAGTCGCGTGTCATCATGCTGGGTGTCCAGCATGACTATGGCGAAATCTCCAAGGCACCCAACCCCGAGGCGGGCGGCGAGGTGATGCGCCAGTACGGACGCGCCGCCGGGGCGGCCAAGGCGGTCGCCAACTGGCTGCGCGATCACGGGTGGGCCGCCGAGCCGCTGGCGGGGTCGCTGACCGGCAAGCTGACGCTGATCCCGCCCGCGCTGGAATGTGGCTTTGGTGAGTTGGGCAAGCATGGCAGCCTGATCAACCCGGAATTCGGCGCGTCTTTCCGGCTGGCGGCGGTGCTGACCGATGTGCCCTTTGCGCCGACGCCTCGGCGCGATTTCGGGATCGACGGGTTTTGCGCCGCATGCCGCATTTGCGAAGATGCCTGCCCGCCGGTGGCCATCGCCCCGGAAAAGCAGACCGTGCGCGGCACCGAGAAATGGTACGTGGATTTCGACAGGTGCCTGCCGTTTTTCAACGAAACCAACGGCTGCGGCATCTGCATCGCGGTATGCCCGTGGTCGCGCCCCGGTGTTGGCCTGAACCTTGCCGCGAAGCTGGCCCGCCGGGCCAGCCGGGATTAACGGTTGCCGCGGCGGTCCGCCTCGCGCCGGATGTCGAACTGACGGTTGCTGATGCTGGCACCGACGCGCATTTCACCCAGCACCACGGTTGTCGTGCTGCCGCTGCCATCGTCGATCTTCCATTGGCGCAGCTCGGTCGGGTTGCCGGTGAACACCAGCTGGATGTTGCCGTATTCGGGGTTGTCGGGGTCTTGCGCGGTCACGGTCGTGGTGTTCGCATCGGATGTGTGCCCGACCACCATGCGATCCCGCGTCAGATCGACATTTTCCGCCAGAATGATCGACAGCGGCGTCTGGTTCAGCGGATAGACATCCGGGCCGGTGTTCGACCGGCCATCGAAAACCGCCACGCTGCCGGCGCCTGCCAGAACCAAGGCCGGATTGGGTGCGGCGTATTCGAACCGCGCGCGGCCCGGACGCTTGATATAGATCGTGCCGGTGTCGATCGTGCCGTCATCGTTGATCTGGGTAAAGGCCCCCTGCGCCGTCTGAAGCTGGTTCAGATAGCGCGAGATTTCCGCCAGCGACAGCCTTTCGGCGGCGGCGGGCAGGGCGGTTGCGACCGTCAGGGCCGCGGCGATGAGAAAACGCTGTATCATGACATCAAAATAATCCCTTCCCGCCGCGCGCACCAGATGCCCCCCGTCACGTTCACGCGACGGGTGTGTCATTCGGCGGCTTACTGCTGCTCGGGCACCAGAATTTCGCGCTTGCCGACGTGATTGGCGGCGCTGACGATGCCCTCGTCCTCCATCTGTTCGACCAGCCGGGCGGCCTTGTTGTAGCCGATGCCCAGTTTGCGCTGGATATACGAGGTCGAGCATTTGCGATCCTTGATCGCAATCCCGACCGCCTGATCATACAGCGCATCCTCGCCCCCGGTGTTGCCACCGGTGTTCAGGCCCAGAACCGCGTCGATATTGTCGGCCCGGTCATCATCCGGCCCTTCGACCACACCCCCGATATATTCGGGCGGGCCATAGGATTTCAAATGGTTCACGATCTCTTCGACCTCTTCATCCGACACGAAGGGCGCATGGCAGCGGATGATCTTGGCCCCACCCGCCATGTACAGCATGTCGCCCTGACCCAGCAGTTGCTCGGCACCCTGCTCGCCCAGGATGGTGCGGCTGTCGATCTTGGACGTCACCTGAAAGCTGATACGCGTGGGAAAGTTCGCCTTGATCGTGCCGGTGATCACATCGACCGACGGGCGCTGCGTGGCCATGATCAGGTGGATGCCGGAGGCGCGCGCCATCTGCGCCAGACGCTGGATGCAGGCCTCGATCTCCTTGCCCGCGACCATCATCAGGTCGGCCATCTCGTCGACGATCACCACGATGAACGGCATCTTTTCGGGCATCAGCTCTTCGGTTTCGAACACGGGTTCGCCGGTTTCATCGTCGAACCCGGTCTGCACCGTGCGGCTGAACATCTCGCCCTTGGCCAATGCATCGGCGACGCGACTGTTATAGCCGTCGATGTTGCGGACGCCCATCTTGGACATCTTGCGATACCGCTCTTCCATCTCGCCCACGACCCATTTCAGGGCGACAACCGCCTTTTTGGGGTCGGTCACAACGGGCGACAGAAGGTGGGGGATGCCGTCATAGACCGACAGTTCCAGCATCTTGGGGTCGATCATGATCAGGCGGCATTCATCCGGCGTCAGCTTGTAGAGCAGCGACAGGATCATGGTGTTGATCGCCACCGACTTGCCCGAGCCGGTGGTGCCCGCGATCAGAAGGTGCGGCATCTTTGACAGGTTCGCCACGACAGGATCGCCGCCGATGTCCTTGCCCAGCGCCAGCGGCAGTTTCTGATTGCCGTCGCCATAGTCGCGGCTCGACAGCACCTCGCGGAAATTCACCATCTCGCGGTGATCGTTCGGAAGTTCGATGCCGATCACGCTGCGCCCCGGCACGGTGGACACACGCGCCGACAGGGCCGACATGCTGCGCGCGATGTCATCGGCCAGACCGATCACGCGGCTGGCCTTGAGGCCCGGGGCCGGTTCCAGCTCGTACATGGTGACAACGGGGCCGGGGCGGACGCTGACGATCTCGCCCTTGACGCCATAGTCATCCAGCACGGTTTCCAGCATCCGCGCGTTTTCCTCCAACGCCTCATCGGACAGGTGCAGGCGCTGCACCGTTTCCGGGCTGGCAAGCAGCGACAGCGGCGGCAGGTCGTATTCAACGGCAGCGCGATCCTCCAGCGGCAGGGTCGGCTGTGCCTCGGCGCGGGCGCGGGTCGACGGCTGCATCGGTTTGCGGATCGGATGCTGCACCACCTTGCGCGGCTCGGCCACGGGGATGGTGAATTGCGGGGTGGTCTGCTGGTGCAGCGGCAGGCCGGTGTCCGGCATATCATCGGCATCCATCAGGTCGTCATCTTCATCATCCGCAAAGGGCGTGTAGGCCTGTGGTGCCGGGGCAATAACGGGCTGTGGCTGTGTCACGGTCAGGCGTGGTGCCGGGGCCGACTGCGGCGCATGCGCGGCGGTCAGCGGCGGTTCGGGCGGCAGGCCGCCCGGCGCGGGGCGCGTGGTGTTCAGCAACAGCGGATCAGGCCCGCGCCCGCGCCCTTTGGTCAGCGGCGCGGCAGCGACCATGGCCGGCCCCACCCGCGCGCGGCTTTTGATCACATCGGCGATCTTGGCCCTGATGCGATCGTCGCCGGGCATCTCGCCCTCTTCGGCAACGGGCTCGGGGGTGACAAGCTCGGGTTCGGGCATGGTTTCCGGGCGTCGCATCAGCCCGGGCATGCGGGCAAACAGGCCACCGCGAAGGGGTTCGGGCTCGGCCTGCGGCATGTCCGGTTCCACTGGATGAAACACGGGTTCCGAGCGCCGCACCCTTGCGGCGGGCGGGGCCACGGCCTCTTGTGCGGCGGCCCATTCAGCGGCCTCGGCGGCCTCGCGGGCGCGTTCCGCACGGCGTTCCGCCGCGCGCGCCTGCAAGGTCTGCGCCGTGCGCACGGCACCGCTGGCACCGTGCCCCAGCAGGCGCATCAGGTTGGCATAGCTGACGATCATCCCGACCGTCAGAAACCGCGCGATGTGGCGCAATTCGGTCAGGATAAAGCCCAGAACGAACGCGGCCATCACCAGCATGGCCGCGCCCAGCAGCAGCGAGACAAACTTGAGGCCGAGGGTGGCGCTGACCGGCAGGATGCCCAGAAGGGCCCCCAGAACCGTGTCGCCGAACAGCCCGCCCAGACCAAAGGAATGCGTCTGCGCCCAATCCGCCCCCGGCGCCAGCGAGGCGGCATAAAGCGCCAGAACCGCGATCCAGATCGGCGCAAAGATCAGACGACCCAGCGCGCGCTCGGCCCCGCGATGCACCACCAGTCGCAGGCCCCAGGCCCCCATCACGATGGGCAGGCCCCATGCGGCCCAGCCCACGATCATGAACAGGGGCGCGGCGATCGACGCACCGAACCGGCCCAGCCAGTTCTGAACCGGCTGATCGGTGGCCGACAGGAACGACGGATCCTCGGGGTGATAGCTGATGACCATGGCGGCGGCGGCAGCAGCCAGAACCAGCAGGGTGATCCCCAGCAGTTCCTTGCCGCGCTTTTCGATCGCCTGGGCCATGTCGCTGTCGAACAGCGGATCGCGTCCCCGTGTCTGATATGCCATGCCTCGCCTCGTCCTTTTCGGTTCTTGTTTTTAGCCGTAAATGCAGTCGCGCAGCGCGATCAAGCCGTCGCGCGTTTCATCCATCGGAGCCACCATCGCCACGCGTATGTAACCGCGCCCCGGGTTGCCCTGATCGGTGTCGCGGCCAAGGTAGGCGCCGGGCAGCACCCGCACGCCGGTCTCGCGCCATGCCTTCAGCGTGGCCTCTTCGCCGTCATCCACGGGCAGCCACAGGAAAAACCCCGCCTCGGGGCCCTGATAGCTGTTGATGCCCGCGAAAACCTGATCCGCGACGATATACTTTTCCGCATAGAGCGCGCGGTTTTCGGTCACATGCGCCTCGTCGGTCCAGACCGCCTCGGCGGCGCGTTGCAGCGGCAGCGGCAGCGGCGCACCGGCATAGGCGCGAAGCTGCTTCATCCGCGCGATGCTGGCAGCGCCCCCGGCCACAAAGCCCGAGCGCAGGCCCGGCAGGTTCGACCGCTTGGAGAGCGAATGGAACACCACCACGCGATCCGGATGCGCGCCCACGCTTGCAGCCACGTCCAGCGCCCCGACAGGCGCATCGCCGCGATAGATCTCGGAGTAACATTCATCCGCGAAGATCTGGAAATCATACTTTTCCGCCAGCGCGATCAGGTCGGTCCAATAGGCCCGGCTGGCCACCGCCCCCTGCGGATTCGCGGGCGAGCAGATATAGGCCGCCGCCACCCGGTTCAGAACATCCGCTGGCAAGCCGGCATAATCCGGCAGATAGCCGGTTTCACGGGTGGCGGGCACGAAAACCGGCTCCGCCAGAACCGAAATCGCGCCGATCATGTAGACCTGATAAAACGGGTTGGGCATCAGGATCAGGGGTGTGCCCCCGGCCTTCTGCTCGGGCACCAGCGCCATGCAGGCATTGTACAGCCCCTCGCGCGTGCCGTTCAGGGGCATCACCTGCGTGTCCGGGTCCAGCGTCACGCCATAGCGGCGCTGCAGCCAGCCGGTGATCGCGGCACGCAGTTCGGGCGTGCCGTCATTCGGGGGATACTGGCCAAAACCGCCGCTTTCGCGCGCAATGATCCCAGCCACCCAGTCGGGGAACGGGTGCTTGGGTTCGCCAATGGTCATATGGCGCACCGGCCCGCCTGCGGGATGCGCATCCAGAAGCGCCCGCAGACGCGGAAACGCATAGGCCGGTAGGTTCGAAAACCGCTCGGGAAACATGATTGACTGCCTCAAGGTGCGGGGTCTTTTTCGCCCCGGTTTGAGGGCAAGTTACCCAAAGCGATGCGCGTCGTCCAGAAAAACAGGCGGATAATCCGGGGGTTGTGGCATTTCAGACAGCCCCACGAAAAAAGCGCCCGGAGATGACCGGGCGCCCCATGCAACGGTGACAAATCGTGTTACTGACAGCGGCTTTGCGCCTCGTCCAGCGCGGCGGTAAAGCCCAGCAGCGAGAACGTGTCCTTTGTCTGCGTCCCACGAGATGAGCGCGCGGTCAGCACTGCACTTGCGCCACGCTTGAGCGCCGTGATGATCTCGGTATCCTCCGAGGCGGATGCGGGCCAGGCCCATTCGCCCTGGGTGAACAGTTCGAACTCGGTGCCGTCGACGTTCAGGTTCACGGTCGAGCCTGACGCAAAGGGATAGCCGCCCGTAAATCCGACCTGCCCGGCTACATCGGCATCCGGGCGGAAGAACGCCATGAACAGGATCTCGCCCCGCCGCACGGCCACGACGCGGCCATCGCGGGTGTTCACCGTTTCCTTGGGCGACGTCACGGCCCAGCATTCCTTGGGATCGCTGTCTTCGAAAACGCTCCAATCCGTTTTGGCGGCAACCTGGTTGTCGCTTGTCTGCTGCGCCCAAGCGCCCGTTCCTGCCAGCACCAGCGCGGCACAAGCCAGCCCTTTTGCAAACTGTAATACCATATGACCAGCCTCCAGCCGTTCCTAAGCCTCAATTCCAAGATGCCACTTGTTATCGCTTTGCTATTGCGGCACCAACCTGTCTCGACATTGCGACATTAGCGTGGATTCCGCTACCGGCGAAAGGGCCATTGGCGGAAATTCGCACAGTTGTGAAGGGGGTGCCAAGATGGTCAACGCGGTTGATATGGTCGAGGTATGGCGCGGCCCGTTTCTGGAGAGCATGCATCGCGGTCATGCGGTGATTTGTGACGACACAGGCCAGATCGTGCAGGCCTGGGGCGACCCCGGCGCGGTGGTCCTGCCGCGCTCGTCTTCCAAGATGTTGCAGGCGCTGCCACTGATCACCAGCGGGGCGGCGGCGGCGCATGATCTGACGCAGGCGCAGCTGGCGCTGGCCTGCGCCTCGCACAACGCCGCGGCAATCCATGTGGATGCGGTGCAGGGCTGGTTGGCGCATATCGGCAAATGTGACGATGATTTCTGCTGCGGTCCGCAAGAGCCGCGCGACATCGCGATCCGCGACGCTTTGATCCGCGAAGGGCGCGCGCCTGATCGCGTGCACAACAACTGCTCGGGCAAGCATGCCGGCTTCCTGACGCTGGCCAAGCATCTGCGCGCGGGCCCGGACTACGTGGCGGCGGATCACCCGGTGCAAGTCGCCGTCAAGGATGCGTTCGAGGAAGTGACAACAGAAACCACGCCGGGGTTCGGCATCGACGGCTGTTCGGCCCCCAACTTTGCCAGCAGCCTGCACGGCATGGCCCGCGCGATGGCGTTCTTTGCCGCCGCCCGTGACGGCGCAGGTACGCAGTCCAGCGCGGCAGCGGCGCTGACGCAGGCGATGGTCACCCATCCAGAGCTTGTGGCCGGCGAAGGTCTCGCCTGCACCGAACTGATGCGTGCCTGTGGTGGGCGCGTGGCGCTGAAAACCGGGGCCGAGGCGTTTTTCATCGCCATCATCCCCGAACGCAAGCTTGGCGTCGCGCTCAAGATCGTCGATGGCGGCACCCGCGCGGCGGAATGCGCGATCGCCGCGATCCTGGTCAGGCTTGGCATGCTGGACCCGGCGCATCCGGCGGCGCAGACCTTCTTGAACGCGCCGATCCGCAATTGGGACGGGCTGGAAACCGGGATGATCCGGCCTGCGCCTGAACTGGCGTAGCGTCAGGCGACCAGCCGCGCCTCCCACGCCTTGAGGCAAGGGCGGGCGGTTTCGGCGGGCTGGCCCTGCTGATCCGCCAGTTCGGGAAACAGGGTCAGCAACTCGTCGCGTGTTTCCGTGTCCAGAGCGGCCAGCGCCATCGCCCCGGTGTGCAGGCTTTCGCTTGGCACGCCTTCGGCCCAGATCACCTGATGATCGTCAAACGCCAGATGCACATAGGTGACGCGGGGCACGGGCATGGATCTGATCGTTGTGCCATTGACCAGATGGCGCGCCGCGACAAGCACCTCGTTCTGTCCGAAGTGCATCTCGGCCCGCCAATCGCGCAACAGCATCCGGTGCTGGGGCGATACAAGAAGATCACGATAGTTGCCCAAGGCCCCCGCCTGAAACCGGATCGGGGCCAGCGCGCCCCGGCCCGGCACCCGGCGCTGACCGGCCCACCGCACCTGTTGCAGGCCATGGTCCAGTGTCTGCACAAGATCACCGGGTCGGATCACCTCGACCGGCAGCGGTCCGGTGTCGGTTTCGATCAGCGTTCCGGCACAAAAACAGGGAAAATCGGGCGGATCATCGGAAAACGTTGAAAAGGCAAGTTTCTGCGCGCGCGGCGGATCGAAACCCGGGCCGTATTGCACGGTCCCGGCTGTCAGGCCATTGACATCAAACACTATCTTGGCGGGATTGGTCATGATCTGGTGTTCGGCAGACGATGCGCGACCCTGAAACTGATCATGCTGGGGATTCAGGTTTGAATAGATCGGCGGCTGCGGTCCGCCGATCTCGGGCCAAGCATAGATATCGACAAACTGCCCGTTGGAAAAGAACGGATCGCCAGTGTTCACCTGGCGAATGACCACGCGAAACACGTCCGTCGCGCTGCCAAGGGGCTGCACACCGAACAGCGTCACCTTCATGCCGTTGTTGTTTCCCGATGTTGCAACGCTGTTGAACGTTGCAATTTCATCGCCGGTTACAAATATCTCGACCTCGGCCACGGGTGGACCCCTTACAACAGATCCCCCCAGGATTTGTTGCGCTCCGCCAAACAATGGACGGTCTTGTGCAAAATTGTCCGGGATTGCCCGAAATTGCAAGCGGCCAGCCGGAATGACCAGAAGGGGTTGACCCGCAACGTTGCCGGAATGCCGCGTCAGGGGATGACGAAATCCGCCCGCGCATAGCCTTGCAGGTATAAAAGCGCGGTCAGGTCACCGTGGTTCACCCGCACATCGCATTGCGCGGCCACGCTTGGTTTTGCATGCAGCGCCACACCCGTGCCCGCCTGGCCAAGCATGCCCAGATCGTTGGCCCCGTCGCCCACGGCGATCACCTGATCATGGGTCAGCCCCAGCCGCGCACTGATCTGCTCCAGCGCCTCGATCTTGGCTTCGCGGCCAAGGATCGGGCGGGCGACCTCGCCGGTCAGGCGGCCATCCGCGATCAGCAGCGTGTTGGCACGGTTTTCGTCAAAACCCAGTTGCGCGGCCACCTGCGCGGTAAAGGCGGTGAACCCGCCCGACACCAGCGCGGCATGACCGCCATGCGCCTGCATCGTCGCAATCAAGGCCGCGCCGCCGGGCATGTAGGTGATGCGACTGGCCAGCACCTTGTCGATCACGCCCGCATCCAGACCGCGCAGCAGGGCCACACGCTCGATCAGCGCGCCTTCGAAATCCAGTTCGCCGTTCATCGCGCGAGCGGTGATCGCCTTGACATGATCGCCGACACCGGCCTCGTCCGCCAGTTCGTCGATACATTCCTGCTGGATCATGGTGCTGTCCATGTCGGCCAGCAGCATCGCCTTGCGCCGCCCCTCTGCGGGCTGGATGACGAGATCGACGCCCAGAGTCTGCACATCGGCCCAGACGTCCCAGCGATTCCCCGGCTTTTCGGTCAGCGAGAACTCCGCCGCCTCGTCCGGCGACAACCAGACCGCATCGCCCCCGCCCCAGGCATTGCGCAGGCTTTCGACCAATGCCGGGTCCAGCATGCCGGGTTTGGCGATCAGGGTGCAGATGAACATGGGCGGCTCCGTCACTAAACGCGTGCCTCCTCGTAGCGCGCAACACGCCGAACCGCCAGCCCGCACGCGGCATGGGGGTGGGTTGGCACCCACCCTACGGACCGCCGCGAACCGGCACGCAAGTTTCCGATCGGCATCAAGATGCGTCGCAAATTGCGGGTAAACCGCCGTGTCTGCGTCATTTCTGCGCTTGCGCGGCACGGGGCGTGGCCGTATCTGCGTAGGCGGGACACCCCTCCCCAACGAGGGGCGCTTATCTGAAAGGGTAGCATAAAATGGCTATGACCAAACCGACTGCGCGGCCACAAAACCCGCGTTTCTCCTCTGGCCCCTGCGCCAAAATCCCCACATTTGACCTCAATGCCCTGTCCGACGCCCCCTTGGGCCGGTCGCATCGTGCCGCAGTGGGCAAAGCGAAACTGAAACAGGCCATCGAGGACACGCGCGAGATTCTGGGCGTGCCTGCCGATTACAGGATCGGCATCGTGCCCGCATCCGACACCGGCGCCTACGAGATGGCGATGTGGACGATGCTGGGCGAACGCCCCGCCGAAATGGTCGCCTGGGAAAGCTTTGGCGCGGGTTGGGTCACCGACGCGGTCAAACAGCTCAAGATCGACGCGCAGGTGCACACCGCCGCGTATGGCGAGATCGTGGACATGGCCGCGCTGGACTATGACAACGACGTCTGCTTCACATGGAACGGCACCACCAGCGGCGTGCGGATGCCCGATGGCGATGCCATTCCCGCCGAGCGCGCAGGCCTGACCATCTGTGACGCGACCAGCGCCGCCTTTGCGCAGGACCTGCCCTGGGACAAGCTGGATGTGACCACGTTCAGCTGGCAAAAGGTGCTCGGTGGCGAGGCCGCGCATGGCATGCTGATCCTGTCACCGCGCGCAGTGGAGCGGCTGGAAACCTACACGCCGCCATGGCCACTGCCCAAGATCTTCCGCCTGACCAAGGGCGGCAAACTGATCGACGGCATTTTTGTCGGCGAAACCATCAACACCCCCAGCATGCTGGCGGTCGAGGATTACCTGCTGGCGCTGGACTGGGCCCGCTCGGTCGGTGGCCTCAAGGGGCTGATGGCGCGGGCCGATGGCAATGCGCAGGCGATCTGGGATTTCTGCGCCGCGCGCGACTGGATCGACAACCTGGCAGTGGACCCGGCGACACGGTCGAACACCAGCGTGTGCCTGAAGTTCACCGATGATCGCATCAAGGATGGCGCCGCATTTGCCAAGACGGTGGCCAAACGGTTGGAGGCCGAAGGCGTGGCGCTGGACGTGGGCGCCTATCGGGACGCCCCTGCAGGCCTGCGGATCTGGTGCGGCGGCACGGTGGAAACCGGCAATATTGCCGCGATGCTGCCCTGGCTTGACTGGGCGTTTCACGAAGAGATCGAGGCGCAGTCAGCAGCGGCCTGACGCATCCGTTTTCTTGCAAAGAAAACGACACGGACTTTATGACAAAGTCCGTGTCCTTCCCCCTGAAAATTTGCACAAGGACCACGACAATGGCCCCCAAGGTTCTCATCTCCGACAAGCTTTCCGACGCTGCCGTGCAGATCTTTCGCGATCGCGGCATCGACGTCGATTTCATGCCCGATCTGGGCAAGGACAAGGACAGACTGGCCGAGCTGATCGGTCAGTATGACGGCCTTGCCATCCGGTCGGCGACCAAGGTCACGCCGACGATCCTCGACGCGGCGACCCGGCTCAAGGTGATCGGCCGCGCCGGCATCGGCGTCGACAATGTCGACAAGGAAGCCGCCAGCAAGAAAGGCGTGATCGTCATGAACACGCCCTTCGGCAACATGATCACCACCGCCGAGCATGCCATTGCGATGATGTTCGCCGTCGCGCGGCAGATCCCCGAGGCCAGCGCATCCACCCACGCGGGCAAGTGGGAAAAGTCGAAATTCATGGGGGTCGAACTGACCGCCAAGACGCTTGGCGTGATCGGCGCAGGCAACATCGGCGGCATCGTCTGCGACCGGGCACGCGGCCTGAAGATGAAGGTCATAGCCTACGACCCGTTCCTGTCGGAGGAAAAGGCCGCCAAGATGGGCGTTGAAAAGGTCGAACTGGACGATCTTTTGAAACGGGCCGATTTCATCACCCTGCATGTGCCGCTGACCGACACGACTCGCAATATCCTGAGCCGGGAGAACCTGGAAAAGACCAAGAAGGGCGTGCGCATCATCAACTGCGCCCGTGGTGGCCTGGTGGATGAACAGGCGCTGGCCGAGATGCTGAAGTCGGGCCACGTGGCCGGCGCCGCGTTCGACGTCTTTGCCGAGGAACCGGCGACCGAGAATCCGCTGTTCGGCCTGCCCAACGTGGTCTGCACCCCGCATCTGGGTGCCGCCACCACCGAGGCGCAGGAAAACGTGGCGTTGCAGGTGGCCGAGCAGATGTCGAACTATCTGCTGGATGGCGCGGTGGAAAACGCGCTGAACATGCCCTCGATGACCGCCGAAGAGGCCAAGGTCATGGGCCCCTGGGTCGCTCTGGCAGGCCACCTGGGCAGCTTTGTCGGCCAGATGACGGACGAGCCGATCAAGGCGATCAACATCCTCTATGACGGTGTCGTGGCCGACATGAACCTGGATGCGCTGAACTGCGCCGTGATCGCGGGGATCATGAAGAAGGTGAACCCGGACGTGAACATGGTCAGCGCCCCGGTGATCGCCAAGGAACGCGGCATCAAGATCAGCACCACCAATCAGGACAAGTCAGGTGCATTCGAGGGGTATATCAAGGTCACCGTGGTGACCGACAAGCGCGAACGTTCGATCGCGGGCACCTGTTTTTCCGATGGCAAGCCGCGCTTTATCCAGATCAAGGGCATCAACATCGACGCCGAGGTGGGGGCGCACATGCTCTATACCACGAACGAGGACATCCCCGGCATCATCGGTACACTGGGCGGCACCATGGGGCGGCATGGGGTGAACATCGCCAACTTCACCTTGGGTCGTGCGGCCGCGGGAGGCGAGGCGATCGCCCTGCTGTATCTGGATGCAGAACCCGCCGAGGACGTGCTGGAAGAGCTTGAGAAAACCGGCATGTTCCAGCAGATCAAGCCGCTGGAATTCGAAGTGGCCTGATCCGGCCAATCCCCAACATCAAGGGCGCGGTTCTGCAAGGGCTGCGCCCTTTCAAATTCAGCGGCTTCGGTATAGGTCAAGCGTATGAGCAGCCCCATCTACGCCATCGGCGACATCCACGGCCAACGCGCCATGCTGGAGGACGCGCTTGCGCTGATCGAAGCCGATGGCGGCGCGGATGCGCGCATCGTCTTTCTGGGTGATTATGTCGATCGTGGCCCCGACAGTCGGGGCGTTCTGGACCTGCTGTCGCGCGGGCTGGCCGAAGGGCGCAACTGGACCTGCCTGAAAGGCAACCACGACAGGATGATGGAGTGGTATCTGGACACGCCCCCGCGGCACGATCCTTACCTGCTGGTCGGCTATGACTGGATGCACGAACGGATCGGCGGGCGCGAGACGCTAGCCTCCTACGGCGTGACGCATATCGAAAGGCGGCGCATGTTCGAACTTGCCGATGAGGCGCGGACGACGGTGCCGCAGACACATCTGGAGTTCCTGCGCAACCTGCCCCTGACCCACCACGTTGACGGCTTGTTTTTCGTCCACGCCGGTATCCGCCCCGGCGTGTCACTGGATGCGCAGGTTGAAACCGATCTGCTGTGGATCAGGGCCGAGTTTCACGATGACCGCCGCGATCACGGCGCACTGATCGTGCATGGTCACACACCGCTGGACAGCCCACAGCACTATGGCAATCGGGTCAATCTGGACAGCGGCGCCGGCTATGACCGGCCCTTGACCGCGGCGGTGTTCGAAGGCGAGAGCGCCTGGCGGCTCACCAAAAAGGGCCGCGTGTCAATGGACTGACCGACCGGAAGGTTGGGGGTTTCACCCCCAAACCCCCAGAGTTTATGGGCAAGATGAAGACAGACCCCGCATCAGGCCGCGTCGAAATCCAGCACCAGCTTGTCGCTTGTCGGGCGGGTCTGGCAGGCAAGCGTGAACCCCGCCTCGATCTCCCACGGTTCAAGCGAATAGTTCACCGCCATCTCGGCACTGCCATCCGCCACCTTGCAGCGGCAGGTGCAGCACATGCCACCCTTGCAGGAATAGGGCAGCTCCAGCCCGGCGCGCGCGGCGGCATCGACCACGTTGTCATCCTGTGCGCCCAGGATGAACTGGCGGCGTGTGCCGTCCAGGATCACCTCGACTGTGGCACCGGTTTCGGCGACAGCTTCGGCAGCGGCGGATTTCGGGGCGCGCGGTGCCTCGCCATCCTGGGTGAACCGCTCGAAATGGATGCGGTCCGGGGCTATGTCCATTCCGTCCAGCGTGCGGCGCACGTCGTCGATCATGTCGCCGGGACCGCACAGGTAGATGCCTTCAGCGCCCGCCAGATCCACCGCGCCGGCACGACCCAGCGCCGCCACCTTGTCGCCCGTGATCCGCCCGTTGAGCAGATCAACGTCTTGCGGCTCACGCGACAGGATATGTACGACGGTGAACTGATCCACGTACCGATCCTTGAGAGCCTCAAGCGCCGCGCGGAACATGATGGTATCATAGGCGCGGTTGCCATAGATCAGGGTCACCCGCGCCCCGCGCGCCAGCGCCTCACCGGCGATCGACACCATCGGCGTGATCCCCGAGCCGGCGGCGATCAGCACCAGATCGTCTTCACCCCGCGTCACAAAGCGCCCCTCGGGCGGCATGACCCGCACCCGGTCACCGGGCTTCAAGGCCTGGCAGAACGTCGAGAATACGCCGTCCTCGACCCGCTTTACACCCACGGTCAGCGGTTCACCCGGCAGCGAAGCGATGGAATAGGACCGCCGCACATCGGCACCATCCACATCGGCGCGCAGCGTCAGATATTGGCCGGGCCGCCAGTCAAACCCATCCGTGGGCATGTCGAACGTGATAGAGACTGCGTCCGGCGTTTCCTGCCGGACCTCGCGGATTGTCAGATCGTGGAACATGCTCGCCCCCTCAGATGCATTTGAAATAATCGAACGGTTCGCGGCACGACAGGCAGCGATACTGCGCCTTGCAGGCCGTCGATCCGAATTCGCTCAGCCGCTCGGTATCGCGGCTGGCGCACCGCGGGCAGGTCACCTGCGCCGCGCCGAACAGCGTGGCCTTGCCGCCGCTTTCCTCGGGCGGGGCGATGCCATAGGCACGCAGCTTTTCGCGGCCCTCGGGCGTGATCCAGTCTGTCGTCCAGGGCGGTGTCAGCACCCGCTCGATCCGCGCCTCAAAGCCTGCGTCGCGCAGCGCCGCCTCGATCGCCAGTTCGATGGCCAGCACGGCGGGGCACCCCGAATAGGTCGGGCTGACGCGGGCAACCGCCACTCCGCCGTCGATCCGCACATCGCGCAGGATGCCCAGTTCGGCCACGTTGACGCAAGGCACCTCGGGGTCCGGCACGGCCGATGCGGCCGCCCAGGCGCGGGTGGCTGCGGTCACCATGTGGCCCCCGGATGGGCGCGATGCACCGATTGCATCTCGGCCAGCAGATGGCCCAGCCCCTCGCCATGCAAGCCGGCACGCCCTCCGGTCTGCGGATAGGGCACCTGCGGCACCTCCAGCAATGCCTCGGCAAAGATCTGAGCAATCGTGGCATCAAACGCCGCGCGCAGGTCGCCGCGCACCGGCAGCACGCCTGCCGTCTCGGCCTCTGCCGCCACGTCCGAGCTTTCAAACAGCTCATCCACGTAGATGTGCAACGAGGCCACCGCCTCGCGCATCCGGTCGGCGCTTTGCTCGGTCCCGTCGCCCAGCCGGATCACCCACTCACCCGCATGACGGATGTGATAGGCCATTTCCTTTTCGGCCTTGCCCGCGACACCGCGCAGCGTCTCGTCACTGCTGATCTCCAGCGTCTTCAACCAATAGGGCCGCATGAACGCCGCAAAATACAGGCTGCGCAGCATGGTATGGGCAAAATCCTCGTTCGGCCTCTCGACCAGCAGGCAGTTGCGATACTCGCGCTCGCCCCGCAGATAGGCCAGGTCGTCCTCGGACCGGCCCGCCCCTTCCAGCTTGCCTGCATGATCATACAGCACACGCGCGCTGCCAATCAGATCCAGCGCCATGTTGGGCAGGGCCAGATCCTCTTCCAGCATGGGCGCATGGCCGCACCATTCGCTGATCCGGTGCCCCAGCACCAGGTGGTCATCGGCCAGTTCCAGTATCGCCTGCCAGACCGCCATCACATATGCCCCACATCATCAGGGATTTCGTAAAAGGTCGGGTGGCGATAGATCTTGTCGGCGGTCGGCTCGAAATTCTCGGCCGCCTGATCGGGGTCGCTCGCCACGATCTCGGTCGAGCGGACGACCCAGATCGAGGTGCCCTCGCCGCGCCGGGTATAGACATCCCGCGCGGCCTGAAGCGCCAGCACGTCATCGGCGGCATGGATGCTGCCGACATGCTTGTGCGCCAGCCCGTTGCGGGGCCGGATGAACACTTCCCAAAGAGGCGTGGTATGCGTCATGGCCTCATTCCTTCATCTTGCTGAATAAACTCCGGGGTCCGGGGCAGCGCCCCGAACTGCGGGATGGCGGGCGGGGCGATGCGGGCATAGCCCGCGAGCGCCGTCCCGTCGTCCCGCCTACTCTGCCGCGATCTTGCGCGCGCAGCGCTTCTCGGCATGGGCCAAGGCAGCCTCGCGCACCCACGCGCCCTTGTCCCAAGCGGCCTTGCGATCCTTGATCCGGTCCTTTGCCATCGGGCCATGCCCCTTGACCACGCGCCAGAACTCGTCCCAGTCGATCGGGCCGTGATCGTATCCGCCCTTGTCCTCGTTCCATTTCAGATCGGGATCGGGCAGCGTCAGGTCCAGATATTCGGCCTGCGGCACGGTGGCGTCAATGAACTTCTGGCGCAGCTCGTCATTGGTGAACCGCTTGATCTTCCAAGCCATGCTTTGATCGCTGTGCTCGCTGTCGGCGTCATGCGGGCCGAACATCATGATCGACGGCCACCACCAGCGGTTCAGCGCGTCCTGCGCCATCGCCTTTTGCGCAGGGGTGCCCTGCGCCAGCGTCATGACGATCTCGTATCCCTGCCGCTGGTGAAAGCTCTCTTCCTTGCACACGCGGATCATCGCGCGGGCATAGGGGCCGAACGAGCACCGGCACAGCGGGATCTGGTTCATGATCGCCGCGCCATCGACCAGCCAGCCGATCACGCCGATGTCGGCCCAGGTCAGCGTGGGATAGTTGAAGATGCTCGAATACTTGGCCTTGCCCGACAGCAATTCCTCGGTCATCTGCTCGCGGCTCACGCCCAGCGTTTCGGCGGCGGCATACAGGTACAGGCCATGCCCGCCCTCGTCCTGCACCTTGGCCAGCAGGGCCGCCTTGCGCCGCAGGCTGGGCGCGCGGGTGATCCAGTTGCCCTCGGGCAGCATCCCCACGATTTCCGAATGGGCGTGCTGGCCGATCTGGCGGACCAGTGTGCGGCGGTAGCCCTCGGGCATCGCATCGTTCGGTTCGATCTTTTCCTCGGCATCAATGCGCCGCTGAAACCTCTCCAGAAATTCCGGCGTTTCCGTGGTGCTGCCATCCGCACCGATCAGACCTTGGCTATACATGGGTGGCTCCTCCTGTCGCTGAACATGTTATAAGTTACAAAACCGATCTCTCAAAGCGTTTTTTGTAACACTTGCGCCCGGGCCGGGCCTGACCCATCTAGGAGCCATGGAAAAAACCTTGTTCTCGTTCGGTCACGGATATTCGGCGCAGGCGCTTGCGCACAGGCTTCTGGCCGAAGGATGGCGCGTGTATGGCACCACGCGAAATCCCGGAAAAATCAAGGCCCTGAAGGATCAGGGCGTGCATCCGCTGCTTTGGGGGCACGATGACATCCCATCCGCACTGGCGCAGGCGACACACCTGCTGTCATCGGTTTCGCCCGATGCGGACGGTGATCCGGTACTGGCGGAATATCGCGCGGCGATCACCGCGGCCGCGCCGCAAATCGCTTGGGTGGGGTATCTGTCCACCACCGGCGTCTATGGCGACCGCCAGGGCGGCTGGGTCGACGAATCATCCCCGCTGACCCCCGGCACCCGCCGCGGGCAGGCCCGCGTCGATGCAGAACGCGCGTGGGCCGCCATCCCGGGCCTGCCTTTGCACATCTTCCGGCTGGCGGGCATCTATGGCCCCGGGCGCGGGCCGTTCGAAAAGGTCCGGCAAGGCACAGCGCAGCGCATCATCAAACCCGGTCAGGTGTTTTCGCGCACCCATGTCGAGGATATCGCGCAAGTGCTGGCCGCCTCGATCGCGCGCCCCGATCCCGGTGCCGTCTACAACGTCTGCGATGATGATCCCGCCCCGCCACAGGATGTGATCGCCCATGCCGCCGACCTTCTGGACCTGCCGCTGCCCCCGGCGGTCGATTTCAACAACGCAGATCTGTCGCCCATGGCGCGCAGTTTCTATTCCGAATCCAAACGCGTCTCGAACGACCGGATCAAGCAGGATCTGGGCGTGACCCTTCTCTACCCCAGCTACCGCGAGGGGCTGCGTGCAATCCTGAAAGCAGAGGTGTGATGTCACCCCAAGGCCCCGACTCGCTTCAAGGCATGCTGCGGATGCTGCGCCCCGACGACGACGACGACTTTGTCTCGCTGCGCACGATCCTGAGCCATGTCGGGGACAGGTCATTCACCACGGTGATCCTGCTGACCGCGCTTGTTCTTGTCTCGCCCATATCCGCCATTCCGGGTCTGCCCTCGACAGGCATGCTGGTCATCGTCGGGGTTGCCTCGCAATACCTGGTGGGGCGCGATCACCTGTGGCTCCCGGCCTTTGTGCTGAATCGGCAAGTGCAGCGCAGCAAGCTTGAGAGGGCGATTGAATTTCTGCACGGCCCGATGGGCTGGATCGACCGGCGCACCAAGGCGCGACTGTCACTGCTGACGCGTCGCCCGATCAAATGGCTGATCGTTCTGACGATCATTGCCACCGCCCTGCCCTGGCCGCTGCTGGAACCCCTGCCCATGGTCACATCCATCGGCGCAACGGCCGTTTCGCTGCTGGCCATCGGGCTGGTAACGCGCGACGGGTTGTTCGTGGTGCTGGGCTTTGCCTTTATCGGCGCGATGGGAACCGCCGTGTTCCAGTTGTGGGAGCGGGTCTGGTAAACCCGCCTGCTACTGCGACCCGGGCCCGCTGGTTTCCAGAATTTCCTCTTCGGCCCTTTGCCACAGCTCGAACGCGATGGGGTTGCGGGTTTCCTCAAGGATATGCCCGACAAGGCCGATCGCTCGCGCCATCACGCCGAAACCGCGGATGATTTCCTGCGGAAAGCCGAACTCGCAACAGATCGCGCCAATGGCCCCGGTTGCGTTGATCGGCAGCACCTTGCCCGATGCAGACTCGGCCTCTTGCTGGATCAATTGCATCAGCGCGATGTAATCCCGCGACAGGCCGTTGTCGGCGGCAATCTGGAACAGGCGCGGGGTGCGCGGATCAACGGGCTTGTGCACCGGATGCCCCAGCCCCGACACGATCTGCCGGGCTGCGCGGTGGTCGGCAACGGTCTGCTTGGCAATCGCGGCCAGATCTGCCCCCTTGCCCGCCTGATCGGGCGGCAAGGCAGCATAAAGCATCCGCGACGCCCCCTCCATCGAGCCGACAAAGACGCTGCCCAAGCCACACAGCCCCGCCGCAACCGCCGCCTGCAACGATTCCGGCGCGCCCATGTATGTCAAACGCGCCACCATGGCCGAGGGCGTGATGCCATGCTCGACCAAGGTCACGGCTATGGCGTTGAACACCACTGACTCCTGTTCCGTCGGCTTGCGCCCCGTCACCTGCATGAAGGCCATGTCGCCCAGGTTGACATGGCCGAGGATTTCCGAGGGCAGGTCCAGCCCGTGCACCTGTATCCTGTCCGCCGTGCTCCAGCCGATGTCGGATGTGATCTTGTCCTTGCGTTTGGGCATCTCTGTCCCTCCTTAAACCGGGTCCCAGTTGAACACGTCTGCCGACACGTCCAGCGGCACAAATCCCGCGCGCAAGGCGGGCATGGCGTGTTCGGCCACCGTTTCCGGCGTCCATCCCCCGTCGCGGTGAACGGATCGCACGGGGCGCGGCTGGCTGAGCACGAAAATCTCGTTGTTGCGGCTGGCAAAGATCTGCCCCGTCACGTCGCGCGCGCGATCCGACGCCAGATACAGCGCCAGCGGCGCGATCTTGGCGGGTTTCATCTCTTGCAGCTTTTTCACCCGCTTGGCCTGTTCGGGGCTGTCCACCTTGATCGAGGATGTCATGCGGCTCCATGCAAATGGTGCAATGCAGTTAGACGTCACGTTCCAGCGCCGCAGGTCCAGTGCGATGGATTTCGACAGGGCCGCGATGCCCAGTTTGGCCGCGGAATAGTTTGCCTGCGCCAGATTGCCGATCAGCCCCGAGGTCGAGGTCATGTGGATCATCGCGCCGCTTTCCTGTGCGCGAAACTGATCCGCCGCAGCGCGGCTGACGTTGAACGTGCCATAAAGGTGCACCTTCACCACCGCATCGAAATCCTCGAAACTCATCTTGTGGAAAAACCCGTCGCGCAGGATGCCCGCGTTGTTCACCACCGCGTCCAGCCGGCCAAAGGCATCGACCGCATCGGCCACCATGGCCCGCGCGGCATCCGGGTCGGCCACGCTGCCGGTGTTGGCGATGGCGCGGCCCCCCATGGCCTCGATCTCGGCCACCACGGCTTGCGCCGCGCCTGCCTCGCTCCGGTCGCCCTTCAGGCTGGCACCCAGATCGTTGACCACAACGGCAGCCCCCTCCTGCGCGGCGGCCAGGGCTATGTCCCGGCCGATGCCGCCACCCGCGCCGGTGACCAGCATCACCTTGCCTGTCAGTATCCCTGTCATTCCGTCCCTCTCGAACCTTCGGTATCGCGCGCGGCCAGCGTGGCCTGCCCCTGCATCACGACCCGCCCGTCGTCGGTGGTCACGCTGATCGCGTATTCTGCACCCTCAAGCCGGTTTGCCTGCGCGGTCAGCGTCTGACCCACCCATGTCGGCGCGGTGAAGCGGATGGTCAGATCGGCAATGCGCAAGGCGTTGTCGCTGCCCTGTGCCACCGCCTGCACAGCCAGGTTCAGCGCCATGGTGCCATGCGCGATGGGCCGGTCAAACCCGGCCTTTGCGGCAGCCTCCGCCTCCAGATGGATCGGATTCCAATCCTGTGTCAGCGCGGCATAGGCGCGGGTCGTGTCCGGGTTGGTGGCAAGGGTCAGCGGCGGCAGGGTTGGTGGAAAATCAGTCATGTTTGTCCCCTCATGCCGCCCAGATCGCGGTCACGTCGCCGCGCATCAGGGCCTTGCCGTTTGCGTCGGCCTCGATCGCGAAGATGATCCAGTTGCGTCCCTTCTTCTGTTCTTTCGACAGCACGGTGACGGTATAGGACACCGTATCGCCCAGCCGCGCCTGCGCGCCGGTGAACGCCAGCTTTTGCGCGGCATGCACATTGCCCTTGGGCCGGGGCTGGATGGCGCGGATATAGGCCTCCATCATCCCGGCCACGATCAGCCCGTCGGGCGCCAGATCGCCGGTAATCGGGCCATAGACGCCTTCAAAACCCGCAACGCGGTCCGCATCCAGCGACACCACGACCGGGCCGAAACCGGCACCGGGGATCAGCCGGTCGAATGTCCACATCTTGTCAGTCATGCCTCGCCCTCGGTATGGCCCCGCGGCACGATCAGCGCGTCCAGCGCCAGAACCCCGTCGGGGCGGGCCAGCAGGGGGTTGATCTCGATGCTTTCGATCTGGTCGGCGTTGGCAAAGGCCAGAACCGACAGGCGCGAGATCGCATCGGCCACCGCCGCCTTGTCCGCCGCCGGGCGGCCCCGCACCCCGTCCAGCAACGCAGCGGCACGCAACCGGCCCAGCATCTCCAGCGCCTGATCGGGCGTCACCGGCGCGCGGGCCAGCACCACGTCGGGCGCGACCTCGGCCAGGATACCGCCCATGCCGATCATCACCATGGGTCCCATGATCGGATCGCGCTGCGTGCCTAGAATCAGTTCCACACCCTCCCCCGCCATCGGGGTGATCAGCACACCCTCGATATGCGCGTCGGGCATCCGCCTTGGTATATCGGTCAGCATCCGCCGCGCGGCATCACGCACCGAATCCGCGCTGTTCAGGCCCAGAGCCACGCCGCCGATGTCGGTCTTGTGCGCGATGTCCGGCGACAGGATCTTCATCGCGACCGGCAGGCCCATCGCGGTCGCAAGCGCAACCGCGCTGTCGGCATCCCGCGCCACCTCTTCCGGCAGGCAGGGGATACCGGCCTTGGCCAGCCGCGCCTTGGCCGCCGCCTCGGACACCTGCGTGGCGGGCAGGGCGGGATCACCGATGTCGGGCAGGATACCCGCCACGCCGGATCGGTCGAACCCGGCGCGCAGCCGCGCCAGCGCGCCCAGAACCGCAACCGCGCGCGACGGATCAGCAAAGCTGGGGATGCCCGCCGCGTCATAGCGCGCGGCCAGATCGTCGCCCAGCAGGCCCACCATCACAAAGGGCTTGTCGAACCCGTCCAATGCCCGGGTCAGCGCATCAAAGATCAAAGGCCCCAGCCGGTCCGCCCCCGCCCACGAGGTAAAGAACCCGACATAGGCGTCATAGTCGCCGCTGCGCATCATCTCGGTCAGGTAATCGGGGATCAGGTCGAAATCGTTGATCGCCTGCGCCGTGATGTCCACCGGGTTGCGCGGCGAGGCAAAGGGATTGCGCAGCAGCATCCGGTCTATCGCATCGGCGGGCATCGGCGGCACCTGCAGGCCATGCTTGGCCGCCGCATCGGCCATCAGCACCCCCGCCCCGCCCGAGACGGTCAGGACGCCCAGCCTGTCACCGCTGGGCAAGGGCGCGACCGAGGCGGCATAGAGAATGTCGAACATCTGTTCCGTCGTCTCGGTGCGCAGCGCGCCTGCCTGTTCTATCGCGGCCTGAAAACTGGCATCCGACCCGGCCAGCGACGCGGTGTGCGACTGCATCGCCTGCGCGCCAACCTCGGATGCGCCGACCTTCATGATCACCACGGGCTTGCGCAGCGCGCGGGCGCGCTCCAGCGCCGACAGCAGGGTTTCGGGCTGGTTGACCCCTTCCATGTAGATACCGATGGCGGTCACGCTGGGGTCTTCGACCATGTGGGCCAGGCAATCGGCGACGGTCACGTCAGCCTCGTTGCCCGTGGAAACCCAGCCCGCCACACCAAGCCGCCGCTCTTTGGCCATCTGCAACAGATGCGTGCCATAGGCCCCGGATTGCGTGATCAGGCCGATCCCCCCGCGTGCGGGCATCCCGCCCTGCAAGGCGGACGAGAACGTGCCGCAGGCCCCGGATGCCGCCGCATAGAACCCAAGGCAATTCGGCCCCAGCAGGCGCATCCCGTTTTCGCGTGCAATCCGCACCAGCCCGCCCTGAGCCGCCTGCCCGTCCGCGCCCAGTTCGGCAAATCCGGCGCTGAAGATCACCGCCGCGCGCGCGCCCTTGCGTCCGCAGGCACGCAGCGTGTCCGCGATGCGATCCGCCGAAACCGCCAGAATGGCCAGATCGACCAGCCCCGGCACGGCATCCAGATCGGCAAAGGCGGGCAGGCCCTGCACCGTGTCACGCGACGGGTTTACCGGATAGATCGGCCCCGAGAACCCCGAGTTCAGGCAAAAGTGCAACGGGCGGCCGCCGATGCGTTCGGGGTCGTCCGACGCGCCGATCACCGCGATGGAGCGTGGCGCGAAAAACCCGTCCAGGCCACGCCGCCTGTCCTCTGCCTGAAGTGTCATGTCTGTCCCTTTTTCCGTCATCCGGCGTCGCGCGCCTGATCCACCGGCGCATCACGCCGCCCGAACACGTTGATCTCGATGAAGCTGGCCGCCTGTTGCAGGGCCAGCGCGGCCTCGTGCAGGTCGGCGGGCTCTTTCTGCCCCGAGATCGAAATCGCGCTCAGCCCCAGACGCGGCACATCCTGCAGATCGCGCACCACCACGGCGGCCATGCTCAGACCCTTGAAAAGGTTGCCGAAGTCGAAGGCATAGCCATCGATGCGCGCCTTTTGCACATCGGCCCAATAGGCCTCGAACCCCGGCGGGTTCTGCCAGCGCAGCGCCTCGTAAGCCTGTTGCAGGGTGTCGCGGTCATAGCCGCGCTGCGCCGCGACGCAGCGCCCGACCGCCCCCACCAGATCGGGCAGGCGGGCGCCTGCGCGCATGTCGGCATGCACCACGTTGGGCGGCACGATCCGGTCTGACAGCACGATTCGCCCCGTCGGCGTCAGGTTCCACAGCGCCACCAGTACCTTGTGATGATGGCTGACCTCGGTGATGACCGGGCGGATCATGTCGACGGGATTGCGCCCCAGCATCGGCGCGGCAAGCTCCAGAATACCGGCGCCGATCTCATAGGTCTTGGTCTGTTCGTCGAACACCACCAGCCCCTCTTTGACCAGCGTTTTCAGGATGTTGAACGCGGTCGACACGTTCAGCCCGGTTTCGCGCGCCAGCGTCGCCACACCGGCGGGTTCGTCCGTCTGGGTCAGGCGGCGCAGGATCTTGACCGCGTTCTCGACCGCGCCGACGTATTTTTGCGTGTCCGACATGTTTCAGATTTTTCTCTTGGCAGAATTGCTTTCCTTATACAGAATGACAGCCATCAGCGCAAGCACGATACCCGAACAAAAACACGGGACACCAGACGCAAGCCGCTGATAAGGGAGGAAAAATTGACCGATCTGCACAGCATCTGCTGCCGAATCCCCATTTCGCAAAAGGCCGCGTGATGGCCTTTGAGGGGCTGCGCATCCGTGATGAAAGCGGCGGCATTCGCGTTCTGACCATGGCCGAACCCGCCCGCCGCAACGCGCTGAGCGATGACATGCGCGGGGCGCTGCGCGATGCGTTGCAGGCCGCACATGATGACGCCTCGGTGCGCGCACTGGTGCTGACCGGCTCGGGCGGATGCTTCTGCGCGGGCGGCGACATCAAGGCGATGGGTCAGCCGATACCGATCGCGCTGAAACGGCTGGATATCGTGCATGACATCGTCCGCCTGATCGCGCTTGGCCCGAAACCCGTGGTCGCCGCCGTGGACGGCGCGGCCTATGGCGGGGGCATGTCGCTGGCGCTGTGCTGCGATCTGGTCGTGGCGGCAGAGTCCGCCCGGTTCTGCGCGTCCTTCGCGCGGGTCGGGCTGGTGCCGGACATGGGGATCATGTGGTCGCTGCCCCGCCGCGTAGGGGCCGCACGGGCGCAGCAGATTCTGCTGGACTCGCGCGAACGTGCCGGGGCCGAAGCCGTGGAAACCGGAATGGCCGACATTCTGACCGATGGTGACCCCGTGGCCCGCGCCATCGATGCCGCGCACGCCCTGATGCCCGCCGCGCCCCTGCCCGCCGCCCATCTGCGCCCCATCCTTGCCCGCCATCAAGGCGATCTGGAGTCCGTGTTGCGCGACGAACGCGCAGCGCAGGCGACGCTGTTTGCCACGCAGGACCATGACGAGGCGCGCCGCGCCTTTCTGGAAAAACGCCCGCCGGAATTTTCCGGGGTCTGACACGCCCCGGCGGGGCACCGTGCCCCGGATATGTCAACAGAGGAGGAGGAAACCATGACCAAACTGAACCGTCGCCAGACGATGGCCCTTATGGGGGCTGCCGCATTCACCCCGATGGCACCCGCCGTGCTGCGCGCGCAAACCGCAGGCCTGCCCGACACGATGATTTGGAGCACCTACGATGTCGGCTCGACCGGCTATGTCGAGGCCACGGCGATTGCCGATGCCCTGATCAAGGCGCATGGCACCCGCGTGCGGTTGCTGCCGTCGGGGTCGGGCGTGGGGCGTTTGCTGCCCATGCTGCAAGGGCAGGCCAGCAACGCCTGGCTGGCCAACGAACTGTATTTTGCCACGCGCGGCATTTTCGATTTCGCCACGCCCGACTGGGGCCCCCAGAACCTGCGAACGATCTGCGGACGTCCGGCCAGTTTCGGCATCGCCGTGACCGAGGAAAGCGGGATCGAGACGATCGAGGATCTGCGCGGTCGGCGCATGGCCTATGCCGCAGCCAACCCGTCGGTGTCGATCAAGGTGGATACGATGATCGCGTCCAAGGGGTTGACCCGCGACGATGTCGAGGTGATCGAGTTCCCGTCCTATGGCGACACGCTGCGCGCGCTGACCCAAGGCCAGGCCGATGCCGCAGGCTCGGCGCTGACCTCTGCCGCGCTGAACGAGCTGGAGGCCAGCCCGCGCGGCATCCGCTGGCTGTCGTTCGACCCCAACGATGCCGCGCTGTGGGAGAACATGAACGAGATCGCGCCGCTGTTCTCGCCCTTCCGCGAAACCATCGGCGTGGGCGTCACCGGCAAGGACCCGGTGGATATCGTGGCCTACAAATACCCGATGATCACGGTCAAGCATGACGCGAACGCGGATGAAACCTATGCCTTCCTCAAGGCGGTGCATGAAAGTTTCGACGCGTTCAAGGATGCGGCCCCGATCATGGAGCGGTGGCACATCGACCTGATTTCCAGCGTGCCGCTGGATGCGCCGCTGCACGAAGGTGCCGTGCGCTACCTGCAGGAAATCGACAAGTGGAGCGACGAGCAGCAGGCCTGGAACGACGGCGCCATCGCCGAGATCGACGCCCTGCGCGAGGCATGGCCCGGGTTCCTTGAGGCCAACAGCGGCCTGTCGGAGGAAGAGTTCGCCACCGCCTGGGACGAAGCCCGCGCCAAGGCCACAGCAGACCTGTGACCTGACCGGTCGGCCCGTGCGCACCGCTTCCCGCGCGCGGGCCGTCCGTACCAGACTGCCCTCAGACCCAAAGGCTGATCCATGGACACTGCCCAGACATCCGCAAACTGGTTGCCCCGCGTCACCCGTATCGTGGTGATCGCGCTGGCGGGGATCGGTATCGCGATGACCATGCTGCAAACGCTGCCCATCGTGGCACCGGGCATGCGGCCCATCACATCGGCCTATTTCTATGCTTTGCTGGGGATCTTCCTGGCCATCGTATTCCTGCGCTTTCCGGCGGATCGCAGCAACCGGCCCAAGTGGCTGTGGTTGGCCGACTGGATCATGGCGATCCTTGTGCTGGCGATCTGCCTCTATTTCGCCAGTCAGGCGCGGCGGATCATGACGGCGGGCTGGTCGTTTTCGGCCCCGCCACTGGCCACGCTGGGCGCATCCATCCTGTTCTTTCTTGCGATCGAGGCGGTGCGGCGGTGCGCAGGCATGGTGCTGGCGGTGGTCTGCCTGACCTTTGGCCTCTATCCGATGGTCGCGGCCTCCATGCCGGGCGTGCTGTGGGGCAACCAGTTCACGTGGTCGGCGCTGGTGGCGGGCCACGCGTTGGGCACGGAATCAATCATCGGCATCCCGTTCCGCGTCGTGGCCGACCTGCTGATCGGCTATATCGTGTTCGGCGTCGTGCTGGCCATCCTGGGCGGGGGCGAGTTTTTCATGGCGCTGGCCCTGAAATTGCTTGGGCGCACCCGTGGCGGGCCGGCCAAGGTGTCGATCGTCGCGTCCAGCCTGTTCGGATCGCTGTCAGGCTCGGTGGTGTCGAACATCATCACCACGGGGACTTTCACCATCCCGTCGATGAAAAAGGCGGGGTATTCGCCGCACTACTCTTCGGCGGTCGAGGCATGCGCCTCGACCGGCGGCACGCTGATGCCACCGATCATGGGGGCGGCGGCCTTCCTGATGGCGACGTTCCTGGCCGTTCCTTACGCCGAGGTGATCGCGGCGGCGATCATCCCCTCGGTGCTGTTCTACGCAGCCCTGCTGATGCAGGCCGATTGCTATGCCGCCAAGAACGACCTGAAAGGGGCCGAGGCGGCAGATATCCCAACCGGCCTGTCGGTGCTGCGTCAAAGCTGGATTTTCGTGCTGGCGCTGGCGGTGCTGATCTATGTGTTGCTGGTGATGCGGCTGGAATCCTATGCGCCGTGGTATGCCACTGGCATCCTGATCGTCGGCGGATTGCTGGACCCGATGTATCGCGGCCGCGTTCTGGGTTTTGCCCGCATCATCGAGGAATCGGGCGTGGCGCTGGCGCAGCTTATCGGCATCCTTGCCGGGGTGGGCCTTGTGGTCGGCGCGCTGTCGATCACCGGGGTCGGATCGGCCTTTGCGCGCGAGCTGGTGCAATATGCCGATGGCAACGTCTATCTGCTGCTGTTCTATGGTGGGCTGACATCCTTTGTGCTGGGCATGGGGATGACGGTATCGGCCTGTTACGTGTTTCTGGCGATCATCCTGGCCCCCGCGCTGGTGCAGGCCGGGCTGAACCCGATGGCCAGCCACCTGTACATTCTGTACTGGGGCATGCTGTCCTATATCACCCCGCCGGTGGCGATTGCCGCGATCACCGCCGCGTCGGTGGGCAAGGCGGATGCGATGAAAACCGGGCTGACCGCGATGCGGCTGGGCATCATCCTGTTCATCCTGCCGGTGTTCTTTGTTCTGGAACCGGCGCTGATCGGCCATGGCGAACCGTTGCAGGTGGCGCAGGCGGTGCTGACGGCCGGGTTCTCGGTTCTGCTGATTTCCTGCGGATTGTCCGGGTGGCTGTATTTCTCGGGACCGATCAACATGATCGAACGCGCGGTGGTCATCGCGGCGGCGCTGCTCAGCCTTTATCCCGAACCGATGACCGATATCGTCGGTCTGGTCGTGGCCCTGTGCGTCTTTGTGGTGCACCGGCTGCGTGCCCGTTCCCTTGCCTGAAGGAGGCCCAATGGCCGTTGACGACGACACATTCGAGCAGTTGCTGGACAGCGTGCGCCGCTATGTCCGCGAGCGCCTGATCCCCGCCGAAAGCCAGGTCGAGGAAGGCAATGACATCCCCGAGGACATCGTGCACGAGATGGCCGACATGGGCCTGTTCGGCCTGTCCATCCCTGAAGAGTTCGGCGGCATCGGTCTGACCACCTTGCAGGAATCGCGGCTGGTCGAGGCGCTGTGCTATGCCTCGGTCTCGTTCCGGTCGCTGATCGGCACGAACGTGGGCATCGGCATTCAGGGCATCGTCATGGATGGCACCGATGCGCAAAAGGCCCGGTACCTGCCCGCGCTGGCCAGAGGCGACATGATCGCCAGTTTCGCCCTGACCGAACCCGATATCGGGTCGGATGCCGCGCATCTGAAAACCACGGCGCGGCGCGACGGGTCGGATTTCGTTCTGAACGGGACCAAGCGGTACATCACCAACGCAGTGCGCGCGGGCGTGTTCACGGTGTTTGCCCGCACCGATCCCGACCGCGACGGCGGTGACGGGGTGTCGGCCTTTCTGCTGCCCGCCGAAACGCCGGGCATCACTGTGGCCAAGCCGGATCGCAAGCTGGGTCAACGCGGCACCAAGACCTCGGATGTGATCCTTGATGACGTGCGCCTGCCCGAAAGCGCCATCATAGGCGGGCCCGGCAACCTTAACCGCGGCTTTCGCACGGCGATGAAAGTGCTGGACCGGGGCCGCCTGCATGTTGCCTCGATCGCGGTGGGCACGGCGCAGCGGATGCTGGATCTGGCCACCGATTACGCCATGCAGCGCCACCAGTTCGGCCAGCCCATCGCGCAGCATCAACTGGTACAGGCGCTGCTGGCCGAAAGCCAGGCCGAGCTGCTGGCCGCGCGCCATCTGGTGCGCGCCACCGCGCAGGAATATGACACCAAGGGTCAGGCGATCCTGATGGCGTCATCGTCCAAGTATTTCGCCTCGGAGATGGCGTTTCGTGTGGCCGACCGCGCGTTGCAGGTGCATGGCGGCGCGGGCTACATGGCCGAGTACCCGATCGAGCGGCTGTTCCGCGATGCCCGACTGCTGCGCATCTACGAAGGCACCAGCCAGATCCAGCAGATCATCATCGCCCGCCGCATGATCAAGGAGTATCAGGACCGCGCCTAGGCGCGGTCCGCAGGCGTCACGCCATCCTGTTCCAAGGCGGCGATCTCATCCGGGTCATAGCCGAATTCCGCCAGAACCTGGGCGGTATGCTCGGCAAATCCGGGCGGTGGGCGGCGAAAGCTGGGCGGGGTCTGCGCTGGCTTGGCCGGCGCGCCAAGGCCGCGATAGCCGTCCATTTGAACCACCATCTGCCGGTGTGCGGTGTGGGGATGCGCCAGCGCCTCGTTCACCGTCAGGATCGGCCCGGCGGGCACGCCTGCCGCGATCAGCCGTTCCCCCAGCGCGGCACCGTCCTGATCGGCCATCGCAGCCTCTAGCGCCTCGCGCAGGGCCTCGCGGTTCACCACGCGGTCGGCATTGGTGGCGAACTGCGGATCCTCCGCGATCTCGGGCGCACCGATTTCCGCACACAGCTTGGCGAATTGCCGGTTGTTGCCCACCGCCAGATACACCGGCCGCGTGGCCGTGACATAGGAGGAGTAGGGCGAGATGTTGGGGTGGTCATTGCCTGTCAGTCGCGGCTCTTTCCCCGACAGGAACACGTTGGGCGCGTGCGGGTGCAGCAGCGACAGGGCGGAATCAAACAACGCGGCCTCGACGAATTGCCCCTTGCCGGTGGCCGCACGATGGGTCAGCGCCATCATGATCCCGATCACCGCGTTCAGCCCGGTGACCATGTCCACCACCGGCAGGCCCACGCGCGTCGGCCCGGTGTCGGCGGTGCCGTTGACCGACATGATGCCACCCATCGCCTGCAGGATTGCGTCATAGCCTGGCATCGCCCCCATCGGACCATCCGCGCCAAAGCCGCTGACGCGGGCGTGGATCAGGCGCGGAAAGCGGTGCGACAGCACCTCGTCATACCCCAGCCCCCATTTCTCCAGCGTGCCGACCTTGAAGTTTTCCAGCAGCACATCCGCACCTTCCAAGATCCGCAGCAGCACCGCGCGGCCTTCGTCGCGGGTCAGGTCCAGCGCAATGGCGCGCTTGTTGCGGTTCAGCCCTTCGAAATAGCCTGCCGTGCCATTGTCGTTGAAGGGCGGCCCCCAGCCGCGGGTCTCGTCCCCGGCGGGCGGTTCGATCTTGATCACATCCGCCCCGTGATCGCCCAGAACCTGCCCGGCGAAGGGCCCGCCCAGCACGCGGCTCAGGTCGATCACTTTCAGGCCTGCAAGGGCCCCTGTTGCCGTATCGTTCATTCCGCTGCCTCCAGCATGGTTTCGGTTTCTACAAATGCCCGCTCCAGCAGGTCGGCATCGCCGGTGTCGTCCCCGCCCCCGACCAGCGGATCGCGAGCCGTCAGCTTGTGTTTCAGCACCAGACCGGCCAGCCGCGTACGGTCGCCCGCACCACAACCGGGCTGCGCATCCTCCCACGCCATGATGATCGCTGACGCCGCGTTGTAAACCGCGCTGGCCGCCTGGCGCACCTCGCCCTCGCGCGCGGGGTCATTCGCCACGGCGTCCAGGTATCCGGCGGCGCGGTCCAGCGCATCGCGCGCCCCGCCCGGCACCATGTTGCCCGCCTGGTCGGCCAGATCGTCCAGATGCGCGCGCAGCGCATCCAGCGCGCCCTCGCGTCTGGTCGCACGGGCCACATCCAGCGCCACGATGTTGCTGGTGCCTTCCCAGATCGAGCCCAGATGCGCGTCGCGCAGGATGCGCGCATCCGAGAACTCCTCGATATAGCCACAGCCGCCGCGCACCTCCATCGCGTCGCCCGCCACCTTGCGTGCATCGCGGCAGGTGCGGAACTTCAACAACGGCGTCAGGATGCGCAGCACCTTTGCCGCCTGCGCATCACCCGCATCGGCGCGGCGCAGCACCTCGGCGGTGTGAAACACCATCGACCGTCCCTGCTCTGCCGTCACCAGCAACTTAAGCAGTTGCCGCCGCATCAGGGGCAGGTCGATCAGCCGCTTGCCGAATGCCGTGCGGTTGCGCGCGATGAACAGCGATTCCGCCACTGAGCGGCGCATCATGCCGGCGCTGCGCACCCCGTTGGCCAGCCGGGACATGTTGATCATGTCGGTCATCTGCTTGAAGCCTTGCCCCGGATCGCCCACCAGATGCGCCACCGCGCCTGTTATCGCGATCTCGCCCGAGGCCATGGATTTCGTGCCCATCTTGTCCTTCAGCCGCAGGATGCGATAGGCGTTCAGCGTGCCATCGGGCAGGTGCCGGGGCAGCAGGAAAAGCGACAGGCCGCGCGTGCCGCCATCGCCGCCCTCGGGCCGGGCCAGCACCATCGCCAGCGCGGCATCGGGGTTCGAGCAGAACCACTTGTCGCCGTAAAGCCGCCAGGTGCCATCCGCGTCCTGCCGCGCCACGGTGTCGATGGCGCCAACGTCCGACCCGGCCATCTGTTCGGTCATGAACATCGCACCCTGCATCAGCACATCCATGTCCTGACTGGTCAACTGGTCGAAATACTCGGCCACCAGGTCGGGATCACCGAATTTCGCCAGCGTCCGGGTCAGGGAATCCGTCATGCTCAGAGGGCAGCACAGGCCAAACTCGGCCTGCACGAACAGATAGACCAGCGCGTATTTCACCGCCGGTGGCAGCTTGCCCGGCTGGCCAAACACACCCCCGCGATGCGACATCGCCGCAAGACCGAATTCGCCAAAGGCATACTGCTCAAGCCGCTGATAGGCGGGATGCTTTTCGATGCTCTGCGCATCCGCCCCGATCCGGCTGCGCAAGTGCAGGATCGGCGGGTTCTTGTCGGCGGTCAGCGCCAGCCGCTCCAGCTCGGCCCCGCTCAGCGCGCCCATGCGGTCGAACTGGGGCAGCAGTGCGGCAAAGGTGTCATCGTCGAGATAGACCTTCAGAAGCCGCCGCAGCGCAGGGTCGGCGCGAAAGGCGTTCAGCCCGGAACTGTCGGGGATGTTGTGATGGATGGTCGGCATGGTCTCTCCTCCGGTGCATCGCGGATGATGCGGTATTTTCAGGCAGGGGCAGGCAGGGGCAGGCAGTCGGCCCCGCATTCGTCGCTGATTGCGGTGCGGATCATCGCGCCGATCTGATCCATACGCGGCAGTACGCGCGCCTCGGGTCCGGCCACGGTGACGGCAAAGGCCTGCGCGCCGATCACCACCGGCAAGGACACGCCGCCCAGGTCCGAGGAATAGGCCGAGGCCGACATGAACCAGCCGCGCGCCAGCGATGCGTCGATCTGGGCGCGGACCTCGTCGGCGCTGGTGGGGCTGTTGCGGTTATAGGACTGATACCGGATGCGCCCCAGCAACGCATCGCGCTGCGCGACCGGCATCAGCGCCATCAGCGCCTGCCCCGAGCCGGTGACATGGATCGGCAGCCGCGTGCCCGCCTGCGCAGCATAGCGCAGCAGTTGCGGGCTTTCGCGCACCTCAAGCACAACCACATGCAACCCGCTGGCCCCGGCGATCCACACGGTTTCGTCCGTATCCTCGACCAGCCGGTCGATGACGCGGATCAACGATTGTGGCACCGGGTCGGCATCCGCGATCTGGCGCGCCATGATCAGCCAACGGGGCGTCGGGAAATAGGCACCGCGCATGCGCGGTTCATACAGATAGCCACGGTCGGCCAGCGTGCCGACGATATTGAACGTGCTGGACCGCGCCCAGCCGAAATGCTGCGCCAGTTCGGCCACCGTGGCGGGGCTGCGATGCTCGGCAAAGAATTCGAGGATCGACAACACGTTGTCGGCTTGCTTGACCTGCATCAGCCCATCCATTTGTCCATATTTATGGACTTACTAAACTCAAATATGGACAAAATCAAGTTTTCGGTTATAGACTGTCCAGAAGGCTGGCATTGATCAGCTTTCCGACCGACAGGAGCCAAGCCCCGATGACCGCCTACATCACTGGTGTTGCCATGACCGGATTTGGCAATCATGCGCCAAAGACCTCGCTGGACTTGCAGGCCGAGGCGGCAACCGCCGCGCTGGCGGATGCAGGGATCGGGCGCGGGCAGGTGGACGGCCTTTTGCTGGGGTATTCCACCGTCGCCCCTCACCTGATGCCCGCCACGCGCTTTGCCGAGTATTTCGGCCTCAGCCCTGCCTATGCCCATGGCGTGCAGGCGGGCGGGGCCACTGGGTTGGCCATGGTCGCCCTGGCCCGGCACCTAGTCACAGCGGGGGCGGCGCGAAATGTGCTGGTGGTTGCAGGTGAAAACCGCCGCAGCGGCCATGCGGCAGGCGACGCTGCCCGCACCCTGGCCGAGGTGGGCGAGCATGATCACGAGGTCACGCAAGGCGGGTCTGTGCCTGCCTATTACGGGTTGGTCGCCTCGCAGTACCTACACGCCCGCGGGCTGCGACAGGAGGATCTGGCAGAACTGGCCGTGCTGATGCGCCGCCATGCCTGCATGACGCCGGGCGCCCAGTTTCGGAAACAGGTCACGGTTGAGGATGTGATGGCCAGTCGGCCCATCGCCCTGCCTCTGAAGCTGCTGGATTGCTGCCCGGTGTCCGATGGCGCGGCGGCGGTTCTGGTATCCGCCAGCGAAAACGGCATCGCCATCACCGGCACGGCGCAGGCTCATACCCACCAACACCTTACGCAATCCCCGGCCGATGTGGCCCTTGGCGCGCGCCAGTCCGCAGCAGCCGCGATGGCGCAGGCAGGCTGCACCCCGGCCGATATCGACCGGCTGGCGATCTATGACAGCTTCACGGTGACGCTGGCGATGTTTCTTGAGGCCTGCGGTTTTTGTGCCCCTGGGCAAGCCCCCGCCGACACGCGCGCGGGGCGGTTCGACCACGATGGCGCGCTGCCGCTGAACACCCACGGCGGGTTGCTGTCCTATGGCCACCCCGGCGTGGCGGGCGGCATGGCGCATATCGTCGAGATCACCCGCCGTCTGCGCGCCGACGCCGCGCACAGGCGCGGATTCATCCATGCCGATGGCGGGGTGTTTTCCGCCAATGTCAGCATGGTGCTGGAGGCGCGGCCATGACCGACCAACCCACCGGCCTGCGCCTGTTCACCTGCTCGGGCTGCGCCTATGTGTTCCAGATCGCGCGCGGATTCTGCCCGCGCTGCGGCGGCACCGCGCTGAGCAGCAGCACAAAATCCCGCCACGGCACCGTCACCGCCTGCACCGAGGTGCATGTCACCCCGCTGGGATCGCCCACCGGCGCTGTGCCGTTCTGGATCGTGCTGGTGCAGACAGACGATGGCCCGGTGATCATGGCAAGCAGCGCGCAGCCCTTGCAAATCGGAGCTGCAACCACGCTGACCGCGCGAACACCGGACCGCGGGCCTTACATGGCCGAAACCTAGGCCCGCTTGCCCATCACCTCGACGCCCAGAACCTCGAGCACCTTGGATTCGATATCGGGGGCGTTCAGCCTGGCGGTAGCGTACATATCCTCGGGGCTGGACTGGTCGATGAAGGTGTCGGGCAGCACCATCGACCGGAACCGCAGCCCCGCATCGAACACGCCCTCATCCGACAGCAGTTGCGCGACATGGCTGCCGAACCCGCCGACCGCGCCTTCCTCGATGGTGATCAGCGCCTCGTGATCGCGGGCGAGCCCGAGGATCAGGTCGCGGTCCAGCGGCTTGGCAAAGCGCGCGTCGGCCACGGTGGGCGTGATGCCGCGCGCGCCCAATGCCTCGCAGGCGTCCATCACCGCGCCCAAACGGGTGCCGAAGGACAGGATCGCCACGCGGCTGCCGGTGTGGATCATCCGGCCCTTGCCGATTTCCAGCACCTCGCCACGTTCGGGCATGGTCACGCCCGACCCCTCGCCGCGCGGATAGCGGAACGCAATCGGACCGTCATCATGCGCGGCGGCGGTGGCGACCATGTGGGTCAGCTCGGCCTCGTCCGCTGCCGCCATCACCACCATGCCCGGCAGGTTCGCCATATAGGCCACGTCGAACGACCCCGCGTGGGTGGCCCCATCGGCCCCGACCAGACCCGCGCGATCAATGGCAAAGCGCACCGGCAGGCGCTGGATCGCCACGTCATGCACGACCTGATCGTAGCCGCGTTGCAGGAATGTCGAATACATCGCGCAGAACGGGCGCATACCGCCGGCAGCCAGGGCTGCAGCAAAGGTCACACCGTGTTGCTCGGCAATGCCAACGTCGAACACGCGGCTGGGATAGCGTTCCGCCATCAGGTCCAGCCCGGTACCGCCGGGCATGGCCGCCGTCACCGCACAGATGCGCGGATCGCAGGCCGCCAGCGCGGTCAGCGTGCGGCCGAACACCTCGGTATAGCTGGGGGCGTTGCTGGGCGACTTCTTTTGCTTGCCGGTCAGCACGTCGAATTTCGCCGTCGCATGGCCGCCGTCGCGCGCGCTTTCGGCGGGGGCATAGCCCTTGCCCTTTTTCGTCAGCACATGGATCAGCATCGGCCCGGTAGAGCGCGCCTTGACCGTCCGCAACACCGGCAGAAGCTGGTCGAAATCATGCCCGTCGATCGGCCCGACATAGGAGAACCCCAGCGCCTCGAACAGGGTGCCGCCGACGGCCATGCCTTTGAGCATGTCCTTGGCGCGCTTGGCTCCTTCGCGGAAGGGTTCGGGCAGCAGGCTGACCGCGCCCTTGGCGGCGGCCTTGAACTCCTGAAACGGCTCTCCGGCATAAAGCCGGCTCAGGTAGGACGACAGCGCGCCCACCGGCGGTGCGATGCTCATCTCGTTGTCGTTCAGGATCACGATCATGCGCTTTTTCAGGTGGCCGGCGTTGTTCATCGCCTCGAACGCCATGCCGGCACTCATCGCGCCGTCGCCGATCACCGCGATGGCATCGCCCAGCCCGCTGTCGATGCTGCCACCCAGATCACGCGCCACCGCATAGCCGAGGGCCGCGCTGATCGAGGTGCTGGAATGGGCCGCGCCGAACGGATCATAGGGCGACTCGGACCGCTTGGTGAACCCGCTCAGCCCGCCCTTTTGCCGGATCGTGCGGATGCGGTCGCGCCGTCCGGTCAGGATCTTGTGCGGATAGGACTGGTGCGACACGTCCCAGATCAGCTTGTCGCGCGGCGTGTCGAACACCGCATGCAGTGCCACGGTCAGTTCGACCACACCCAGACCTGCGCCCAGATGGCCGCCGGTCTCGGACACGGCGGAAATCGTCTCGGCGCGCAGTTCGTCGGCCAGTTGCCGCAGTTGCGTGTCGCTCAGCCGCTTCATGTCGGCGGGGGCGTGGATGGTATCCAGCAGCGGTGTGGTGGGTCGTTTGGTCATTCTGGCACCCCTCCCGGGGGTTGGCTTAGCTGTCGCGCGAGATAACGAACCGCGCGGCCTGCCGCAAGCAGTCTGCCCTGTCGCCATACACAGTTAGGGCGTCACAGGCCTCGGTCACCAGATCGGCGGCACGACGCTTTGCCGCGTCCAGACCCAGCAGTGACACGAATGTGGCCTTGCCCGCGGCGGCATCCTTGCCCACGGCCTTGCCCATCGCCGCGGCATCGCCGGTCACGTCCAGCACATCGTCGGCGATCTGAAAGGCCAGCCCGATGGCATCGCCATAGGCCCGCAACGGCGCCTGATCGGCCTGCGCCAGAACCGGCCCCACGCAGGCCGACCACGTGATCAGCGCCCCGGTCTTGCCCGCCTGCAAGGCGGTGATCTGGTCCAGCGTCAGGGGCACATCGGCGCTTTCGGCGGCAATATCCAGCGCCTGACCATGTACCATGCCGCCCGCCCCGGCCGCCCGCGCCAGCGACAGCACCAGATCGGCGCGCACCGCCGCATCGGGATGGCCACGAGGATCGGCCAGCATTTCGAACGCCAGCGTCTGAAGCGCGTCACCGGCCAGAACCGCAGTCGCCTCGTCCCACTGCCGGTGTACCGTGGGCATGCCGCGGCGTTCGTCGTCATCGTCCATACAGGGCAGATCGTCATGCACCAGCGAATAAGCGTGCAGCGCCTCGATCGCCGCCGCCGACCAGACCGCCTGATCCGGCGTCACACCATGCAGCGCCGCGCCTTCAAGCACCAGCAGCGCGCGCATCCGCTTGCCCCCGCGGCTGGCATAGGTCATCGCCTGCGCCACCGTGCCGTCATACTGGCCGATGCACAGGTCCAGATGCGTCTGCACCCGATCCGCGGTTTCCTTCAGCGCCTGATCCAGCACGCGGGTTACAGCCCGTCGACCGGGGTGACCCCTGTCGGGGTGCCCTCGCCATCCAGGGTGATCGCGGCGACCTTTTCCTCGGCCTCTTTCAGCTTGGCCTCGCAGCGTTTCTTCAACGCCGCCCCACGCTCGTACAGGGCAATGGAATCCTCCAGCGGAACATCGCCGCGCTCCAGCTTGCCCACCACCTCTTCCAAGGCGCGCATGGCGTCTTCGAATGTCATCTCGTCCACGGGTTTGTCAGTCATGCGCTGGCGTCCTTCAATGCGTTGACATGGGCGGCGGCACTGGCCGCCAAGGCGTTCAGATCGTAACCGCCCTCCAGCACGGATACCACCCGCCCCGCGCAATGTTTCGCGGCCAGAGCGCACAGGCGCTGCGTCAGCCAGACGAAATCATCGGTTTCCCAGTTCAGATTGGCCAGCGGATCGGCGCGATGCGCGTCGAACCCGGCAGAGATCAGCAGCAATTCGGGCTGGTAGGCGTCGATGCGCGGAAACACCTGCGCCTCGTAGACCGCGCGCATCTCGGCCCCGCCGCTCATCGGGTCCAGCGGCAGGTTCACGATCTGATCATGCGCGCCGCGTTCGTCCGGCGCGCCACTGCCCGGCCACAGCGGCATCTGATGAGACGAGAAAAACAGCGCGCGCGCCTCGTCCCACAGCAGATCCTGCGTGCCGTTGCCGTGATGCACGTCGAAATCCACCACCGCCACGCGGGACAGCCCGTGCACCTCCATCGCGTGCATGGCGGCCAGTGCGAGATTGCCGAACAGACAGAACCCCATGTGCCGCGTGCGTTCGGCGTGGTGCCCCGGCGGGCGCGTGGCGACAAAGGCATTGCCCACCTCGCCCGCCATCACCGCATCGACCGCAGCAATCGCCCCGCCCAGCCCGCGCCGCGCGGCGGCCACCGATCCGGGCGACATATGCGTGTCGTCATCCAGTTGCACGCTGCCCGCTTCGGGCGCGGCGGCCAGGATCTTCTCCAGATACGCCGCCGGATGGCCCCGCAGGATCGCGGCATCCTCGCCCAGAGGGGCCTCGCGCCACTCGGGCCCCGAGATCGCCTCAAGCGTAGGGCGCAGGGCCGTCAGCCGTGCCACCTGCTCGGGGTGGCCCGCCGGTGTCAGGTGGTTCAGGCAGTCGTCATGCCAGTAGATCGCGGTTCCCATGCTGTCCTTTCATCTTCATCTTGCCAGATAAACTCCCGCCGGAGGCACCCGACCGTGCCACGCGCACAGCGCCCCGACAAGGCTCAAAACGGGTCGCAAAACCGGCGCGCAAAACGGGGTTCAATCCGGCGCCAGCATATAGCCCGATCCGCGCACCGTCTGCAGGTAACGCGGCTGTTTGGGGTCCTGTTCCAGCTTGCGGCGGAGGCGGGTGATCTGCACATCAACCGCGCGCTCCTGCGACTGCCCGCCCGCCGCGGCCCCGCCCCGGCCCAGATCCTCGACCAGCCGCGCGCGGGTGATCGCCTCGCCCGGCTGCGCGGCAAAGATCCGCATCAACTGGCTTTCCGTCGCGGTCAGGCGCACCGGGTCGGACCCGTTCCACAACTCGCCGCGTTCGATGTCATAGCGCACGTTGCCAAGATGCAGCACCTTTGGCACGGTGCTTTCGGCCACGGGTTCGGGCATCCGCCGCAGGATCGCGTTGATCCGCAGCAGCAGCTCGCGCGGCTCGAACGGCTTGGGCAGGTAGTCATCCGCCCCGGCCTCCAGCCCGGCGATCCTGTCCTTGGTCTCGCCCTTGGCGGTCAGCAGCAGGATCGGGGTGGCATCGGTGTCGCGGATCGCGCGGGTCAGGGCCACGCCATCCTCGCCCGGCATCATCACGTCCATCACGATCAGATCGAACGCCAACCCCGACAGCAGACGCCGCGCATGGGCAGCATCGCGGGCGGTGGACACCAGAAACCCGTGCTTGACCAGGAACCGCGCCAGCAGGCTGCGGATACGCTCGTCATCGTCAACGATCAGCAGATGGGCGTCCACGTCGCTCATGCGCCGCTCTCCTTCAAGGCCTGGTATCGCCGTCTCATGTCCGCGTCCATCATCGCCTCAAGCACCTGCCGGAATCCCGCCACCGCCTGCGGACCCGCAGCGCGATAGGCCGTGCGCATCCGGGCGCGCTGCGCATCTGACAGGCGTTGTTCCAGCGCCCGTCCCGCATCAGTCAGATACAGATGCCGCTCGCGCTTGTCCGAACTGCCGACCCTGCTTTGTACAAGGCCATCCTCGATCAGGCTGCGCAAGACACGGTTCAGCGATTGCTTGGTGACACCCAGAATGGCAAGCAGGTTGTTGACCGTGGTGCCCGGCGCGCGGTTGATGAAATGCACCGCACGGTGATGCGCGCGGCCATAGGCCAGATCGGCCAGTATCCGGTCGGGGTCGGCGGTAAAGCCGCGATAGGCAAAGAACATCGCCTCGATCCCCTGACGCAACTGTTCGTCCGTCAGATACAGCAGGTTCTCGCCACTGGTCGGGTCCGCCATTTGCCCCCCTTCGGCCTTTCGCCATCTGCCTGTTTGCCGGGCAGCTTACGTCAGCCTTGTTGACATTCCAACAAGCAACTGGTAGCGAATCGCAGTTTTTGCGTAACTTTATGTCCGAACCGGACGTATAATGCGCAACAAATGCAAAGCACAAGCGCGGGAGACGACGAATGGCGGGCTATGATGATCGGGACGGCAAGATCTGGCTGGATGGTCAACTGGTAGAATGGCGTGACGCGCAGGTGCATGTACTCAGCCACGCGCTGCATTATGCCAGCTCGGTGTTCGAGGGCGAGCGGTGCTATGGCGGCAAGATCTTCAAAAGCCGCGAACATTCCGAACGCCTTCTGAAATCGGGCCGCCTGATCGATTTCGAGATCCCCTATACGGTGGATGAGATCGAGGCCGCGAAAGAGGCGACGCTGAAGGCCAACAACCTGACCGACGCCTATGTGCGCGCCTTTGCCTGGCGCGGCGCGGGCGAGGATATGGGCGTGGCCAGCGCCCGCAACCCGGTGCGTATGGCCGTGGCGGTGTGGTCCTGGGGCAATTACTATGGCGATGCCAAGATGAAGGGTGCCAAGCTGGACATCGCCAAGTGGCGCCGCCCCGACCCGGCCACCGCGCCCAGCCAGGCCAAGGCGGCGGGTTTGTATATGATTGCAACGATGTCCAAGCACGCGGCCGAGGCCAAGGGATGCTCGGACGCGATGATGATGGACTATCGCGGCTACGTGGCCGAGGCGACGGGGGCCAACATCTTTTTCGTCAAGGACGGCGCGGTGCACACGCCCACGCCCGACGCGTTCCTGAACGGGATCACCCGCCAGTCGGTGATCGCGATGCTGAAGGACAAGGGCGTCGAGGTGATCGAGCGTCACATCATGCCCGACGAACTGGAAGGGTTCGAGCAGTGCTGGCTGACCGGCACCGCCGCCGAAGTGACCCCGGTGGGCCAGATCGGCGACTACAATTTCGAGGTCGGCGCGCTGACCCGCGAAGTGGCCGAGGATTACGAGAAACTGGTGCGCCGCTGATCCTTGGGATGGGCGGTATTGCCCACCCAGCCTTTGCCTTGACGCGACAGGATTGGCGCTGCGGCGCTACCCGGCATCGCGCAGGCGGTGACTCAGGTCGTTGATCTGATCGCGCAGGGCCTGGGCCTGTTCCGCCGTCAGGCCCGTCTGATCCAGAACGCAGGCCGCGATGTGCCGCGCCTGCGCCTGCATCTCGTGCCCCTTATCCGTCAGGCGCACGATCACGCGCCGCTCGTCGGCGCGGTCGCGCTGTCGCGATACAAGTCCGCGCACCTCAAGCCGTTTGATCAGGGGTGTCAGCGTGTTGGATTCCAGCGCCAGATCGCGCCCCAATGCGCCGACCGTCCGGGCGTCCTGCGTCCACAAAGCCGACATCAGCAGGTATTGCGGATAGGTCAGGCCCAACTGGTCCAGCAGCGGTTTGTACACCTGTTGCATGGCATGGGTGGCGGAATACAGCGCAAAACACAGCATATCTGGAGGAGAGAGTGTCATCCACGGATATTTACATCGCGCGCGATATGATCGCAAGTCTTGACATCATGGTATCACGAGTTCACTTTAAATCGCACACGATACAATCGTTAGCGAAAGGAATCCCATGACAACCGATCCCAAATACTGGACCGAAGCCAAGGCAACCGGCGGCGGCCGTGACGGGCTGGCGCGGCTGGCCTCGGGCATGCTGACCGTCACAATGGCGCCACCCAAGGAGCTGGGCGGATCCGGTGCAGGCCACAACCCCGAAGAGCTGTTTGCGATGGGCTATGCGGCCTGTTTCCTGGGGGCCATGCGGGCCGCCGCGCAAAAGGAAAAGCTGGGCACCGTGCCCGATGATGCGACGGTTGACGCGCATGTCGGCATCGGCCCACGCTCGGACGGGGGATTCGGTCTGGCGGTCAAGCTGGTGGTCACCCTGCCGGGCGTCGAGCGGGACATGGCGCAGAAGATGGTCGATCGCGGACATTTTGTCTGCCCGTACTCGAACGCCACGCAGGGCAATATCGAGGTCGAGGTCACGCTGGCCTGATACGCGGCATTCTCTGGCGCAGGCCGTTCCCGGCCTGCGCAACCGCTAAACCCTAGAAATCGACCCCGCGCTGCGCCTTGATCCCGGCCTTGTAGGGGTGCTTTACCTCGTCAATGACCGAAACCAGATCGGCATAGTCGCAGATTTCGGGCGGTGCATCCCGGCCGGTCAGGATCACGCCGGTTCTGGCGTCACGCGCTTCCAGCGCGTCGATCACGGCCTGCGGCGTGATCTGGTGGTAGCGCAAGGAAATGTTGATCTCGTCCAGAATGACCAGATGATAGTCGCCACTTGCCAGCATCGTGGCGGCCTGCACCAACGCAGCCTCGGCAGCCATGCGATCCCGCTCTTTATCCTGCGTATCCCATGTGAATCCCTCGCCCATCATGTGCCAATCGACACCGCCCAGCCGTTCAAAGAACTGCCGCTCGCCGGTGATCCACGTGCCTTTGACGAACTGCACCACGCCCACGCGCTGTTTCCAGCCCAGGGCACGGATCGCCACGCCAAAGGCGGACGAGGATTTGCCCTTGCCGTTCCCGGTGTTGACCAGCACCAGCCCCTTGTCAGGGTCGCGCAGTTCCTGCTGTTTCTGACGATGCGCCTTTTGCACCGCCTGCATCTTTTCCTTGTACGCCTCGGGTTCCGCCATCAGGTCAGTTTGCCTCTTTCATAGCGCGTTGCAGTTTGGCCATGCCGCCGATCCAGCGGTCATATGTCTCGGCCTTGACCTTCATGTAGTCTGCAACCTCGGGATGGGGAAGGACAAGAAAGCGCCGCGCCTCGATGGCCTGAATGCACTCGGCCGCCACCTGTTCGGGCGGCAGCACACCGTCCAGAACCGCCGGGTTGTTGCCCGCGTCGCGCACCATGGCGGTATCCACGCCTTGCGGGCACAGCACGCTGACCCCGATCCCGTCGTCGCGATGGCCAAAGGCCAGCGCCTCGGCAAACCCGACAGCGGCGTGTTTCGTCACGCCATAAACCGCGCTGCCCACCTGGTTCAGCAGACCGGCAGCCGAGGCCGTGTGCAGGAAATACCCGCCCCCGCGTGATTTCATCCGTGGGATCAGATGCCGGGCCGCGTGCACATGCGCCATGACGTTGATCGCCCAGGCGGTGTTCCAGACATCCGCATCGGCAAAGGCGATATTGTCAAAGGTGGTGTCCTTGCCGGTCAGGATACCGGCGTTCGAGCACATCAGACCGACGGGGCCATGCGTGGCCTCGACATGGTCGATCATGGCTTCGATCTGATCCTGCCGCGACACGTCACAGACGACGCATTCATCCGCGCCATCCACCTGATGCGGCTTCAGATCCGCGCTGATCACGGCCGTGGCCCCTGCATCCTTGATCGCGCGCACCAATGCCGCACCGATCCCCTGCGCGCCGCCCGTGACGATGACAACCGTTCCCGCGATCTGCATCAGGACGGGCTCATGCCGCGCAGCCGTTCGGACCGGCGGCGCAGGATTTCAACCGTGGTCAACAGCGCGATCGAGATGATCACAAGGATCGTCGCCACCGACAGGATCGCCGGGCTGATCTGTTCGCGAATGCCGTTCCACATCTGGCGCGGGATGGTCTGTTCATCCAGACCGCCGACGAACAGCACCACCACCACCTCGTCGAACGAGGTGACAAAGGCGAACAGCCCGCCCGACACCACACCGGGCAGGATCAGAGGCATCTGCACCCGCCGGAACGTCGTCAAAGGGTCCGCGCCCAGATTGGCCGCCGCGCGGGTCAGCGAATGGTCAAACCCCACCAGCGTCGCCGTCACCGTGATGATTACAAAGGGAATGCCCAGCGTGGCATGGGCCAGAATGACCCCGAGATAGGGGATGCCCCAATTATGGATACCGATGCTGGAGTAGAAAAAGAACAGCCCCGTCGCCACGATGATGATCGGCACGATCATCGGCGAGATCAGCATCGCCATGATCAGCCGGCGATAGGGCATTTCCGGGCGTGACAGGCCCAGAGCCGCGATCGTGCCCAGTGTCGTGGCCAGTATGGTGGCAAAGAACCCCACGATGATCGAGTTCTTGGCCGCGTTGATCCAGGCGGCGTTGGACCACGCATCGGCCCACCAGCTTGCATTTCGCGGCGCATCGGGGTCCTGCATGCCAAAGGTCAGCAGCAGGTCATACCAGCGCATGGAATAGCCCGTCGGATCAAGCTTGAGCATCTTTTCGGTGAAGGTGAAATAAGGCTCGATGTTGAACGACAGCGGAATGATCACAAGGATCGGCGCGATCAGGAACAGAAAGATCAGCCCGCAGATCACCAGGTAGACATAGTGCCAGACCCGTTCGAGTGTCGAGGCGTGGTTCGGAAGTGCCATGGCTTACCCCAGCTTCAGATTGTCGATGCCGATCAGGCGATCATAGAGCCAATACAGGATCAGGATGCCCGCCAGCAGCAGCGCCGCCAGCGCCGCGGCCAGTGACCAGTTCAGCGAATTTTGCATGTGGAACGCGATCAGGTTGGAAATCAACTGCCCGCTTGCGCCACCCACCAGCGCGGGCGTGATGTAATAACCCACCGACAGGATGAACACCAACAACGCCCCGGCGCCGATGCCCGGCACGGTCTGCGGGAAATAGATGCGGCGGAACGCGGTCCAGCTTGTCGCGCCCAGGCTGCGCGCGGCGCGCACATAGGACGGGTTGATCGGGCGCATCACGGAATACAGCGGCAGGATCATGAACGGCAGCAGGATATGCGTCATCGCCACCACCGTGCCGGTCTGGTTGTACATCATTTCCAGTCGGCTGTTGTCGCCCACGATACCTGCGGCCACCAGAGTGTTGTTCACCACACCCTGCCCTTGCAGCAGCACCATCCAGCTGGTCGTGCGCACCAGCAGCGATGTCCAGAACGGCAGCAGCACGAAGATCATCAGCAGGTTGGAATAACGCAGCGGCAGCGTGGCCAGCAGATGCGCGACGGGATAGCCCAGCACGAAGGTCAGGAACGTGATCAGGACCGACAGGAACAGCGTGCGCTGAAACAGCGTGATATAAATCTGGCGGTTTTCATTCACGCTGACGATCTCGCCATCGGCGTTCTTTGAAAAATCCAGCGCGGCAAGATAGAAATTGATCGTATAGGCCGAGGACGCGTCGCGCATCACGCGCCACAGCTCGGGATCGGTCCAGTCCTCGTCAACGTCTATGAACGCCTCCCTGTAGGGGGGCTCCATCCGCTCGGCGCCACGCGCCGTCTTGGTGAACAGCGAGCGCGATCCACTGCGCTCGTAGTTGATGCGGGTGCCGACCTGACCGGGGGCGCGCAGTTCGCGCAGCAGCAGGAAATCGTGATGCAGCGCGGCAAAAGCGGCCTCGTCCGGTTCGGTGCCGGCCGGGTTTTCGTCAAACCACGCCGAGATATTCTGCATGATCGGCGTTTCGGTGCGGGTGCCGATATCTTCGTGGATCGTGAATCCGCTGTTGTAGAACGACTGGTGCAGCATCTGGCCAATCGGCATCACGAAAGTGATCAGCACGAAGGCGAGCAACGGCAGCACCAGCAGAAAGGCCCGGCGTCGGGCGGCGGCCTGCGCACTGATCAGCGCGGCCTTGAGCGGCTTGCCATCGGCCGTTTTCAACAAGGCGGGTTTGCCCTGTTTGGTTGCGCCGGTCATGTTTGCTGTTGCATCAGCCATGCTTGTCTACCCCGTCCCGTTGGCCTTGAACTCTGGCCCGGATCTTTGTCCCGGATCATGGTTGGACGGGCCATTCACGGCCCGCCCATTGTGTCATCGCCCCGGCACGCCTGGCCGGGGCAAAGGCCGGGTTACTGCGCCAGCCAGGAGTTGAACCGCTCGTTCAGCTCGGCATCCATGTCGACCCAGAACTCGAAGTTGTTGACCAGCGCGTTGCCCATGTTGGCTTCGGCGGTGGGCATGTGCGTCGCCATTTCCGTCTCGCCGTCCATGAACGTGCCGACCAGCTCGCCCGAGGACATGCGCGCCGGGCCATAGCTGATCCAGCTTGCCTGATCCGCCAGGCGCTGCGTGTCGGTCGAGAACGCGATGAACTGCATCGCGGCATCCTTGTTTGGCGCGCCCTTGGGCACCACGAACAGGTCGAAATCGAGGATCTGACCATCCCAGACGATTTCCAGCGGCTGGCCCTCGGCCACGGCGGCGTTGAAGATACGCCCGTTGTAGGCGGTCGACATCACCACCTCGCCATCAGCCAGAAGCTGCGGCGGCTGTGCGCCGGCTTCCCACCAGACGATATCGTCCTTGATGGTGTCCAGAACGGCAAAGGCGCGGTCGATGCCTTCGTCGGTTTCCAGCACTTCGTACACTTCGCCCGCAGGCACGCCATCGGCCATCAGCGCCATTTCCAGCGTTGCCTTGGCGGATTTGCGCACGCCGCGCTTGCCGGGGAACTTCTCGGTGTCAAAGAAATCAGCGATGGTCGTGGGCGTGCCATCAACATTGCTGCTGTTGTAGGCATAGACCGTGGACCAGACGATGCTGGCCACGGCGCAATCCTGCAACGCGCCTTCGATGAAGTCCTCGGTCGCCGGGGTGCCGTCGGGCGCGTCGGGCAGCATCGACACGTCGATCGGCTCCAGCAGGCCTTCGTCACACAGGCGCACGGCATCCGAGAATTCCACGTCGGCCACGTCGATCGACACGTTGCCGGCCTCGACCTGCGCCTTGATCGGCGTGGCGGGGTTGTCGGCATCGACCGAGTTCACACGGATGCCGGTCTCGGCGGTGAAGGGCTTGTGATACGCTTCGACCTGAGACTTGGTATAGGCCCCGCCCCAGGACATCACGGTGACTTCCTGCGCCTGCGCGGCATAGGCCGCACTGGTCAGGGCTGTCGCCATAAGTGCAGTTTTCAGTTTCATGTCATAACTCCCAATAGTTACCCGTTTTGTTTGGTGTCGGGGACGGTGTGACGGGTTGACCATCCGCCCCCCATGGCGATCGCGCCCGTATGTCGGGCGCGAAACGCGCTACCGCTTACGCATCCAGCGCGCGGCAATCCTGTGGCAGCCAGCCGATTTCGATCTGCTGGCCGGGCGTCATCCGCGCCTGATCGGGGGCGTTGCGGGTCTTGACCACGAAGTCGTCATTCCCGGCAACCCGCAGGCGCGTGCGGAAGATGTCGCCCATGTAGACGAACTCCAGCACCTCGGCCTTGAGCGTATGCGCGCCTTCCTGAAGGCGGGACTTGTTCACCTCGACCCGCTCGGGCCGGATGGAGACGCGGGTGCGGTCACCAATGGATTCAACATTGACCGGCATCGCGTCGATGATCTCGCCATCGTCCAGCCGCACTTCGCACTTTGTGCCGTTGATCTTTGTCACCACGCCTTCCAGCGTGTTGTTTTCGCCGATGAACTGCGCAACGAAACTGTTCTTGGGCTCTTCGTACAACGTGTCGGGCGCGTCCAACTGCTGAATGCGGCCATCGTCGAACACCGCCACGCGGTCCGACATGGTCAGCGCCTCGGTCTGGTCGTGGGTCACATAGACGGTCGTGATCCCCAGATCATGCGCCAGGCGGGTGATTTCGAACTGCATCTGTTCGCGAAGCTGTTTGTCCAGCGCGCCCAAAGGTTCGTCCATAAGCACCAGTTCAGGCTCGAACACCAGCGCGCGGGCCAGCGCGATGCGCTGCTGCTGACCGCCCGACAACTGGGCAGGACGGCGGTTCATGAAGGCCCCCATCTGCACCATGTCCAGCGCGCGCTTGATCTTGGCCTCGCGGGTGGTTTTGTCGATGCCGCGCACTTCCAGCGGAAAGGACAGGTTCTCACCCACGGTCATGTGCGGAAACAGGGCGTAGTTCTGGAAAACCATGCCGATCCCGCGCTTGTGCGGCGGGATGTTGTTGATCGGCTTGCCGCCCAGCAGGATCTCGCCGTGGGTCGCGGTCTCGAACCCGGCCAGCATCATCAGGCAGGTGGTCTTGCCTGACCCCGACGGCCCCAGCATCGTCAGGAATTCGCCCCGCGGCAGGGACAGGTTCAGATCTTTGACGACCAGCGTTTCGCCATCATAACTCTTTTGCACGCGGTCAAAGACCACGAACGTGTCATCACTCGTTGCGTCAGCCAAGGCGGCTCCCCGTTGTTGCTTTTCGCAGGTGGACCTGCTTGTTTTTCCGTCACTGACTAAAGCGTCTCTTGCCCCTCCTTGCAACATGCTTACGCTTTTTTCCCCCTTTGTTGCGCGATTTTCAGGCATTTGGTCCAAACCGGCATGTTTTTCAGGCGCATCGCACCGCGGCGGCCGGGCCGCAAAGGCGTCTGGCCTTTTGGCGAACGCGCACTGGGCTTGGCATTTCCCCGTGGTAGTGGTGCAAAGGGCTGTGCATGGTCGCATCTGGTCCAGAATCGTGCGGCTGTTTTTGCCAAAAACGACCATGTCGCGACCCAAAGAGACGAGGATTATATGACGGACAAGGATATCCCCTTCAGCCAGACGGAATATGCCCGCCGCATCGCCAAGACCCGCCGGGCGATGGATCAGGCGGGAGTTGATATCCTGTTCGTCACCGACCCGTCCAACATCGCATGGCTGACGGCCTATGACGGGTGGTCATTCTATGTGCATCAGGGGGTTATCCTGCGCCCCGAGGGCGATCCGATCTGGTGGGGCCGCGGCATGGACGGCAATGGCGCGCGGCGCACGGTCTGGATGAATGACGACCACATTCGTCCCTATCCCGACAATTACGTGCAATCCACCGAACGCCACGCGATGCAGCATCTGGGGGCGCTGCTGGCCGAACTGGGCGGCGAGCGTGCCCGCGTCGGCGTCGAGATGGAGAATTATTACTACTCGGCCAAGGCGCATGCGATGCTGGCCGAAACCCTGCCCAATGCCACGCTGGTGGATGCCACCGGGCTGGTGAACTGGCAGCGCACGGTGAAATCGGACGAGGAAATCGGGTTCATGCGTCGCGCCGCGCGGGTGGCCGAGACGATGATCGACGGGGCCATCGCCCGCGCCCGTCCCGGCCTGCGCAAGAACGAACTGGTCGCGGCGATATACAACGACGCGCTGACCGGGGTGGGCGATGACTGGGGCGATTACCCGGCCATCGTGCCGATGTGCCCCTCGGGCGCGGATGCCAGCGCGCCGCACATCACCTGGAACGGCGCGCAGATGCAGCATGACGAATGCACGTTCTTTGAACTGGCAGGGGTCTACCGCCGCTATCACATCCCGTTCTGCCGCACGATCTGGCTGGGCACGCCACCCGATGCGGTGCGCCATGCCGAAGAGGCGCTGATCGAGGGGCTGGAGGCCGGGCTGGACGCCGCCCGCGCCGGGAACCGCGCCTGCGACATCGCCGAGGCATTGGGCGGTGCGTTGACCCGCGCCGGGATCGAGCGCGGCGCGCGCTGCGGCTATCCCATCGGGCTGTCCTATCCGCCCGACTGGGGCGAGCGCACGATCAGCCTGCGGTCCGAGGATGAAAACGTGCTGGAACCGGGCATGACATTCCACTTCATGCCCGGCCTGTGGATGGCCGACTGGGGTCTGGAGATCACCGAATCCATCCTGATCACCGAGGATGGCCCTGCCGAGACCTTTTGCAACCGGCCCCGGCAGTTGTTCGTGAAAGAATAGGGGGTGTCCACAAACTGTGTTGGTTCGCTTCGTCTTAATTCGAAAGAGCCTATCTTACTCCGCTTTTCCCGCGGAGGATGCCCTTGCTACACCACGACTTTCGCCGTTTTCTCAATGCTCTCGACAAACTGAACCCGGCCCAGATCGAGGACGCCCAGACGAAGATCCAAGATCTCCGACGAAAGACGGAGGCGATTTCCGAGATCGAAGCACGGACAAACCAAGAACACAAGTGCCCCTTCTGCGGCGATGAACGACGCCAGAAGTGGGGCCGCACTCGGACCAGGGTCCAACGCTACCGATGCACCGGTTGCGAAAAGACCTATTCAGGACGAACCGGGAGCGCCATCGGCCGCATCCATCGCCCCGACCTGCTCATGGAGGTGTTGAGGGATATGCTGGGCAGCCCCGCGCCGCAATCGGTGCGCAAGCTGGCCAAGCAGCTCGACCTCAACAAATACACGATATGGCGCTGGCGGATGCTTGTGTTCTCGGTCATCGGAAACAGCGGCGTGGCGGCGACCTTCTCGGGGATCATCGAGGCGGATGAGACCTATCAACGGGAGTCCCGGAAGGGATCGCGCGAATGGGTTCGGCACTTCGCCGATCCGCAGAATGTCCCCCAGCCACCGCGCCCACGGTGGGAAGACTTCACGACGCAGGGCCTCAAGATGATGCGCGGACTGTCGAAGTGGCAGCTCCCCATTCTGACTGTCGCTGACCGCGGCGGCTCTTGCCTCTTCCGGCGACTAACGGACCGCAAAGGCGCGACCGTGGAGCGCGCGATGAAGCCCTTGGTGCCGGGCGATGCCGTGCTCTGCTCGGACGGCGGCAATGGTTACAAGAACCTTGCTGCGGCGAGCGGCCTTGAGCACTTCGTGGTAGGCAGCAAGCCCGGAACCCGTGTCACGGCGGGCTGCTATCATATCCAGAACGTGAACTCGCTCCACGCCCGCTATGGCAGGTTCATCGAGCCCTTTTGCGGACCAGCCACGAAGAACCTCAACGGCTACATTCGGTGGCTTGAGGTGCGGTTGGCTGGGCTGCGGCCCGCGGACGTAGTCAGGGCTTCATAGGCAACTGAATAGTGGCTGCAAACTGGCTTCCCACCAGTTTCTGAAAGAAGACAAACGGTCCGATCTCCATCCCAATCGCCTCAAGCGGAGGCTCGAACGGAGATTAGTAATGGATGGCGGGCAGCCTCAGCGTCGCATCAAGGGAATCCTGTCGGTGGGAGCACCACCTCCAGAACGCGGTCACGTGGCCGAGACCGTGCCGCCCCGCGTCCTTCCGGAGCTTCGGCGAGCTCCTCGAATCGGAGAGTTGTATTGGTGTCGATTGCCCAAGGACGCCGAACTGCCAGAAATGTGGAAGACACGCCCGGTGGTCATCATCTCACCCGCCAATACCCTCTCGGGATCTGCCACTTTGATTCCGACCAGCACGGTCGACCAAGGCAACAACAAGTGGGCAGAGCTACTTGAGACATCGATTGACGGCGAGACATCCTATGCAATCTGCGATCAACTCCTCACCCTGGCAGTAAGTCGCTTGAAGGCCCCCGAATTATTGACTCCCCGGCTTGGCCCCGAAGAAATCAACCGGATTGTCACCAAGATACATCTGCGGTTGCCCCAACCTCGGTAGGTTTTCTGCCAGTTGGATTTTTGGATCGCGCTTATCGATCCTATTTGATACTCAGCAACTGCGGCGCTGGAGACAGACGACCGCCTCCCCGAGAGGGGAAACTACTTGCGAAGGGGAGCCTCGTGCTCCCCTATCGCCCTTCCCAACATCTTCGATCGAATGTCATTTGCGTGAACCAACACGGTTTGCGGACACCCCCAAAGAATAAAGAATAAAGGCCCGCCTTAGCTGGCGGCCACCCACAACCCCTGCTCCTTGACCTGCACCATCGCCTCGTCCAGCGACTTCCACGCGCGTTCGATCAGGATGTCGGCTTCCTCGGGCTGCATCACCAGCGGCGGGCTGATGATCATCCGGTCACCGACGTGGCGCATGACCAGATTGTTGGCAAAGCACCGCTCGCGCGTGATGTAGCCCACGGTGCCCGGATCGGCGGCAAACCTTGCGCGGCTTTCCTTGTGCGGGGTCAGCGCGATCGAGCCCATCATGCCCACGATCTTGGCCTCTCCCACCATAGGGTGATCTGTCAGCCCCTGCCACTTCGCGGCCATATGCGGGCCGATCACGTCGCGGACATGACCGACAAGGTTTTCCTCTTCGATGATGTTGATGTTTTCCAGCGCCACGGCCGCTGCGACGGGGTGCGAGGAATAGGTGTAGCCGTGGTTGAATTCGCACTGGCCGATCACCGCCGCGACCTTGTCGGACACGATCGAGCCGCCGATGGGCTGATAGCCCGAGGACAGGCCCTTGGCGATGGTCATGATGTCGGGCTGCCAGCCGACGGTCTGCGAGCCGAACCAGTTGCCGGTACGACCGAACCCGCAGATCACCTCGTCCGCGATCAGAAGGATGTTGTATTCCTTGCAGATACGCTGGATTTCCGGCCAATAGCTGTCGGGCGGAACGATCACGCCGCCGGCCCCCTGCACGGGTTCCGCGATAAAGGCCGCAACCTTGTCGACGCCGATGTCATGAATCGCCTTTTCCAGTTGCCGCGCACGTTCCAGCCCGAACTCCTCGGGGCTGGTGCTGCCGCCTTCGGCCCACCAGTTCGGCTGGTCGATGTGGTGGATGCCGGGGATGGGCATGCCGCCCTGCGCGTGCATGCCCGTCATCCCGCCAAGGCTGCCGCTGCCCACGGACGAGCCGTGATAGGCGTTCTTGCGGCTGATGATCACCGCTTTCTCGGGTTTGCCCAGCTCGGCCCAGTAGGTGCGCACCATGCGGATGTTGGTGTCATTCGCCTCGGACCCGGACCCGGCATAGAACACGTGGTTCAGGTCGCCGGGGGCGATTTCGGCCAGTTTCTGCGACAGCGCGATGGCGGGCACGTGGGTCGTCATGAAAAACGTGTTGTAATAGGGCAGCTCGCGCATCTGCCGCGCCGCCACATCGGCCAGACGGTCGCGTCCATAGCCCACGTTCACGCACCACAGCCCGGCCATGCCATCGAGGATCTTGTTGCCCTCGCTGTCATGAATCCACACGCCCTCGGCCCGGGTGATCACCCGTGCGCCATTCCTGGTGAATGCGTCCTGGGTCGAGAACGGGTGCATGTGATGGGCAGCATCCAGCGCCTGCAATTCGGCGGTGGGCATGTGGTTGGTGATCTGGGTCATGGGGGCCTCTTGAATGACAAATGGGCGCGGCACGCCCTCTACCCCCAAAATATGATCAAATTCCGTGCTGTCAATCGAATCACCCGCCCGGCTGGGCGTTCTGGGCGCGTTCCAGCATAGCACGCACCTGTTCCATGCCTTGCAGCATGTCCTCGCGCACGGCGCGGGCCGCCCCTTCGGGATCGCCGGTGCGCATGCATTCCATCAAGGCGCGATGCTTGTCGGGCAGGTTCTGCGTGCCCACCCGCCCGATCATCACCCGCAGCGCAGGGCCGAAGCGCAGCCACAGACGCTCGGCCATCTCGGCCAGTATCGGCGCATCCGCGATCTGGTAAATTCTTTGGTGGAACAAGTAGTTCTGCTGCAGATAGGCGTGCAGTTCCCCGCGCTCGATCGCGCGATCCAGGGCTGCATCGATACGCGCCAACCCGGCCAGATCATCGGCTTTGGCGCGCTGGGTGGCGCGCAGGGCCAGATGCGATTCCAGCCACTGCCGGGCAAAGATGATCTCGGCCACGTTGGCGGCTGTCAGTTGCGGCACGCAGACCCGCCGATTGCCCTGAAACTCCAGCGCGCCTTCGGAAATCAGGCGGCGGATCGCCTCGCGCACCGGGGTCATGCCGGCCCCCAGACGGGCGCAGAGACCTTGAATCGTCACCGCCTCGCCCGGGGCAATCTCGCCAAAAAGGATCAATTCCCGCAGCTTGCCATAGATCACCTGGTGCGCAGGCAGACCGGCACCCAAGCCATCGGATCCGCCTGTTTTCTGGGCCAAATCATTCATTTGAAGGGCATTTCCTTTGTCTGGCCTGAACCGTCTCTTGTTACTTTAACGCTGTCATGGAAAAGTTTCCATATTGTCGCGTGCGGCAAAATATGATCAAATTTTTGGTTCAGGGCGAAAGACCCTGAACCGACGGGAGAAACAAAATGACAGAACGCCTGGTTACCATGACCGCCGCCTTTGCCCTGCTCGCAGGTGCCGTGGCCGCCGACGAGGTCCGCGTTTACAACTGGTCCGACTACATCGACGAATCGCTGCTGAAGAAATTCGAGGACGAAACCGGCATCGACCTGATCTATGACGTGTTCGACAGCAACGAGGTGCTTGAAACCAAGATGCTGGCGGGCGGATCGGGCTATGACGTGGTTGTGCCCACCGGCACCTTCCTGCAGCGCCAGATCACCGCGGGGGCCTTTCAGCAACTGGACAAGTCGAAACTGCCCAACCTGGAAAACATGTGGGACGTGATTTCAGAGCGCACCGCCACCTACGACCCCGACAACGCCTATTCCATCAACTACATGTGGGGCACCACCGGCATCGGCGCCAATGTCGAGAAGGTGCGCGAAGTGCTGGGCGAGGACGCCCCGCTCGACAGCCTCGACCTGATCTTCGATCCGGCGAACATGGAAAAGCTGGCGGCATGCGGCGTCTATTTCCTGGACGCCCCGACCGAGATGATCCCGGCCGCACTGGCCTACTCCGGCATGGACCCGGACGGCAAGGACGACGAGTCGATGGCCAAGGCCGAAGAGGTGCTGCTGGCCGTGCGCCCGCATGTGCGCAAGTTCCACAGCAGCGAGTATATCAACGCGCTGGCCAACGGCGACATCTGCGTGGCCTTTGGTTGGTCGGGTGACATCCTGCAGGCCCGTGACCGCGCGGACGAGGCCGACAACGGTGTGGAAATCGTCTACAACGCCCCGACCGAGGGCGCGTTGATGTGGTTCGACCAGATGGCCATTCCGGTCGATGCCCCCAACCCCGAGGCGGCGCACACCTTCCTGAACTTCATCATGGACGCGCAGAACATGGCGGCGGCCACCAACTATGTGTATTTCGCCAATGGCAACCTGGCGTCGCAGGAGTTCCTGAACGACGACGTGATCAACGATCCGGCGATCTATCCTGACGAGGCGGCGCTTGAACAACTGTACACCGTCACGCCCTTTGGTGTCCGCGATCAGCGCACGCTGACCCGCATGTGGACCAAGGTGAAATCGGGTATCTGATCCCTGCAAAAATGAACCATGCACCCCGGCCATGCTGTGCCGGGGTGTTTTACCACCAGATCCCGGGTCAGGCCCGGGACGGGCTTCGGGAAACCACAGATATGGCCGATACCGTCTTTGCCCCTTGGGAAGATCCAAACGAAAAGCCGCTGATCCAGTTCGTGAACGTGACCAAGCGGTTCGGCGATTTCGTCGCCATCGACAATCTGACACAGGACATCTTTGCCAAGGAGTTCTTTGCCCTGCTGGGCCCGTCGGGCTGCGGCAAGACCACGATGATGCGCATGCTGGCTGGGTTTGAAACCCCGACCGAGGGCAAGATCCTGATCGGCGGTCAGGACATGACGGGCATCGCACCCAACAAGCGCCCGGTGAACATGATGTTCCAGTCCTACGCGCTGTTCCCGCACCTGTCGGTCTGGGAAAACATCGCCTTTGGCCTGAAACGCGAAGGCAAGCCCAAGGACCAGATCGAGGCGCGCGTATCGGAAATGCTGCGCCTGACCCGGCTGGACCGTTTCGCCCAGCGCAAACCGCATCAGATCTCCGGCGGTCAGCGGCAGCGCGTGGCGCTGGCGCGCTCGCTGGCCAAGGCGCCCAAGCTGCTGCTGCTGGACGAACCGCTGGGCGCGCTGGACGCCAAGCTGCGACAGGACACGCAGTTCGAGCTGATGGATATCCAGGAAAAGACCGGCACGACCTTTGTCATCGTCACCCACGACCAGGAAGAGGCGATGACCGTGGCCAGCCGCGTGGCGGTGATGGACGAGGGGCGGATCATTCAGGTCGCCACCCCACCGGTGATCTATGAGCTGCCCAACTCGGTCTATGTCGCCGACTTCATCGGCGATGTGAACATCATCGCCGGTGCCGCCACCCCCGCCAACGACGGCTATGACGTGGACTGGGCCGAAGGCCAGCCCAGCCTGCATGTGAAGACCGACAAGTCGTTTTCGAAGGGGCAGAAGTGCTTTCTGGCGATGCGGCCGGAAAAGGTGGCGATCTCGGCGGACGAGCCGCAGGATGTCGCCAACAAGGTGCGGGGCCAGATCATCGACATCGCCTATCTGGGCAACCTGTCGACCTATCATGTCAAACTGGCCGACGGCACGATGATGAAGGCGCAGCTTGCCAACACCCGCCGCCTGTCGCGCCGAAGCCTGACATGGGAGGATCGCGTCTGGCTGAGCTGGACAGACACCGCCCCCGTCCTGCTGGAGGCCTGAGAGATGCGCCGCCTTGCCCTGATCGCGGTGCCCTACATCTGGCTGCTGGCGCTGTTCCTGATCCCGTTCCTGATCGTTATCAAGATCAGCCTGTCAGACACCGCGCTGGCCATTCCGCCTTATCTGCCCACGCTGGACCTGACCGAGGGCTGGACAGGCATCAAGGCGTTCTTTTCAGAACTCGACTTCGACAATTTCATCTTCCTGACGCAGGATGACCTGTACTGGCGGGCCTACCTGTCCAGCCTGCAGATCGCGGCGCTGGCCACGTTTCTGACCCTGCTTGTCGGCTATCCCATCGCCTATGGCATGGCGATGGCCCCCGATGAATGGCGGCCCACGCTGATGCTGCTGGTGATCCTGCCGTTCTGGACCAGCTTTCTGATCCGGGTCTACTCATGGATGGGCATCCTGTCGAATGACGGCATCCTCAACCAGTTCCTGTTCTGGCTGGGCCTGATCGACACGCCGCTGGTCATCCTTAACACCAACACCGCCGTCTATATCGGGATCGTCTATACCTACTTGCCGTTCATGATCCTGCCAATCTATGCCACGCTGGAAAAGATGGATGGCGCCCTGCTCGAAGCAGCCGAGGATCTGGGCTGCTCGCGCTTTACCGCCTTCTGGCTGATCACCATCCCGCTGTCCAAAAGCGGCATCATCGCGGGCTGTTTTCTGGTCTTCATCCCGACGCTGGGCGAATTCGTCATCCCCTCGCTGCTGGGCGGCTCGCAAACGCTGATGATCGGCAAGGTGCTGTGGGAGGAGTTCTTCAACAACCGCGACTGGCCCGTGGCCAGCGCCGTGGCGGTGATCCTGCTGCTGATCCTGATCATCCCGATCATCCTGTTCCAGCGCAACGAACAGATCCAGCGCGAACGCGAGGGGGGATAAGGCCATGCGGCGTTTCACATGGTTCAACGCGACCGCCCTGACCTTGGGTTTTGCCTTTCTGTACCTGCCGATGATCATTCTCGTGATCTACAGCTTCAATGCATCCAAGCTTGTCACGGTCTGGGCCGGGTTCAGCACCCGCTGGTATGGCGAGCTGTTCCAGAACGACGCCTTTCTCGATGCCGCCTGGGTCACGGTGCAGGTGGCGGTCGCGTCCTCGACCATCGCCACGGTCCTGGGCACGATGGCGGCCATCGTTCTGGTGCGCGCCGGGCGGTTCTATGGGCGCACGCTGTTTTCCGGCATGATCTATGCGCCGCTGGTGATGCCAGAGGTGATCACCGGCCTGTCGCTGCTGCTTCTGTTCATCGGCATCGGTCTGGACCGGGGGATCTTCACCATCATCCTGGCGCATACGACGTTCTCGATGTGCTTTGTCTCGGTCGTCGTCTCCTCGCGGCTGGTCAGTTTCGACAAGTCGCTGGAAGAGGCCGCACTGGATCTGGGCTGCACACCCTTTGACAGTTTCCGCCTTGTCACCCTGCCGATCATCGCGCCTGCGGTCATCTCGGGCTGGCTGTTGGCGTTCACGCTGTCGCTGGATGATCTGGTGATAGCCTCCTTTACCGCCGGGCCATCGGCCACCACCCTGCCGATCAAGATATTCTCGGCGGTGCGGCTGGGCGTGTCGCCTGAAATCAACGCGCTGTCCACCATCATGATCGCCATCGTCACGGTCGGGGTGATCGCCGCCTCGCTGATCTCGAAGCGCGCCTCGCTGGCGCAACAACGCGACGAACAGGCCGCCGCCCGCACCGCATGAAACACATCTTTGGCCCTCATGCCTATGGTCCCGACCCGGTGAAGGGCAATTACTGGGCCACCACCGTGCCCGATGCGGCGTTGTCGCGTGCCCCTGTAACGGGCGACATCCGCGCCGATGTGACGGTGATCGGGGCCGGGTTCACAGGCCTGTCAGCCGCGCTGCATCTGGCGCAGGCAGGGGCCGATGTGGTGGTGGTCGATGCGCAGCACCCCGGCTGGGGGGCCTCGGGGCGCAATGGCGGGTTCTGCTGCCTGGGCGGGGCCAAGGCCGATGACGCGATGATCCGCCACCAGCATGGCGAACCCGCCCGCGCCGACTGGCGCCGGACCGAGGCGGATGCCATAGCACTGGTCGCCGACCTGCTGGACCGTCACGGGATCGACGCCGACACCCATTCGCAGGGCGAAACCCTGCTGGCCCATTCCCCCGCCGCAATGCGCGCCATGGCCGCCCATGCCGGTGACGCAACCCGCGACTACGGCGTCACCCCGACCCTGCATGACGCCGCCGATCTGGACCGGCTGGGCCTGTCCGGCCCGTTTCACGGCGGGGTGACCGTGCCCATCGGTTTTGCCCTGAACCCGCGCAAGTACCTGGCTGGCCTGCTGCGCGCAGCAGGGAACGCAGGCGCGCGCATCCACGGCCAAAGCCCGGTCACCGGCATCGCCCGCAATGGCGATCATCACCAACTGACTCTGCCGCAGGGCCGCATCACCGCCCGTCGCCTGATCCTGGCCACCAATGGCTACAGTTCCGAGGATGTGCCGCCCTGGATGGCCGCGCGCTACATGCCCGCGCAATCCAACGTGCTGGTCACTCGCCCGCTGACCGAGACCGAGAAACAGGCCGCCGGCTGGACCAGCGCGCAGATGGCCTTCGACTCGCGCTTCTTGTTGCATTACTTTCGGCTGATGCCCGACAATCGTTTTCTGTTTGGCAGGCGCGGCGGGTTGACCTCGTCGCCCGCTGCCGACCGAGCTGCGATCCGCACCACTCGCGCGCATTTCGACGCGATGTTCCCGGCGTGGCACCACGTCGAAACCCCGCACAACTGGTCGGGCATGGTCTGCCTGTCCGCCGGGCTGGTGCCCTATTGCGGTCCGATCCCGGGCATGCCGGGTGCCTTTGCCGGGTTTGCCTATCATGGCAACGGCGTCGCCATGGGCAGCTACACCGGCGCGTTGCTGGCCGATCTGGCGCTGGGGCGCGCACCGGACCGGCGTTATCCGACGCTCATGCAGGCCCCCGCCACACGCTTTCCGCTGGGCCGGTTCCGGCGCGCGCTCATGCCCGCAATCTACGCGATGGCCGGTATCCGCGACCGCCTGTCCTGACCTTCATCTTGCCCGAAAACTCCGGGGGAGTCCGCGCGCAGGCGCGGACGGGGGCAGCGCCCCCCGCCTACCCCTGTGGGGTCATCCCCTGCCGCGCCTTTTCGCGCTTCAGCCCCAGCGCATGCTCGCGCCAGATGATCGTCACCCCGGCCAGGATCACCAGACCCGCCCCGATCAGCATCTGCACATTCGGCACCTCGGAGAATACGAAATACCCGATCGCGATCGCCATAAGCATCGAGGCATAGTCGAACGGTGCCACCACGCTGGCATCGGCATAGCGATAGGCCGAAGTCAGGAAAATCTGCCCCATCCCGCCCAGCAGACCGGCCAGCACCAGCAAGACCGCCTCGGTCCCCGTGGGGACGACCCAGCCAAAGGGCAGGGTCAGCAACGACAGAACCGTGGACGTCAGCGAGAAATAGAACACGATGGCCGATGTCTGCTCGGTCTGGACCAGCTTGCGCACATAGATCTGCGCCAGTGCGGCACAGACCGCGCCCATCAGCACCAGCATCGCGCCCAGCGCCTCGGCCCGCGCCACCTCTTCGCCGGAAAACACCGTCATGCGCGGGCTAAGCACGATCAGCACCCCCGCCAGACCCAGCCCGACAGCGGCCAGACGAAAGGCGCGCACCTCTTCGTTCAGGAACATCGCGGCAAACACCACCGTCAAAAGCGGCGCGGCGTAGCCGATGGCCGTCACCTCGGGCAGGGGCAACAGGCCCAGCCCGGCAAACATCAGCCCCATCGCCATCGTGCCCACGAAGCCGCGCCAGAAATGCGCCAGCCTTGATGTCACCCTCAGCCCCGTGCGCAGGTCGCCCCGCATCGCCAGCCAGACAAAGATCACCGGGATGGCAAAAAACGACCGGAAAAAAACCGCCTGCCCCGGTGGCACGTGATCCGCCGTGGCCTTGATCAGCGAGGCCATGGTGATGAACAGCGTCACGGACGCCAGTTTGAAGAATATGCCCTTGATCGGCTGCATTGCGGATTTCCTTGCCCGGGTCGCACCGCTGGACCAGCCTGCGCCCCTGTGGCACTAAACATCAAACGCTTGGGGGGGACCAGATGGGCAATCCGCTTTACGACACACTTTTTGGCCGTCACGCGGGGCAGGACACGGTGTTCCTGCATCTGCCGGACGGCAGCACGCTCACCCATGACGCCTTTTTGCGCATGGCTGCGCAATATGCGCATCAGATCGTGCATTGTGGTCTGAAAGCGGGCGACCGGCTGGCGGTGCAGATCGCCAAATCCCCGCAGGCGCTGGCGGTCTATGCCGCATGCGCGCAGACCGGGGTGATCTTTCTGCCGCTCAATACCGCCTACACCCCGGCCGAGGTGGCGTATTTCCAGGAAAACAGCGGTGCAAAACTTTTCCTGTGCGATGGAAAGAACGCCGATGGGCTCGCCCCTGTGTCCGCCAATTCAGGCGCGCGTCAGGAAACCCTGAACGCCGATGGCACGGGCAGCTTTGCCGAGATGGTGGCGGGAAATCCCGATCAGTTCGACACTGTTGAACGGGAAAACAACGATCTGGCCGCTTTTTTGTATACCTCGGGCACCACCGGGCGCTCCAAGGGCGCGATGCTGACTCAGGGCAACCTGCTATCCAACGCGCAGGTCCTGACGGATGTCTGGCGCTTTACCTCTGACGACGTGCTGCTGCACGCGCTGCCGATCTTTCACACCCACGGGCTGTTCGTGGCGACCAACATCTGCCTGCTGTCCGGCGCGCAGATGGTGTTCTACCCCGGTTTCGACGTGCAGGCGATCATCCGCGACATGCCCCGCGCCACCACGATGATGGGGGTGCCAACATTCTACACCCGCCTGCTGGAGCGCGATGATTTCACCGCCGATCATGCGCGCAACATGCGGCTGTTCATTTCCGGCTCGGCCCCTCTGCTGGCCGAAACGCATCGCGAGTTCGAGGGCCGCACCGGCCACCGCATTCTTGAACGCTATGGCATGACAGAGACCAACATGAACACCTCGAACCCCTATGACGGGGAACGCCGGGCGGGCACCGTGGGCTTTGCCCTGCCGGGCATCGACCTGCGCGTCTGCGACAATCAGGGCACAGAGCTGCCGCAAGGCGAGATCGGCACGATCGAGGTGCGCGGCCCCAACGTGTTCAAGGGTTACTGGCAGATGCCCGAAAAGACCGCCGAGGAACTGCGCGACAACGCCTTTTTCATCACCGGCGATCTGGGTCTGATTGATGCCGATGGCTATGTCACCATCGTCGGACGCGGCAAGGATCTGATCATTTCCGGCGGCTACAACATCTATCCCAAGGAAGTCGAACTGGTGCTGGATCAGGCCCCCGGCGTGCAGGAATCCGCAGTGATCGGCGTGCCGCATCCGGATTTCGGCGAAAGCCCGGTTGGCATTCTGGTCCGCCGTTCGGGCGAGACGCCGGACACGGATGCGATCATGGCCAGCCTTGGCGACAGCCTTGCGCGGTTCAAGCACCCCCGCAAGCTGCTGGTGGTCGACGCGCTGCCGCGCAACACCATGGGCAAGGTGCAGAAAAACGTGCTGCGCGACGAGTACCAGGGGCTTTTTGCCAAGGGTTAGAGCCTGAGCGCCAGCCCCATGCCGCGCTTGTGACATCGCGGCGCCTTGCGGGGGCGGGTACTGGCATGACAGACCCCAAGCATCCAAGCCAAAGGTCCGCCCATGCATGCCCCCCTGCCCCTGACCCGCGACATCGTTCTGATCGGTGGTGGTCATACTCATGCGCTGGTGTTGCGCAAATGGGGCATGGCCCCGCTGCCCGGCGCGCGGCTGACGCTGATAAACCCTGGCCCGACCGCGCCCTATTCCGGCATGCTGCCCGGCCATATCGCCGGACACTACACGCGGGACGAGTTGGACATCGACCTGATCCGCCTGTGCCGCTTTGCCGGGGCGCGGATGATCGTGGATCATGCTGTTGGGATTGACCGGAAACAGGGTCTGATTCACCTGAATGCGCGCCCGCCCGTGGCCTATGACCTTGCATCCTTTGATATCGGCATCACCGCGCAGATGGAGCGCCTGCCCGGTTTTGCCAAGCACGCCGTCGGGGCCAAGCCGCTGGACGCCTATTCCGAGCGCTGGCAGCAGTTCCGCGCACAGGTGGCCGCCGGGCAGGCCCCGCCAAGCGTGGCTGTGATCGGCGGCGGCGTGGCCGGGGTGGAACTGTCGATGGCGATGGCCCATGCCCTGCGTGCCGACGGGGCCACGCCACAGATCACGGTGATCGAAGGGTCGGAGGGTATTGGCGGCGTGCCCCCGGCGACCGGGCGAAGGCTGACCCGGGCGATGGCGGATCAGGGCGTGACCTTTCTGACCAACACCCGTGCGCAGGAGGTGACGTCGCAGGGCGTCGTGCTTGAGGGTGGCAGTTCGGTGCAGGCGGCGTTGGTTGTGGGTGCGGCGGGGGCCTATCCGCATGGCTGGCTGGCCATGACAGATTTGCCGCTGACCGACGGATTCATCAATATCAGTGACACATTGCAGGTGCAGGACGATCCCGCGCTGTTTGCCTGTGGCGACTGCGCCCATATGGCCGCGCATCCCCGGCCCAAGGCGGGCGTCTTTGCCGTGCGCGCAGCGCCCGTGCTGTTCGACAACCTGCGCGCTGCGGCCGCAGGCGCGCCTTTGCGCACCTTCAAACCGCAGCGTGACTACCTCAAGCTGATCTCGCTGGGCGGCAAGGTGGCGCTGGCCGAAAAGCTGGGGCTCGCGGTATCCGGCAAGCTGCTGTGGCGCTTGAAAAACCGGATCGACACAAAGTTCATGCGCAGCCTTGAAGAGTTGCCCGACATGCCCGCCCCTGACCGCCCGGCGGTGATGGCACAGGGCGTGACGCAGATGCTGGACGACAAGCCGCTGTGTGGCGGCTGCGGGGCCAAGGTGGGCAGCGATGTGCTGCAGCAGTCTCTGTCACGGCTGAAACCCCTTGCCCGGCCAGATCTGCTGACCGGGGCGGGGGATGATGCCGCGGTCCTGGACATCGGCGGACAGCGGCAGGTGATCACCACCGACCACCTGCGCGGCTTTGTCGATGACCCCTACCTGATGGCGCGCATCGCGGCGGTGCATGCCTTGGGCGACATCTGGGCGATGGGCGCGCGCCCGCAAGTGGCATTGGCGCAGATCATCCTGCCCCGCATGTCACCCGCCTTGCAGGCCCGCACGCTGGACGAGGTGATGGCGGCGGCAACCGACGTGTTCGGCGCGGCAGGCGCGGCGATTGCAGGCGGACATTCCAGCATGGGAGCTGAATTGACCATCGGGTTCACCGTCACGGGTCTGGCCGAAACAGAGCCTGTTCTGACCAGCGGCGCGCGGCCCGGTGACGTGTTGATCCTGACGCGGCCGATCGGGACGGGCGTGATCCTGGCCGCTGACATGGCACGGGCCGCAAAAGGGCGCCATGTGGTCGCGATGCTGGACCGGATGGCGCAGCCGCAGGGCGATGCGGCGCACACCCTGCGCAACGCGCATGCGATGACGGATGTGACCGGCTTTGGGCTGGCCGGGCACCTGATGACGATCTGTCGTGCATCGGGCGTGTCTGCGACACTCGATCTGGCGGCGATCCCGGTTTATGCCGGAGCCGAAGGACTGGCCGAGCAGGGCCATCATTCGACCCTGTTCCAGCCCAATCGCGATGCCGCGCCGGTCTTCGGCCCTGACAGCCCGCGCGCGCAACTGCTGCACGATCCGCAGACGGCGGGCGGATTGCTGGCCGTCGTTCCCGCCGGTCAGGCACAAGCGATGCTGGCCGACTTGCTGACGCAAGGCCATGACGCCGCGATCATCGGCACGCTGGGCGAAGGCCCTGCGCAGATCACCCTGTGTTAGAGACGATTTGCGGAATCACTGCCCGCAGGCTGTCATCGTCCAGCGCATCCAGTTGCACTTCGATGTCCCCAGCGCGGGCAGCCGCCTTTTTCTGATAGCGCGGGTCATAATGCAGTGCGATCAGATCGGCGGCCAGCGCTTGAAACGCGCCTTGCGCAGCCATCTCCTGCCATGCCTCGATCTGTTTTGCGCTGTGATAGGGTCGCAATGCATCCAGCGTGTCGGCCAAACGCGCGCTATCGCGGGTCACATCCGCATAGGCGCGCGCGGTATAGGCGGCGCGCGCCTGCAACGGGGCGGTCAGCGTGATGCGCGGGGCGGTCTGCATCGCCTTCCACAGGGTCGGGGGTATCAGCAACTCGCCCACCTTGTTGCTTTCGGCCTCCAGAAAAACCGGCCGCGCCGGATCGGCCTGCACCAGCGCCATGGCGATGCGGGATTCGAACATCTTTTGTGATGGCTGCGCGCCCATGCCGCCGAACAGCGATCCGCGATGATTTGCCAGACCTTCCAGGTCGATCACCTGCGCCCCCGCCTCGGCCAGCAGGTCCAGCACGCGGGTCTTGGCTGTGCCGGTGCCGCCGTCGATCAGAGCCACACGATGCGGCACTGTTTCGGCATAAAGCGCCTGAACGACCAGCCGCCGGTAGGATTTGTAGCCACCCTGCACAATGTCGGCCCGCCAGCCGATCTGTTGCAGGATCGAGGTGAAAGACCCCGACCGCTGCCCGCCCCGCCAGCAATAGACCAACGGCCGCCACGCCCCGTCGCGATCCGCCAACGGCCCCTGCAAATGCAGCGCGGCGTTCTGCGCCACCAGCGCCGCGCCCAGCTTGCGCGCCTTGAACGGGCTGTCTTGCGTGTACATCGTGCCGACCACCGCCCGCTCGTCATTGTTCAGCGCGGGCAGGTTGATGGCACCGGGCACGTGATCCTCGGCAAATTCAGCCGGGGACCGCACGTCGATGATCTCATCAAACGGCAGATCGGTCAGGTCTTGCAGGGATGTCAGGGTGACGGGCATGGCGCATCAGATGCCACAGCGGCCCTGGCTTGACCAGTGGGCGCAAGCGCGCGGCAATTTATTTGCAAACGCATATAAATCCGGTAAGATTGCACCAACAAGTAGGTCAGGGACAGATGAAAGCGCAGGACACGACCACCGCCCCCCGGCTGGATGAAACGGGGCTTGAGCAATTCGCCCCCTACCTGATGAACCGCATCATGGGGCGCTACAATGCCAGCTTGCGCACGGAAATGGCCGCGCTTGGCCTGACCACGCCGCAGATGCGGTCGCTGGCGGTTCTGTCGGTGCATGACGGCATCCTGATCCGCGAACTGGCGGTGTATGCCGTGGTCGAGCAATCGACCCTGTCGCGCGCATTGGACAAGCTGGCGCAGGACGGGCTGGTGCGGCGCGAGACCGATGCCGACGACAGTCGTGCCACCCGCATTTTCCTGACCGACGCGGGGCGCGCGGCATATGCGCGGATGTGGCCGCATATGGCCGACGCCGTGGGTCAGATGTTTGCGGGCATTGATGCCGCCGATCAGCGCGCATTCGTCGCCACCCTGCAAAAGATCCTGCGCAACGTGCGCGTCCACGATTTCTGAGAGGCTGACATGGCAGAACGATCCTTCAAGGCCGAGGTCGCGCATCTGCGCAAAGGCAGCGGCGACACATTCACCGGCGAGGGCATATTGGCCATCACCAAGGCGCTGCTGGAAAACGGCGTGGGCTATGTCGGCGGCTATCAAGGTGCGCCGATCAGCCACCTGATGGACGTGCTGGCCGATGCCGAGGAGTTGCTGACCGAGCTTGATGTGCGATACGAGGCGAACGCATCCGAAGCCGCCGCGGCGGCGATGCTGGCCGCATCGGTGCATTACCCGATCCGCGGGGCTGTGACCTTCAAGGGATCGGTGGGCGTCAACGTGGCATCGGATGCGCTGGCCAACCTGGCCTCGTCCGGGGTGACAGGCGGCGCGCTGGTGATCGTCGGCGAGGATTACGGCGAGGGCAGTTCCATCATGCAGGAGCGCACGCATGCCTTTGCGATGAAATCGCAGTTCTGGCTGCTGGACCCGCGCCCGAACCTGCCCGCCATCGTCAAGGCGGTGGGCGACGGTTTTGAGTTGTCCGAGGCCAGCAATACCCCGGTGATGCTGATGGTGCGCATCCGGTCGTGCCACGTGACCGGCACGTTTGACTGCCGCGACAACCTGCGCCCCGCGCTGTCGGTGCGCGATGCGCTGTCGAACCCGCAAAAGGATTTCAGCCGCGTGGTGCTGCCGCCGATGTCCTATATCCACGAACAGGACAAGGTGACCAAACGTTGGCCCGCCGCCGAGAAGTTCATCACCGAACACGGCCTGAACGAGCGGTTCGGGCCGGAACAGTCCGGCATCGGCATCGTCTGTCAGGGCGGGATGTACAACGGCGTGATCCGCGCGTTGCAGCGGCTGGGGCTGGCCGACCTGTATGGCCAGACGCAGGTGCCGATCTATTGCCTGAATGTGACCTATCCGCTGCTGCGCGATGAGTTTCTGGGGTTCACGCAGGGCAAGGACTCGGTGCTGGTGATCGAGGAGGGCCAGCCCGAGTTCATCGAACAACAGCTTGGCGCGATGCTGTATCGGGCGGGCTCGTCGGTGCAGCTGCATGGCAAGGACATGCTGCCGATGGCGGGCGAATATACCGGACAGGTGATGCTGGACGGTGTGACCGCGTTTTTGCGCCGTCACGCGCCCGACATGCTGCCCGGTGCCGTTCTGGCCCCCAACGCGCCCGTGCCGGAAATACCCGACCTGTCGACCACCGTGCCGGTCCGTCCGCCGGGGTTTTGCACCGGCTGCCCCGAGCGGCCGATCTTTGCCGCGATCAAGCTGGTGCAGCAGGAGTTGGGACAGCACCAGATCTCGGGCGATATCGGGTGCCACCTGTTCGCCGCCCTACCGCCGTTCGAAATCGGCGGACAGACCATGGGATATGGTCTGGGGCCTGCGTCGAACGCCGCCTTTGACGGGGGCGGGGAACGGCGGGCGATCTCGATCCTGGGGGATGGTGGATTCTGGCACAACGGGCTGTCATCCTCGATCGGGAACATGGTGTTCAACCGATCTGACAGCGTGGCGATCATCGTCGACAACTACTATTCCGCCGCGACGGGCGGGCAGGACGTGATGTCATCGCGTGCGGAAAATCCGACCAAGGCGACCAACAACCCGATTGCCAAGGCGCTGAAAGGTGTCGGCGTCGAATGGATCAGGCAGATCGACCGCACCTATGATGTGCCGAAGATGCGCGCGGTGATTCACGAGGCGCTGACCACCGATTACGCCGGTCCAAAGGTGATCGTTGCCAGTTCCGAATGCATGCTGAACCGCCAGCGGCGGGAAAAACCCCAGCGCAAGCAGGCGATAGCCGAGGGTCGGCGCATCGAAGCCCCGCGTTTCGGCGTGGACGAGGATATCTGCACCGGCGATCACGCCTGCATCCGGCTGTCGGGCTGTCCATCGCTGTCGCTCAAACGGCTGGACGATCCGCTGCGCGACGATCCTGTGGCCAGCATCGATCAGACCTGCGTGGGCTGTGGCAACTGCGGCGAGGTGGCGGATGCCGCCATCCTGTGCCCCAGCTTCTACCGCGCCGACGTGGTGCACAACCCGGGCCGGATCGAGCGGTGGTGGGCCGAGCGCCAGGCCCGCGTGATTGATTGGCTGCAATCGCGCCGCGCGGCGCGGCGGCTGGATGTGACGGGGGCGGCAAGATGAATTTGGCAACCGAACTGCACCAGCGTCAGCCCGATGCGCGGCTGGATCAGATCATCAAGCTTGCGGTGATGGCAGTGGGGGGTCAGGGCGGCGGCGTTCTGACCGGCTGGATCGAATCGCTGGCCCGCGCGCAGGGCTATGCCGTGCAGGCCACCAGCGTGGCAGGCGTGGCGCAACGCACCGGGGCCACGATCTATTACATCGAAATGGCCCCACGCCATCCGGGCGCGGCAGATCCTGTTTTCTCGCTTGCGCCTGCGTCGGGCGATGTCGATATCCTGATCGCGGCGGAAATGATGGAGGCCGGACGCGCCATCATCCGCGGCTTTGTCACCCCGGACCGCACGACGCTGATCGCATCGACCCATCGCGCGCTGGCCGTCAGCGAAAAGATGACACCCGGCGACGGCATTGCCGATGCCGACGAAGTGCGCGCCGCCGCCGAGATTGCAGCACATCGCCTGATCATGGCGGATATGGAGGCGGCGGCGGCCGGTGCGGGATCGGTCATTTCCGCGTCGCTCTTCGGGGCGCTGGCAGGGTCTGGCGCGCTGCCGTTTGATCGTTCGGCGTTCGAGGATGCCATTCGCGCCAGCGGCAAGGGGGTCGAGGCCAGCTTGCGCGCCTTTGCCGCCGGAATTGACGCGGCACAGGGCGGGGACGTGGTGGCCCCTGCGGTCGAATCCGTCACCGTTCCGGCGGAAATCACCGGACCGGCCAAGGCACGGCACGCGTGGGCGGCGCTGTTGGCGCGGGTCGAGGCGATGCCCGCACCAGTGGCCGAAATGGCCCTGCCCGGCCTGCGCAAGGTGGTGGATTTTCAGGATGTGGCTTATGGTGCCGCCTATCTGGACAGACTAGACATTATTCTGGCCCAAGACACCGATGAACATGCGTTCGAACTGACCCGCGAAGCGGCGAAATACATCGCCAACGCCATGGCCTATGACGACATCATCCGCGTGGCCGACCTCAAGACCCGGGCCAGACGCTCGGGGCGCATCAGGGACGAAATGGGCGCAGGCGCGGCGCATCTGATTCAGGTGACCGAGTTCCTGCACCCAAGGGCCGAGGAAATCGTCAGCCTGCTGCCCGCCCGTCTCGGCGCGCGGATCGAGGGCAGCCCGACCTGGATGGCGCGGATCGACCGGCTGTTCAACAAGGGGCGGCGTCTGCGCAGCGACAGTTTGCGCGGGTTCACCATGCTGTATCTGGTTGGGGGCTTGCGCGGCTGGCGGTTGCGCACATTGCGACACCGGCAGGAGATGGCGCATTTGCAGCGATGGCTTGATACCGCCATGGCACACCTGCCCGATCATTATGGCATGGCAGTCGAAATCATCCGCTGTCGGCGGCTGATCAAGGGATATTCCGACACGCACGCGCGCGGCTGTGCCAAGTTCGACCGCGTGCTGACGGGGGCGGCGCTGGTGGCGCATCGTGCCGATGGCCCCGACTGGGTCGCCCGCCTGCGCGAGGCGGGTTTGCAGGACGAGGACGGCAAGGCCCTTGACGGCGCGTTGCAGACCGTCCGATCCTTTGCGTGACAGGGCAGCCCCCGGCTCAGGATCGGAAAAACTGCCCAAAAACTGGCGGCTTGCCGCTTTTCACGCCGTGTCACCGGGATAAAGGATTTGATTTATGAAATCCGATAAGTTTTGATCAAATTGTTGAGCTAAGGGCGAGGCCATGATCGAAATAACCAATGTCACCAAGATATTCACTGGCAGGGGTGCGCCCTTTACCGCGCTTGACGATGTGTCCGTGACGATCCGGGAGAACGAATTCTTTACACTTCTGGGCCCATCGGGGTGCGGCAAGACCACGCTGCTGCGGGTGATTGCGGGGTTCATCGACCCGACCAAGGGCTCGGTCACGCTGGACGGGCAGGATCTGGTCAGCCTGCCGCCCTATCGCCGCCCGGTGAACACGGTGTTTCAGTCCTACGCGCTGTTTCCGCATATGACCGTGGCGCAAAACATCGCATTCGGTCTGGAAATGCAGGACAAGCCCCGCGCCGAGGTCAAGGCGACGGTGGACGAAATGCTGGCGCTGGTGCGCATGACCGAAATGGCCGACCGCAAGACCTCCGAAATCAGCGGCGGGCAGCAACAGCGCGTGGCGCTGGCCCGCGCGCTGGCCCCCCGGCCCAAGGTTCTGCTTCTGGACGAGCCGCTGTCGGCGCTGGACTTCAAGCTGCGCAAGGACATGCAGCTTGAACTGAAGCGCCTGCAGTCGGAAACCGGCATCACCTTCATCTTTGTCACCCACGATCAGGAAGAGGCCCTGACCATGTCCGACCGGATCGCGGTGATGCACGATGGCGACATCCGGCAGATCGGCGGGCCACGCGACATCTACGACCATCCGGCAGAACGCTTTGTGGCGGATTTCATCGGGGATACGAATTTCCTGTCGGTCGAGTTGCTGGAAACCAAGGGCGAGGTTGCGCAGATCCGCCTGCCCTCGGGCGTGGAAACACAGGTGCGCGCGCCCGATGAAACCATCGCCCCCGGCCCGGTCACTCTGGCGGTGCGGCCCGAACATGCCACCCTGCTGGGCGGCGAGGGCGCGACCCTGCCCGGCACGCTGGCCAACGTGGTCTACTTTGGCACCGACACGCATTTTCACGTCGATCTGGACGGCGGCGCGCGGTTCGTGCTGCGCCAGCAGAACCAGCACGGGCAGACGCAGGTGTTCAACGCCGGCGACGCGGTGACCGTCACGCTGGCCCCCGGCGTGGGCCAGGTTCTGAGGGATTGAGGCCATGAGCGACGCCATCGCCGACCGCGCCACCCGCACCCGTTGGCTCTTGTTGGCCCCGGCGCTGGCGGTGCTGATCTTTGCCGCCTCCGGCCCGCTGCTGATCGTGCTGGTCTATTCCTTTCTGACGCCCGGCGATTACGGCGGGGTCGTGTGGCAGTTTTCGACCGACGCCTGGTTCAACGTCGTGGCCGAGGTCGATTTCTTTACCGAAGAACTGGGCTGGGCCGACGCGCATCTGTCGATCTTCTGGCGGTCGATCAAGCTGTCGCTGATGACAGCGCTGCTGACCTTCATCTTTGGTTTTCCCACCGCCTATTTCATCGCCACGCGCCCCAAGGAAAAGCGCGACATCTGGATGCTGCTGATCATCATCCCGTTCTGGACCAACCTTCTGATCCGCACCTTTGCCATCATGGAACTGATCCGGGCCGAGGGCACGGTGAACACGCTGCTGATGTGGGCCGGGATCATCGACGCGCCGATCCAGATGCTGTTCACCGAATTCGCGATCCTGCTGGGCATGGCCTATGTCTATCTGCCGCTGATGGTGCTGCCGATCTATGCCTCGCTTGAGCGGTTCGATTTCACGCTGGTCGAGGCAGGATACGATCTGTACGCGACGCGCTGGCGCGTGCTCAAGCGGGTGATATTCCCGCTGGCCAAACCGGGCGTCATTGCCGGGTCGATCCTGGTGTTCGTGCCGTCGCTGGGCGCCTATGTCACCCCGCGCGTTCTGGGCGGGGGCAAGCAGCTGATGCTGGGCAACCTGATCGAATTGCAGTTCGGCGCAGGGCGAAACTGGCCCCTGGGCGCGGCGCTGTCGCTGACCCTGCTGGCGATCGTGATGGTGGCGCTGATCCTCTATGTCCGCGCCGCCGGGAACGAGGAGGTGCGGCATGGCTAAGGGGTTCGATGTCCGCCGGCAGACCGGCTTTGCCACCATCGCGATGTCCTGTTTCGTGATCCTGTATCTGCCGATCATCCTGCTGGTGGTCTATTCCTTCAACGCGGGCACCTCGATTGCGATATGGGAGGGGTTCAGCTGGCGCTGGTATGTCAGTGCCTGGGACAACCGCGAGGTTCAGGCCGCCACCGTGCGCTCGCTGATCATCGCGCTGTGGGCCTCGGCCATCGCCACGACCTGCGCGGTGCTGGCGGCGCTGGCCACGACGCGGCAAGGCACGTTCCGGGGCTATACGATGGTTTTCGCCATGATCAACCAACCGCTGATGGTGCCGGAAATCGTGACCGCCGTGGCGCTGCTGATCTTCTTCGCGATGATCAAGGTCGCCACCGGCTATACCGGGCTGTTCTACCTGATCATCGCGCATTCCGCGTTCTGCCTGCCCTTTGCCTACATGCCGATCCGGGCGCGATTGCAGGGCATGGACCTGAGCCTGGAGCAGGCGGGAATGGATCTGTACGGCACGCCCTGGCGGGTGTTTCGCCGCATCACCCTGCCGCAGCTTTGGCCCGGCATTCTGGCGGGTGCGATGCTGGCCTTTGTCATCTCGCTGGATGACGTGGTGATTACAGAGTTCGTAAAATCCGCCGGGCAGGATACACTGCCCACCTACATGCTGGGGCAATTGCGCCGAGTCGTCACCCCCGAAGTCAACGCCATCTCAACGGCGCTTCTGGCCATTTCGGTGGTGATGGTGATGGGGTTCTTTTTCCTCAGCCGCACGCGAAAATAACAACCAACCGACAGGAGAGTTTGCAATGAAACTTAAGACATCTTTCGCCGCACTGGCCGCCATGGCCGTCGCGGGGGCCGCACAGGCCGAAGGCGAGCTGAACATCTACAACTGGGGCAACTACACCAGCCCCGAGATGATCGAAAAGTTCGAAGAGGAATACGGGATCGACGTGACGATCACCGACTACGACAGCAACGACACCGCGCTGGCCAAGATCCAGGCTGGCGGGCATGGCTTTGACATCGTCGTGCCGTCGGGCACCTACGTTCCGATTTTCATTTCCGAAGGGCTTCTGATGGAATCCAAGCCCAACGAGATGGAGAATTTCCAGCACATGGACCCGGTCTGGGTGGATGTCGATTTCGACCCCGGCCGCAACTACACCGTGCCGTGGCAGTGGGGCACCGTGGGCGTGACCGTCAACACCAGCGTGTACGAAGGCGACATCAACTCTGCAGCGCTGCTGTTCGAACCGCCCGAGGAACTGAAGGGCAAGATCAACATCATCCCCGAGATGATGGACGTCATGTCGACTGCCATCTACTACAAGGGTGGCGAGCAGTGCACCACGGACCGCGAGGTTCTGAAAGAGGTGCGCGACATGCTGGTCGCGGCCAAGGCTGACTGGCTGTCGATGGATTACGGCAACATCGAGAAATTCGCCAAGGGCGACCTGTCGGCGGGCCTGAACTGGAACGGCGCCTCGATGCGCTCGCGACTTCAGAACGAGGATATCGCCTATGGTCTGCCGATGACCGGCTATCCGGTCTGGATGGACAACGCGGCAATCCTGGCCGATGCGCAGAATGTCGAGAACGCCAAGCTGTTCCTGAACTTCATCATGCACCCGGAAAACGCGGCGATGCTGTCGAATTTTGCCAAGTATTCGAACGGCATCATGGGGTCGGCGGAATTCATGACAGAAGACCTGCAATCCGCGCCCGAGGTGAACCCGAGCGACGAGGTGAAGGCGGCGGGCGTCCTGTCGATGACCTGCCCGCCAGAAGCGCAAAAGATCTACACCGCGATCTGGACCGAGCTGCAAAAGTAAACCGATCGGGGCGGGCCATCGCGGCCCGCCCTTTCCAATTGTGAAAGACCAGAAATGACCCCCGACATCGTTATCCTGAATGGCCGCCTGATCACCTTTGATCATGCACGTCCCACCGCGACCGCGCTTGCCATCTCGGGCGGCACCATTGCCGCCGTCGGCGACACGGACGAGATGCGCAGCCTGGCCGGGCCGGGCACGCGGGTGATCGACGCGGGCGGGGCGTCGGTGCTGCCGGGGTTCATCGACAGCCACGTGCACCTGTTCGGCGGCTCGGCGGAACTGGGCATGCTGGACCTGTATGGCATTCAGGGCCTGGACCGGCTGACCGCCGCCGTGCGCGACTGGGCGGCAAACAACCCTGATGACACGCTGATATTTGCGGTGCAGGCGGATTACGCGATCATGGGGCCGGGTCAGCACACCACCCGGCAGGATCTGGACAAGGTGCTGCCAGACCGGCCCTTTGCCATGTTCGCCCCCGATCATCACACGGTCTGGGCCAATACCAGGGCGCTGGAACTGGCCGGGCTGCTGCATGGCGGAGAGGTGGACATGGGCGCCGAAATCGTGATGGCCCCCGATGGCACCGCCACCGGCGAATTGCGCGAACCGGGCGCCTATGCGCCGGTGCTGCGGCTGACAAAGCACGGCGGGCGCGACATGCTGGGCCTTGTCACCGGGGCTGATCCGGTGCCGCCCGCCACCCCGGAACAACGTGCGCTGGACAAGGCCGCCATCGTGCAGGGGCTGAAACACTGTGCCAGCCACGGCATCACCAGCCTGCACAACATGGATGGCAATTTCTACAACCTCGAACTGCTGTCCGAGATCGAGGCCGATGGCGATCTGCTGGCCCGGGTCGAGGTGCCGTTTCATTTCAAAAGCCACGACAGTCTTGATCGCTTCGTCGAGGCCGAAGAGATGCGCACCCGGTACAAGGGCGACTGGGTCTGGTGCAACCGGGTCAAGATGTTCATCGACGGGGTGGTCGACAGTTCGACCGCGCTGATGCTGGAGCCCTATCCGGGGCTTGAGACCGTGGGCGACGCGGTGTTCGACTATGACCTGTTCGAAGCGGCCTGCATCAAGGCCGATGCGATGGGGCTGCAGATCGCCGTGCATGCCATCGGCGATCAGGGCATCCGCTGGACGCTGGATGCCTACGAGGCGGCGATCAAGGCCAACGGCCGCCGCGACAGCCGCCACCGGATCGAACATATCGAGGTGCTGCACCCTGATGATCTGCCACGGTTCGCACAACTGGATGTGGTGGCGTCGATCCAGCCGGGGCACGCGCCCTTTGGCGTCTATTTCCCGCCCGACGGCGTGGGCAAGATGTTGCACGACCACCAGATCCCCCTGGCCTTTGCCTGGCAGGACATCCGCAACAGCGGCGCGCGCGTGGTGTTCTCCACCGACTGGCCGGTGATCCCGGTGGATGTGATGCCCAACATCAAATCCGCCGTCGCCCCGCGCAAGATGCCCGCGCCCTGGCGCGACCAGAGCCAGAGCCTGCTGGACACGCTGCAATCCTATACCGCCGACAATGCCTGGGTCGAATTCAACGAGGACCGCAAGGGCCGGTTGATGCCTGGCATGATGGCCGATGTGGTGGTGATGAGCCACGATCTGCAGGCGATGGAGCCCGAAACGCTGGATCAGGCCCGCGCGCAGGTGACGATCGCAGGCGGACGCGTGACCTACGAGGGGTAGCGCGCGGGGGGCGCTGCCCCCGTCCCCTTTCAGGGGACTCCCCCCCGGGATATTTGGGGAGAGAGGAAACCTGTCACGTTCAGTGCCATTGTCGGCAAGGCGATGGTGAACGCAGGCCCCACTGTTCAGACTGACACCGATTTCAACAACCTGTCGCGGGTCAGCTCGGACTTAGTGCCGGATATGACCACCTCGCCCCGGCGCAGGACGGCAAAACAATCGCCCAGATCGTAGGCGAAATCGAAATATTGCTCGACCAGAACGATGGCCATGCGCCCCTCGTCGCGCAGGCGGGCGATGACCTGCCCGATCATCTGGATGATGTTGGGTTGAATCCCCTCGGTCGGTTCGTCCATCAGCAACAGCCTGGGCCGGGTCAGCAGCGCGCGCGCGATGGCCAGTTGCTGCTGCTGCCCGCCCGACAGATCGCCGCCCCGGCGGCCCTGCATGTCGCGCAGCACCGGGAACAGGTCGAACATTTCATCCAGATCGCCCCGGTCTGATTTCGGCAGGGCGGACAGTCCTGTTTCAAGGTTCTCGCGCACGGTCAGCAGGGGAAAAATCTCGCGTCCCTGCGGGACCAGCGCAATGCCCTTGCGCGCCAGTTGATGCGCGGGCAGAACGCCCAGCGCCTCGCCGTCCAGCGTGACTTGCCCGCCCGAGCGGTTGTGCCGCCCCGAGATGGCGCGGATCAGCGATGTCTTGCCCACCCCGTTCGGCCCCATCACGCAGGTCACCTGCCCCTTTTGCGCGGTCAGGTCGATGCCGTTAAGGATTTGCGAGTGGCCGTAATGCAGGGTCAGGCCGTGCACCTGCAACATGGTGTCAGCGTCCGAGGTAGACATCGATCACCTCCTGGTTTGCGGTGACGTGATCCAGCGACCCTTCGGCCAGAACCGACCCTTCGTGCAGCACGGTCACCCGGCAGCCCAGCCGCCGGATGAACTCCATGTCATGCTCCACAACCACGACAGCGCGGGTTTTCGCGGCCTCGACCAGCAGATCGGTGGTGTGTTCGCGTTCCGCCGGGGTCATGCCGGCAGCGGGTTCATCGACCAGCAGCAGCCGGGGTTCCTGAGCAAGCAGCATGCCGATTTCCAGCCATTGCTTTTGCCCGTGCGACAATTCTCCGGCGCGGCGCAGCAGGGCATCGCGCAGCCCGATTTCCCCGGCCAGGGTTTCAACCCGGTCCAGATGCTCGGACCTTGGTCGCCAGACCAGCACCGCAAACGGCCCGCGATTGTTGTTCTGGGCCATCAGCAGGTTTTCCTGCACGGTCTGATCCTCGAATACGGTGGGTTTCTGGAACTTGCGCCCGATGCCCTGGCGCGCGATCTGCGCCTCGTTCATGCGCAGCAGGGACTGCGATTTCTCGCCCCACAGAACATGGCCCGTATCGGGCTTGGTCTTGCCGGTAATGATGTCCATGAAGGTGGTCTTGCCCGCGCCGTTGGGGCCGATGATCGCGCGCAGCTCTGCCGGGCCGATGGCAAAGGACAGGTTGTTGATGGCGCGGAATCCGTCGAACGTGACCGATACGCCCGAAACCTCCAGAAGCCGGGTCATTCCTGCGCCTCCTTCTCGCGCAGCGAGCCCTGATCGGGGCCAAGGTCTGCGCCGTGACGATCCGGCCCGCGCAGCCCGGCCAGCAGATCGAACAGCCCGCCGATGCCCTTGGGCGCGAACAGCGTGACGGCCACAAAGGACAGGCCCAGCAGGATCGTCCACCAGTCCACCCATGAGATCGTGTAGAACCCAAGGTTGATGTCAGGCGCCTGCCCGCCGGTGAACCATGTCGAGACAAGGCTGACGAACACCGCACCGATCACCGCGCCATAGAGCCGCCCGCGCCCGCCGATGGCAACCCAGACCGCAAGGTAGATCGACGCGATGGGTGCCACCTCGGCCGGGTTGATGATGCCCGCCTGCGGATAGTACAGCGCGCCCGCGATGCCCGCCATCATCGCAGTGACGGTGAACAGCGCCAGCTTGTAGCCTTCGACCGAGTAGCCAAGGAACCGCACGCGCGCTTCGTTGTCGCGGATGCCGCGGATCACGCTGCCGAACTTGCCCGACACGATCCATGCGGCAAAGACATAGCCCAGCGCCAGCGCCAGCGCAGAGGCCCAGAACAACCAGACCGACAGCACCGATTGCGGTACGCTGTCCAGATGCGGGATGTTCTGCAATCCCGAGAGCCCGTTGTTGCCGCGCAGCCCGCTGTCGTTCTGGAACAGGTACAGCGCCAGCGCCAGGGTCATCGCCTGCGTCAGGATCGACAGGTAGACGCCCGTCACACGGCTGCGGAACGCCAGCCAGCCGAACACCAGCGCCAGCAGGCCGGGCACCGCCACCACCAGCATCAGTTGCAGCGGCAGGCTGTGCGCAAAGACCCAGATCGTCGGGAACTCCGATGACCCCACGACGCCGAATATCTGCTGGCCGATGGCGGCCTCGACCTCGGCCGGGGTGGGCGGAAGGGGCGCGTTGGCCAGCGACTCGGCCACGATCAGCCGGGTGCGTTCATACATCAGCCACATGCCGATCATGTAGCCGCCCAGCCCGAAGAACGCGAAATGCCCCAGGCTCAGGATGCCGCAATAGCCCCAGATCAGGTCCATCGCCACGGCGACCAGCGCCAGCGCCAGCGTCTTGCCCAGCGTCTTGACGAAACTGGTCGAGATCAGCCCGATCCCGAACCCTTCGGACAGGATGGTCACGCCGAGTGTGAACAACGCCAGAACGGCCAGAAAAATCAGGATCGACGGGTTTCGCGCGACAAGGCTGCGTTGCATGGCCTTAATCCCCCGCCGCGCGTCCGCGCAGCGCGATGATGCCGCGCGGCCGGAACTGGATGAACAGGATGATGAACAGGATCATGTAGGTCTGCGCCGCCAGCGTGTTGGACGGGTTGAAGAACTCGATCCCCTTTTGCAGGCCGCCGATCATCGCGGCCCCCAGCAGCGTGCCCCAGATGTTGCCGACACCGCCCACCACGACGGTCATGAAACTTTGCACGATGTAATCCTGCCCCAGTTCCGACGTGACCTTGGCAAACAGCCCGATGGCCACACCGGCAACGCCGGCGATGCCAGATCCAAGGCCGAAGGTCAGCATGTTCACCCGGCCCGGGTTGATCCCCATGGCCGCCGCCATGCCGGGGTTTTGCGTGACCGCACGGGTTTCCAGACCCAGCCGCGTGCGTTTCATGATGAACAGAAAGATCGTCAGAAACACCATCGCCAGCACGAAGATCGCGATGCGGATATACGAGATCGCCACCACATCGTTGAACACCAGCGACCCGTCCAGCCATGCGGGTGCGGTAAGCGGGCGGGCCTGCGTGCCAAAGATGTTCTTGAACAGTTGCTGCAGGGCAATGGACACGCCGAACGTGGCCAGCAGGGTTTCCAACGGGCGGTTGTAAAGCCAGCGGATCACCAGACGCTCCAGCGCGACACCGGCGGCGAATGTCACCGCAAAGGCGAGCGGAATCGCAACGATGATCGACGCGGTGTGGTTGGGGATGAACAGTTGCACCACGTAGCCGGTGTAGGCCCCCATCATGATGAACTCGCCATGCGCCATGTTGATTACACCCATCACGCCAAAGGTGATGGCAAGACCGATCGCCGCCAGAAAATAGATCGAAGCAAGCGAGATCGCATCCAGACCCAGATCGAACGCCTGATTGACGCCGACCATGGTGTTGATACGGGTCAGCGCCTCTGCCGCCGCCGTGGTGATCGTGGCGTCGGGCTCGGCATATACATCCGCAAAGGAATGGGCGGCCAGCGCGGCATCCATCGCCACATCGGTCAGGTAGGGCGGCACCAACCCGGCATCGGCCAGCGCGGTATAGGCGGCAATCCGGCTGGCGGGGTCCGACAGGGTGTGGACGGGTATGCCGCCCACGCTGCCTTCGGTGATGTTGGCGGTCAGCGCCTCGCGCAGGGCGGCTTGCGTGATGCGCGGCGGGGCCAGCCCGGCATCGGACAGCAGGCGATAGGCCTCCTCGCGCGGGAGAGCATCACTGCCGGGGTCCAGCAGGCGGGCCACGTTCAATGTATCGGGCGGTGCGCCCTCGAATACCTGCAACCGGGTCGCGACCAGCGGGTTCAGCGTGGCGCGCACGTCCACGCCGATATCACCGGACACATCATTTATCGCCTCGATGCGGGCGGCGCGGTCAGGGTCGAATGAAATCGTCAGCAAGCGTTCCAGCCGCTCCTTGCGGGTCTTGAGCGCCGGATCGGTTTCCGGCGGAATGGACGCGCGCAAGGGGGCAAGCAATTCGGCACTGGCATTGCGTTGCAGCGAGGCCACCGCATCGGCACGACGGGCCGGATCAGGGTCGCTGAGTTGAAAGGTGACAAGCGCCGTGCCGATGATCGACTGGATACCGGAATTGGGTTTGATCTGGTCCATGTCCGCCTTGGACGCGGTGCCAATTTCGGCCCCGGTGTCGAAATCGAACAGGCGCAGGGTGGCGCCGTCTTCCTGCACCCGAAAGAACAGACCATCCGACGTGCGCTGCCACATCTCGCGCGCCTGCCATGTCTGCAACACCACCTGCGCCTGCGGCAGGCCGGATCCCGCCACGGCATCAATCGCGGGCTGGATCGTGCGACGCGAGCTTTGGGCGATGATCTCGGCATGCTTTTGCAGAACGGCCTGCATCGGGCCCGCGCCACCCTGGGTGCGCGCACTGCAGGTCATCAGCAGCACCGCCAATGCCGCGANGGCGGCGGGCCAATCCCCGCCGCCGCGACTGGTCTTAATAGTTCGACTTGATCTGAACGCAGGTCTTGGTTTCGGTGTTGTACATACCGCATTCCAGATCCTTCCAATCCGACATCAGAACTGCGGATTCCGGCAGGAAATCGGTCCAGGCGTCGCCCGGCACGGGGTCGGTTTCCGAGATGATGTCAAACTGGCCGTCGGCCAGGATCTCGCCGATCAGCACCGGCTTGGACAGGTGGTGGTTCACCCCCATCACGGCGGTCCCGCCGGTCAGGTTAGGAAATTCCTGTCCCCACATCGCCTCGCGCACGGCGTCCACATCGGTGGTGTCGGCCTGCGTGACCGCGTTCACCCACATGTTGAAGCCGATGTAATGCGCCTCCATCGGGTCGTTGGTCACGCGGGACTCGTCGCCGATGAAGGCGTGCCAGGCTTCGATGAACTCGGCGTTTTCGGGGGTGTCGGCGGACATGAAATAGTTCCAGGCGGCCAGATGCCCCACCAGGTTGCTGGTATCCAGACCCGAAAGCTCTTCTTCACCGACCGAGAAGGCAACGACCGGGATGTCATCGGCCGAAATGCCCGCTGCGGCCAGTTCCTTGTAAAAGCCGATGTTGGCGTCACCGTTGATGGTGGACACGACGCCGACCTTCTTGCCATCCGCCGCCAGCGCGACGACGTCCGACACGATCTTGGACCAGTCGGAGTGGCCGAAAGGCGTGTAGTTCACAAAGATGTCGGACTCGGGGATGCCTTTGGATTTCAGGTAGGAATCAAGGATGTTGTTCGTCGTGCGCGGATAGACGTAATCGGTGCCCAGCAGCGCGAATTTCTCGACGCCCAGTTCCTCGAGGAAGTAGTCCACCGCCGGAATGGCCTGCTGGTTCGGGGCTGCGCCGGTGTAAAAGACGTTCTTCGACGATTCCTCGCCCTCGTATTGCACCGGATAGAACATCAGCCCGTTCAGTTCCTCCAGCACGGGCAGGGCCGACTTGCGGCTGACGCTGGTCCAGCTGCCAAAGATCACATCGACGTTCTGGACGGTCAGCAGTTCGCGCGCCTTTTCGGCGAACAGCGGCCAATCCGAGGCCGGGTCGGTCACGACGGCCTCAAGCTCGCAACCCAGCAGACCACCCTTCTTGTTCTGGGCGTCCACCAGCATCAGCATGGTGTCTTTCAGCGTGGTTTCCGAGATCGCCATCGTGCCCGACAGCGAATGCAGGACGCCCACCTTGATCGGGCAGTCGGCGGCTGCGGCTGTGGTCAACGCGGCAAAGGCCACGGTACCAGCAAGTATGTGTTTCAATGATTTCATCGTCTTCTCCCGCATCGGGGCTGGCCGCTTGCCCCATCGGGCAGTTTTCGGCACGGTCCCCCGGTGACTTCGTGTTGCACCCGTGTGGCGGTCGGGCCGAGTGGCAATTCGTTCGGCCGTCACACACCCGCGCTGGTCACGGCAATGTGACGGCGGGCCTCAGAACGATTTGCCGCGGCGTAAAGCAAGGCAATGAAATGCTGGTGTTTCAGGGCAGGGCGGCAAGAATCGCTGGTTTTTCGGGCAGATTAATGTTGCTGCGCCTGTTTCTTAGTCGCTGCAGTGCAGCATGGGCTGCAGAATCACCATATCGTCGCAACGAGCGGGGTTTGACGGATGCCATCGCCAAGGTTGCGTTATCCTACTCTGGATGGTGTTCCGTACACAGCCAACGCGACCCGCACCTGCCTTGCGAGGGTCATGCCTTCGTTACACGTGGGCGGTATCCGCAACAGACCAATGCACCCGGGCCCCGCGCCCGGCAATTCAGGGGATACCAATGCACCGCACATTTATCGCCGCGCTTGCGGCTCTCAGCCTGTCCGGCCCCGCCATCGCGCAGTCCGACGACGTCTCTGGCCGTCTGGTCGTCTACACCTCGCAGCCCAACGAGGATGCGCAGCGCACGGTGGATGCGTTCAACGCCGCCTACCCCAATGTCGAGGTCGAGTGGATCCGCGACGGCACCACGCAGGTCATGGCCCGGCTCGAGGCCGAATTCGCCGCGGGCAATCCGCAGCCCGACGTTCTGCTGATCGCCGACATGGTCACGATGGAGGGGCTTGAGGCGCAGGGCCGTCTGCTGGCCTACCCCGAGGCGGATGTGTCCGCCTATGATCCGTCGATCATGGACCCCGAGGGGTATTACTTCTCGACCAAGCTGATCACCACCGGGATCGTCTACAACACCTCGGCGCCCTTTGTGCCCACGTCCTGGGCCGACCTGCTGCGCCCCGAGGCCGAAGGCCAGATCGCCATGCCCTCACCGCTGACCAGCGGGGCGGCCACGATCCACATGGTGTCGCTGACCTCGCATCCTGATCTGGGATGGGAGTATTACGAGGGGCTGGCGGAACAGGGCACCAACCCGCAGGGCGGCAATGGCGGTGTCTACCGCGCCGTGGCCGGTGGCGAGCAGATGTTCGGCATGGTGGTTGATTTCCTGCCGATCCGCGAGATCCCGAATGGCGCGCCGGTCGGGTTCGTCTTTCCTCAGGAAGGCGTGTCCGCCGTGACCGAACCTGCGGCGATCCTGTCGACCGCGCAGAACGTGCCCGCAGCGCAGGCCTTTGTCGATTTCCTGATCTCGCCCGAGGGCCAGCAACTGGCCGCCGACATGGGCTATCTGCCGGCGCATCCGGCGATCACCCCGCCCGAAGGCTTCCCGGCGCTGGATGACATCAAGCTGCTGGATTTCGACCCGGCCAAGGCCCTGCAAAGCACCGACTCTGACCGTCTGCGCTTTGTCGAGATGTTCGGCGGCTAAGCCCTGCGACGCACGTTCAATATCGCGGGGGGCGGCGAGGGGATGACCCTTGCCGCCCTCATCGTCTTTGCGGCGGCGCTGATGGTGACGCCGCTGGCGCTGTTGTTGCAGACCGGGCTGCTGGCCGATGGGGTGCCGTCGCTGGACCCGATCCGCGAGGCGCTTGGCAGCCGGTCGGTGCTCCGCGCGTTGCTGAACTCGCTGCAAAGCGCCACGGTCTCGGCCGCGCTGGCGCTGATCGTGGGCACGGGCGTGGCGCTGCTTGTGGGGCTGACCAGCCTGCGCGGCAAGGCGGTGTTCACCTTTCTGGTGCTGATCCCGATGATGATCCCGCCGCATGTCACGGCGATCGCCTGGATGCAGGCGCTGGGTCCGTCCTCGCCCCTGCTGGGCACGCTTGGGCTGGCCCCGCCGCCCGGCACGCCGCATCCGCTTTATGGGCGCAACGGGGTGATCGCGCTGCTGGCGGTGCAGCACATGCCGCTGGTGTTTCTGGTGGTGCTGGCCGCGCTGCGCACCCTGCCGCGCGAAATGGCCGAGGCCGCGCGGGTGGCGGGTGCCGGGCCTGCGCGGCTGCTGCGTCGCGTGATCCTGCCGCTTCTCGCCCCCAGCCTGCTGGCCGCCTTTGCGCTGGCCTTTGTCTCGGCGCTTGGCAATTTCGGCATCCCGGCGCTGTTGGGCATTCCCGGTCGCTACACCACGCTGCCGGTGCTGATCTGGCAACGGCTGTCCAGCTTCGGTCCGTCGATGCTGGCCGATGTGGCGGTGCTGTCGGCGCTGATGGCGCTGATCGCCATCGTCGTCGTGGCGGTGCAGATGATCCTGTCCGCCCGCAGCCGCGCGGCATTGATCGGACCACCGCAGCCGCCGCTGCACCTGCAACTGGGCCGGGCGCAATGGGCCGCGCAGGCCGCAATGGTGGGGCTGGTGGCGGTCACGCTGGCCCTGCCGATGGCAGCATTGTTCGGCACCGCGCTGGTGATCACCTATGGCCTGCCGCTGACCTTTGACACCATGACGCTGGCGAATTTCGAGCAGGTGCTGTTCCGGCAATCGGTCACCCTGCGGGCGTTCGGCAATTCCACGCTGGCGGCGGGACTGGCCGCGCTGCTGCTGGCCGGGTTCGCAGCTTTTGTGGCGCGCTTTGCCACCGGGCCGCGCGGCGCGCGCAAGCGGCTGGGCATCGGCCTGACGGGGCTGGCCGAAACCACCTATGCCATCCCGGGCATCGTCATCTCGATTGCCTTCATCCTGACCTTTCTGCGCCCGCTGCCGATCCTTGGCGTGTCGCTTTACAACACGGTCTGGATCATCGTGCTGGCCTATCTGTGCGCCTTTTTCGCGGTGGCGCTGAAACCCGTCGCGGCGGCCTGCCTGCAACTGGACCCCGCGCTGGACGAGGCCGCGCGCACCGCAGGCGCGGGCTGGGGTCGGCGGATGCGGCGGATATTCCTGCCGCTGGTGGCCCCGGCGGCGGGGTCGGGCGCGATCCTGGTGTTCCTGACCGCCTATAACGAGGTGACGGTGTCCGCCCTGCTGTGGTCAACCGGGACCGAGACGATCGGCACCGTGATCTACAACTATGAAAACGGCGGATACACCACGCTGGCCGCCGCCATGGCCGGTGTCACCGTGCTGGCGACCATCGGACTTATGGCGCTGCTGGATCGGCTGGGGCGGCACCTGCCACCGGGCGTCGTGCCCTGGCGGTTGTGAAGCGTCACTGCGGCAGCAACCACCCGCCAAGAAGCCGCAGGCCCATGCGATCCCCCTCACGCACCGGATGGGGCAGATGCACGGCAAAGGGCTGCGGCAGGCCTGCAACCTTGACCTTCGCCTCCCACTGGCCACCACGATAGAGCGCGGCTGTCACCCGCCCGTCCAGACCCTCGTCCGACACCGCCAGATCGGCGGGGCGGAACAACGCCTGCCGCGCGCCGCTGGCGCCGCCCATGCCGCGCAGGGCCACCGGATGCCCGGCCAGCGTGGCTTGACCGTCTGCAATCTTCACCGGCAGAACCGCCCCTTGCCCGATGAACCGCGCCACCTCCGCCGAGGCGGGGCGCGCGTAGATTTCCGCAGGCGTGCCCACTTGCAGGAACCGACCCGCCGCCATCACGGCCATGCGGTCGGCCACTGCCATCGCCTCGCGCTGGTCATGGGTGATGTAGACCGTCGTGGCCCCCGAGGCGCGGTGAAAGCCCACCAGCTCTTCCTCCATCGTGGCGCGCAGATGCGGGTCCAGATTGGCCAGCGGCTCGTCCATCAGGATGATGTCGGCGTCCTGCGCCAGACAGCGCGCCAGCGCCACGCGCTGCCGCTGCCCACCCGACAGCTCGGACGGCTTGCGCGTTGCAAAGCCGTCCAGCGCCACGGTGGCCAGGTTCCGGTCTGCCCGGCGCGCGGCCTCGGCCCGGCCAAGCCCTGCCGCCTCGGCTGGAAAGGCCACGTTGCCGCGCACGTCCAGATGCGGCCACAGCGCATAGGACTGGAACACAAAGCCCACCCCGCGCTGTTCGGGCGGCAGGTGCAGGCCGGGACCGGCCACCGCCCTGTCGCCAAGCCGCACCTCGCCCGCATCCGCCGCCTCAAGCCCTGCGATCAGGCGCAGCAGCGTCGATTTTCCGCAGCCCGACGCGCCGACGATGGCAAAGAACTCGCCCTTGCCGATCTCGATCGTGATCCCGTCCACGGCGGGCTTGCCGGCAAAGGATTTCTGAAGGTCGCGCAGGGTGATGGACATCGGCTGGCAGGGCCTTTCGCAAGTATCGGTGCGGTGTAACGGGGGTTCTTGTCGGTTCCGTGACAGAGGGAAACCTGACAGCATACCCTTACCAGTGCCGTGTTCCCGGCGCACCCTTGATGCGCCCTTCAAGGTTCGGGGTGACCCAGCCACCATAGAAATCGCCCGGCTGCGGGATGACGCGGGCCTCGCCGACCCATATCGCCTCCATCTGCCCGGCGTAGAATGCCAGATACCCCGCCAGCGGCGCAAACCGCGCGGTGGGCCGGTCATAACTCCATGCGGCGCGCGGGGCCGTGGCGTCGCCAAGAACCACGTCAAAGTACCGTGCCACGCCTTTCCATTCGCAGAAACTGCGGCCCTGTGCAGGGCGCAGGATGGCGCGCACGTCCTCGGGCGGCAGGTAGTAGGTGGGCGCATGATGGGTTTCCAGAACACGCAAGGCGCGCGTCGTTTCGGCCACCAGATCGCCGCCAAGCCGTATGGTGATGCGCTGCGGCACCGGCTCCAGCGCGGGCGGGCGCGGGTAGGACTGTACGTTCTCGGGCGGCAGGTCGGTCATGCAGGCACCTCGTTCGTTGAGTGCGGCGGTGTTGCGCAGGGCCAGCATCAAGCCGCTGCTTCAATTGCGGGTTTGCGGGCGGTCCCCATGTACAGCACGGTCTTCAGCGGCAGCCGCCCGAAGGTCAGATCGCCGCGCCGGTTCAGCGCGCGCGGGCCAAGCCCGGTGAACGGGCCGGGCACCAGCCCCGCATCGGTCAGCGCGGCGCGCAATTCGGACGGGGTGATGAACAGGGCCGGATCATGCGTGCCGCGCGGCAAAAGGCGCAGCAGGTCTTCGGCCACGGTGATCGTCGCCAGCCGCGCCAGCGGATTGCGGTTGATCGTGTCGAACAGGAACAGCCCGCCGGGGCGCAGCACGCGGGCGACCTGGGCCAGAACCTGCGTCAGGTCGCTGACATGCTCCAGCACATCGACACAGATGACGGCATCGAACTGGCTGGCGTCATAGGGCAAATCCTCGCCCACGCCGACATCATAGGTGATGGCGCGCCCCGTCTGCGCTGCATGATTGCGGGCCGCTGCAATCGCATCCTTTGCCGGGTCTATGCCGATGACGCGGGCGCCGCGATCATCCAGTGCCTCGGCCATGAAGCCGCCTGCGCAGCCGAGATCCAGCACCGCCTTGCCATGCCAGTCGATCTGCCGGTCCATCCAACCCAGCCGCCCCGGCACGAGGTTCTTCAAGGTTCTCACCCAGCGGATGTCGTCCGACCACCAATGGTCGGCCATCGTGTCATAGATCGTCAGATCGTTGCGCATCGCGGCGTCTCCCTCGTCACTGCGCACCGGGCGCGACCGCTTGGGCCGCCCTGTGCTCAGCCCTCGTCAGGGCGAGGTAATTCACGGGCGCGCAATCTCAAACGATATGGTGTCGCGTGCCGGCCCCCGCGCGGTGCCGGGCCGATGCACAAGGGATCACGCCGGATCGCGCGTGCCAGACAGCAGGGCCTCGGGTTCGATCCCGCGCTTTTCTGCACTGGCGCGGACGGCCTGCTGCAACGCCTCGCTCCGCCTCAGCAGACGCCGGAACCTGTCTTCCTCCAGCACCAGCAGCGTGGACGGAGAGATTGCCCGAACCTCGGCCCGGCGCGGCGTCTGCATCAGGATCGCCATCTGACCGAACATCTCGCCCCTGCCCAGACGCCAGGTCTGGCCAGCGCTTTGCACCTCGACCGCACCCGAGGCGATGAAAAACACGCGCTTGGCCGCGCTGTCCTTCTGGATAAGGATATCGCCCGCATTGGCATAGCGGGTCTGAAACGCGCGGCCCAACCGTTTCAGCGCGGCATCGTCCAGGTCGGCGAACAGCGGAAGCTGCCGCACCAGAACGGTGCGCTGCGGTGCGATATCAAGACGTGGACGCTGGTCAGCGGCGGCCCGGCGGGCGCCAAGATCGCGCATCAGCGAGGCATGGACCTCGGCCCCGATCAACCCGTCCTCGCGCATGGCCATGTATTCGCGTTCTTCCAGCCGCAGCGCTGTGCGTCGGATGAAACGACGCTCCAGCACCTCGGCATAACCGGGGTATTGCAGGCGCAACCCTTCCAGCGCGGTTTCCACCATCTCGACCCGGCGCGACAGAAGCTCGGTCAGCAGATCGGCCACCCGTCTGCCGTGGATGCGGCGGATGCGCCCATCGATGAACACGCCAAGATCGCGCAGGATCAGGCGTTGGGACAACAGGCGTTCGAACCGGTCCGCGGTCATCCGCGCCAAGGGTCTGGACAGACCCAGCCTGTTGTTGAGGATGACAACAGCCCGGAAGAGACGGCCATAGGCGACGCTTTGCCGGGCGGCCCGCTGGTAGCCACTGCGCCCGCCGGAGCGCGCGCTTTCGATCAGCCGGTCGGCATCCGACAGCACCTGATCTGCCATGCGCGCCGAGATCGTGCGTTCGCGCACCCGCGCCAGAATCGTGTCGCGCTCGTGCCCGGCCAGCGCGATCAGGCCCAGCGTGATGCGGTCGCGATCCAGGATATCGGCGCTGTCCTCGGCTGCTTTCACCGCCTTTTCCAGCTTGTCGCCAAAGCGTTTGGCCTCGGATCGCACGATGTCGTGGGTCAGCTCGTAATTCTCGGTGGTGCGCGCCACATCCGCGCGAACGGTTTGCAGGGCCACGGCCACGACCTGCCGCGACAGCGCCTGATCGATGGGCGACAGGCGGTCAAGGCCCAGCCAGCCGATGACGGACCGCAGGGTCGTGCCCTGCACGATCAGCGTGAACAGGGTAAAGCCGGTGGCCAGAATGCCGACCACGCGCTTGACCTCGACCGGCACCCGCAGGCTTTCGGTGACGGCCAGCGCCAGCGCCAGCGTGACCGCGCCGCGCAGCCCGCCCCACAGGATCGCGACGCGATAGGGCCGTTCCACCGCCGGCGACAGGCGCATCAGGGTCAGCAGGGGCAAAAGCCCGAACAGGATCACCACCCGCGCCGCGATGGCGGCTACGATCACGACCCCGATCAGAACGAAGTCGCCCAACCGGACCTCTTCCAGCAGGCGCGGGATCAGGAGGGCCGCAAGGATGAAGATCAGCGCCCCCGCCCAATGTGCCAGCAGCTTCCAGACCTCGCGCAGATAGGCCCAGGTCTGCGGCGGCAAGCGGCCCGGCCCGGTCAGGTTCAGGGTCAGCCCCGCCGCGACCACCGCGATCACCCCCGAGGCCCCGATGCTTTGTTCCGCACCGATATAGGCCAGATAGGGCAAGGCGATCGAGATCGACACTTGCGCCAGTTCAAAGCGGTTGAACAGCGCCATGATCCAGACCGCCACCCGCGCCGCCACCCAACCCGTCAGGGCACCCCCCGCGATCAGCACCGGAAACCGGGTCAGCGCATCGCCAAGGCTGGGGTCGGGCACGCCCAGCATCACGAACCCCATGAACAGGCCGAACAGCGCGATGGCGGCGGCATCGTTCAGCAGGCTTTCGCCCTCGATGATCCGCGCCAGCCTGCGCGGTGCCGAGATCGAGCGAAAGATCGACACCACCGCCGACGGGTCCGTGGTGGATACGATGGCCCCGATCAGCAGACAGGCCGCCAGCGGCAGCGCACTGGCCCAGGACAGCGCGTATCCGACGCTGAACGTCGCCACCACAACCGCCACGACCGCCAGCATCAGGATCGGCACCCAGTCGTCCAGCATCCGGCGCAGGTTCATGTCGAGCGTCGCCTGAAACAGCAGCGTCGGCAGAAACACGTATAGAAAGACGTTTGACCGGATCGGAAAGCCCAGGATCGCCTCGGCCACGGGATTCAGCGCATCGGTCAGGGTGGTGCGCAGGAAAAACGTCGCCGTGACCGCGATCAGCACACCAAGCATGGCAAGGATCACGCTGTAGGGCAGGCGCAATCGCTCGGCCAGCGGCTCGGCCACGCCGATGACAAGGAAAAACGCGGAAATGACGGTGGTTACAAGTACGATGTCCATATCAGAGAAATAGCACACGCCCACACACGCGCACGGTGAAAAACCCGTTTTGCGGTGTATCGGCGGGCGCTAGGCGCTGCTATCGCCTTCCAGGGCGGCAATCAGATCCTTGAGCGTCCTGACAAATTCCGCCCGGCGCTTTGGCCCGATGGCAGTGTCCAGCGCCTCAAGATGGCCGGCGGCCTTGGCCTGCATGCGCGCCTGCATGTCGATGCCGGCCTGTGTGGCCACGCACATATGCGTGCGGCGGTCGCGGCGCGACATGTGGCGCAGGATCAGGCCGTTGTCCTCCATCCAGCGCAGGGCGTTGGTGACGTTGGACTTGTCGCGCTGCGAGGCCTGCCCGATCTGGGTCTGCGTGATGCGCGGGTTCAGCACGATCAGCGTCAGGATGGTGAAATAGCCCGGCTTCAACGCCTCGTCGCCCAGACGGGTGCGGAAATCGTCATACGCGACCTCGTAGGCGACGCGCAGGTACATGCCGATGAAGTCCTGCAGGACGCCATGATCCAGCTTGTCGAACTCTGGCGGGCTCTGGTCATCATAGGACAGTATGCGCAGGCTTGGTTCCGGCATGATGCCCCCTATTGCGCCATCGTCGGCAGCACGGTGACGATCCAGGGCACCGCGATGATGATGGCGATCCGCACGATATCGGCCAGAACGAACGGCACGATCCCGCGATACACCGCCCCCATCGACAGATCGTCGATCACCGACTTGATCACGAACAGGTTCAGCCCCACGGGCGGCGTGATCAGCGACAGTTCGGTGACCATCACCGCAAAGATGCCGAACCAGACCGGATCGAACCCAAGTTCGGTGACGATGGGAAAGAAGATCGGGATCGTCAGCAGGATCATCGACAGGCTTTCCATGAACATGCCCAGCACAAGGTAGATCGCCAGGATCACGAAGATCACCGCCATCGGGCTCAGCCCAAGCTGGGTGATCAGATCCGACAGGGCCGACGGCAGGCCGACAAGGTTCATGAAATTGGAAAACACCAGCGCCCCGATCAGCACCAGAAACAGGCTGGCGGTGGTCGTCACCGTCTCGATCAGCGAGTCGATGAAGACCCGAAAGGTCATCGCCCGCCGCCACAGGGCAAAGGCCAGCGCGCCGGTGGCACCAACGCCGCCCGCCTCGGTCGGGGTGAACACGCCCTGATACAGCCCGCCGATGATGCCGATGAACAGCAGCAGGATCGGCCCGACGCTGCGCAGGTTGTGCAGGCGCTCGGCCCAGTCCTGCCGGGGGGCGGCAGGCGCGCAGGCCGGGTCGATCTGCGCGGCGATGCGGATGGCCACAAGATACAGGACGATGGCCAGGATGCCGGGCAGGATGCCCGCGATGAACAGCGATCCGATATCGGTGCCGGTGGCGATGCCATACAGCACCAGGATCACCGACGGCGGGATCAGGATGCCCAGCGTCCCGCCCGAGGCAACGGCCGCTGCGGCAAACCCGTCGGCATAGCCATAGCGGCGCATCTCGGGCACCGCGACCTTGGCCATCGTGGCCGCCGTGGCCAGCGATGAGCCGCTGAGCGCGGAAAACCCGCCGCAGGCCAGGATCGTCGCCGCTGCCAGCCCGCCGCGCAGATGCCCGACAAAGCCGTGGCACAGGCGATACAGATCCTCGGACATGCGTGCGCGGGTGACAAAGACACCCATCAGGATGAACATCGGCAGGACCGACAGTTCATAGGACATGGTGGCGTTGATCGGCAACTGCCCGATCATGCCCATCGCGGTGCGTTCCGAAATGGTGATCCAGATACCACCAAGGCCGATCAGCAGCATCGCCAGCGCGATCGGCATCCCGGTGATCATCAGGGCGAAGACGCCGCCAAAGCTGATCGCGGCAATTTCCCAGATTCCCATCAGAGCCGCCCTGCCCGCGCCTGTGCAGCCCGGTCAGACCGCAGCAATGCCTCGATTGCGCAGATGGCAAAGGCCAGCGCCGCCACCACCAGAAGCACCGACATGCCCTGCGCGACAAGCCCCTTTGGGACACGCAATTCCATTGTCACCTCGTTGTATCGCATCAATCGTTCGCCCTGCAGCCAGACGCGCCATGCGATGAATCCCATCAGCACAGCGCCCACCATCTGACCGGCAAACCGGGTCAGGCGTGACAAGAGCGGCGGAAACAGGTCCGACACGATCGACACGCTGATATTGCCGTTCTGACGCACCATGAAGGGCAGCGCAGTGAACACGATCAGGCCCATGCCGATCTCGATCATCTCGAACCCGCCCATGATCGGCTTGCGAAACAGATAGCGCATGACGACGCCGACGAATGTCACCGTCATCACGAAGGCGGCGATCAGGCCAGAGGCCCACGCCAGCGCAAGGCAAAACCGGTCGAAAAGGGACAGAAGGGTGCGCATCACGGCTCCTTGGCGGGGTGCGGCACCGCGTCTTGCGCGGTGCCACCCGGTGTTATTGCGCGACGTTCACGACCTTGTCGGCGCGGTAATGCTGAACCATGTCGCGGGCATAGGCCAGGATCGCCTCGCCGTCGAAACCCTTGTCCGACGCCTGTTCCAGCCATTCGGCCTCCAGTGGCGACAGGGTTTCGCGCGCGGCTGTCACGTCCTCTTCGGACAGCGACAGGAACTCGACCCCCTGCTCGTTCAGCTTGGTCTCGCCATAGGTGTCGCCGTTGGTCCAGGCAAACCCGGCCAGCAGGGCGATGGCCATACCCGAATGCTTGTCGACCGCAGCGCGCTGCTCATCTGTCAGGCCGTTCCAGCTGTCTTCGTTGAAGGCCACCCAGAAAGTGTCGGTATACAGGCCACCAGGGATGCGCGTGATCGAGGTGATGACAGGCGTGATCCCGAAGAAGTCGATGGATTCCGACGGAAAGGTAATCCCGTCGGCCACGCCGCGCGACATCGCAGTCTGGGCCTCGGTCGGGGGCAGCTGCACCGGCGATGCACCAAGTTCGGACATGATGCGCCCGGTCACGTTGCCGCCGACGCGGATGGTCTTGCCTTCAAGGTCCGACAGGGTTTCGACACGGCCACTGGCCATGTTGATGTTGGGGTTCGAGTGGGTGAACAACCCGACCACATGCGCGCCGTCATGCTCGCCATATTCAGCCCCGTACTTGGCATAGGTCTGCCAGGCTGCGGCCGACCCGGCCCAGGGATCGGGCGACATGAACGGCAGGTCCATCACCTGCGTCATGGTGAACCGCCCGGCATTGTGACCGCTGACGCCGTACCCAACGTCGAAGGCCTGATCCAGCAGCAGGTCGAACTGCGCCGGAGGCGGGCCGAGGGGCGAGGTCATGATTTCGAACTTCAGCGATCCGCCGGTTTCATCCTCGATGGCGGCGGCCCAGGGTTTCAGGATGCCCGCGACGATCAGGTGATGCGGCGGCAGCCAGCTTCCGACGCGCAGGGTCGTGGCATCCTGCGCCATGGCGGGCAGGCCGATCGCACCGATGGCGGTGGCCAGTATCAGGGACTTGACGTGTTTCATCATTCTCTCCGTGTTGGTTTCTTGTCGTTTCTTAAAATTTCGTCGGCGCGCTCAGCTTGAATATCTCCAGCGCGTCGGCCGTCTCGCCGCCCCGAACCGTCAGCAGCCTGAACTGTTCTGCGGCCAGCGAGGTGAACGGTACCGGCGATGTGCAGGACCGCGCAAGATCGCAAACGGAATCGAGATCCTTGAGCATCGTATAGACATGCCCAAGCGGCGGTTCATGCTGCGCATTGACCATGCGCGGCACGAAAAGCTGCAGGGGTTTGCTGTCGGCAAAGCCCCCTGCCAGCGCCTCGGGCAGGCGCGCGGCATCGACACCCGCGTTGGTGGCCAGCCTTGCCGCCTCGGCCAGAACGGCCATGGTGCAGCCGACGATCACCTGATTGCACAGCTTGGTCGTCTGGCCCGCGCCGACCGGCCCCATCAGGGTAAAACGCGCGGCCATCTGCATCACGCTGGGTTCCACTCGGTCAAAGCTGTCTTGCGACCCGCCCGCCATGATCGCCAGCGTGCCGGCCTCGGCCCCCGGCACGCCGCCCGACACGGGCGCATCGATCCACTCCATCCCGGTTTCGGCCTTCAGACGTTTGGCCATCTCGCGCGTGGCATCCGGCTGGATCGACGAGAAATCGACCAGCACGCTGCCCTTGCGCGCGCCAGACGCCACGCCGTTTTCGCCAAACACCGCCTCGTGCACGGCCTTGGTGTCGGTCAGGCACATGAACACGATGTCGGATTTCACGGCCACATCCGCCGGGCTGTCACCCAGCTTCGCGCCACGATCGACCAGCGGTTGCGCCTTGGCTGCGGTACGGTTCCAGACTGTGACGGTATTGCCCGCCTCGATCAGCCGTGTCGCCATCGGCGCGCCCATCAGGCCGGTGCCGATATAGCCCAGTGTCGGTTTCTCGGTCATGCACTGTCTTCCTTTGTCTTGCCACGGCGCGATTCCGGCCATTGGGCGTTGCCTGCATGGGTCACGGCACCTTCGTGCGCCTGGCCAACGGTGGCCGCGTATTTCGACAGCAGCCCGCCCTTGTGCCGGGTTTCGGGGGCGGACCATGCCGCGCGACGGCGGTCCATCTCGTCCTGCGCCACGTCCAGCGTGATCGTCGCGGCCCGGCCATCGATGGTGATGCGGTCGCCATCCTGCACCAGACCCAGCGGCCCGCCCGTCGCGGCCTCGGGGGCGGCGTGGCCGATGCACATGCCGCGCGTCGCACCCGAGAAACGCCCGTCGGTCAGCAAGGCCACCTTTTCACCCATGCCCTGCCCATAGATCAGCGCCGTCAGGCCCAGCATCTCGCGCATGCCCGGGCCGCCAACCGGCCCTTCGTTGCGCACGATCAGCACCTGACCTTCGGTGTAGTCGCGGGCGTGCACCGCCTCGACCGCGTCATCCTCGGATTCGAACACCCGCGCGATGCCGCTGAACACCAGTTCCTTCAGCCCGGCCACTTTCAGCAGCGCGCCATCCGGGCACAGGTTGCCCTTGAGCACGACAACCCCGCCCGAGGCCATAATCGCATCCGACACCGGGCGGATCACCTCGCCATCCGGTGCAGGGGCATCCGCCACCTCTTCGGCCAGGGTGCGGCCCGTGACGGTCAGGGTGTCGCCATGCATAAAGCCGTGGGCGATCAGTTCCTTGATCACCACATGGGCGCCACCGACCTCGTACACATCCTTGGCGTGGTATTTGCCGCCCGGGCGCAGATTGCCGATGAAGGGCGTGCGTTGCAGCACCTCGGCCACGTCGTCGGCGGTGAACTTGATGCCCGCCTCATGCGCGATGGCCGGGATGTGCAGCGCAGTGTTGGTGGACCCGCCGGTGGCGGCCACGATGGCGCAGGCGTTTTCCAGCGCCTTGCGCGTGACGATATCACGGGGCAGCGGCCCGCCGCGTTCCAGCATTTCCATCACCAGCGCGCCCGCCCGCTGGCCCACACCGCGCCGTTCCGAGTAGACGCCCGGGATCATCGCCGAGTTCGGCACGGTCAGCCCCAGCGCCTCGGACACCATCGCCATCGTGTTGGCGGTGAACTGCCCGGCGCAGGCCCCGATGGTGGGCTTGCAGGCCTCTTCCAGCTGGGTCAGCTCGTCCTCGGTCATCGTGCCGGCCTGCACCGCGCCCACGGCCTCATACGCGTCCAACACCGACACGTCGCGCCCCTGGAACCGCCCCGGCAGGGCCGAGCCGCCGTAGACAAAGACCGACGGCACGTTGCAGCGCACCATGCCCATGATCACGCCCGGCAGCGTCTTGTCGCAGCCGCCATAGCCCACCAGCCCGTCATAGGCGTGGCCGTGGATCACCGCCTCGATGCTGTCGGCGATGATCTCGCGGCTGACCAGGCTGAATTTCATACCCTCGTGGTTCATCCCCACCCCGTCCGAGACCGAGATGGTGGTGAACTCGCGCGGGGTGCCGCCGGCCATGGCGACGCCTTCCTTGGCGTATTCGACCTGATCGTAATGGGTCATGTTGCAGGGCGTCGTCTCGCCCTTCTGGCTGACGACGCCGATCATCGGCTTGGCAATCGCGGCATCGTCCAGCCCCATCGCCCGCATGAAGGCGCGGTGCGGCGTGCGGTCGATCCCGTCGGTGGTGATCCGCGAGCGCAGTTTCCTACCGGCGCGTTTCGTGTCAGGCTGATTTTCGTCGGACGGGCCGGACATGGCATTCCCTTCAGAGAAAGTTGCAATCAAGAATGTTTGTGCTTGAACAAAACACCCGAATCCCGTTTCCTGTCAACGAAATTTTCCCAAGGTAAACCAATGCGCCTGATCGCCAATATCTCGATGCTTTTCACTGAAACGCCTGTCGCTGACCGTGTCGCGGCGGCGCATGACGCCGGGTTTGACGGGGCGGAAATCCAGTTCCCCGAGCCCGGTGACATCCACCCGCTGCGCGCCGCGATCGCGGCCACCGGCCTGCCGATGGACCTGATCAACGTGCCTCGCGGCGTGGGCGACGAGGTCGGCATGGCCGCGCTGCCCGGGCGGCAGGATGACTTCCGCGCCGCCGTTGCCACCTGTGCGCAAAACGCCGCTGCGCTGTCGGTGCAGAAGGTCAACGTGCTGTCGGGCCGCCCGCTGCCCGGCGCGGACCGGGCCGAATGCCGCCGCACCCTGATTGCAAACCTGCGCCACACCGCCGACGTGATGGCGGATATCGGCGTGCGCGTGATGGTCGAGCCGGTCAATCCTGTGGATGTGCCCGGCTTCTTCCTGACGGATCTGCAATCGGCGCTGGATATTCTGGCCGAGGCCGATCATCCCAACCTGTTCGTGCAGTTCGACCTTTATCACATGGCGATCACCGAACCCGATCTTTGCGCGGCCATCGCGCAGGCCGGTCCGCGCATCGGCCATGTGCAATTCGCAGACACCAAGGGCCGGAACGAGCCGGGCAGTGGCGATATCGACTTTGCCGCCGCCTTTGATGCGCTGAAAAATACGGGATATGACGGGACGGTCTCGGCAGAATACCGCCCCGCAGAGGACACCGCCGCCGGGCTGGGCTGGATGGCGGATTTCAGAAAGATGATCGCATGACACAGGACGACGGAACCGCAAAACGCATCATTGAAGAGATACACGGGGCATGCACATTCGATGCACATCCCATGCCTACGCCACGGACATTGGACGCCGCCTATGCGTTGCAGGATCAGGTGGCCGGGCATCTGTCGCAGGACGCGGCATTCGGTGCGGTTGCGGGATGGAAGATCGCCGCGAACTCCAAGGCGCTGCTGGAGCGGTTCGGCATTGGCGAGCCTGCCAGCGGACGGGTATTTGCCGCGCTGCGTCGCGACAGCCCCGCCGAGTTGCGCGCCGCCGATTATCGCCAGTTCGCGCTGGAGCCCGAGATTGCCGCGGTGATGAAAACCACCCTGCCTGCGCAGGACGCGCCGTTCGTCGCGGCCACCGTTCAGGGCGCGATTGACCGCTTTGTGCCGGCGTTCGAACTGCTGGACATGCGCGATTGCGACATGAGCCAGATCCACCTGCCCGACATCGTCGCGCAGAACATCTCGAACGTGGGCGCAGTCCTTGGCGGGCCGGGCATCGCGCCCGATCAGCTGGACATATCCAAGGTGCGCACGACGTTGACCATCGACGGGGAAATCCGCCACGATGTGACGGGCGCCGCGCCGCAAAATCCGCTGGAGGCCGTGACTTGGCTGGCCAACCATCTGGCGGCGCGCGGCCTGACGCTGGAGGCCGGGCAGATCGTGCTGTGCGGCACCCACAGCCCGATCTGGTATCACGACGGCACGGGCGAGATTGTCATGGAAATGTCCGGTCTGGGCCGGGCGGTGTTGCGGTTGACCTGACTAGGACAGGCCGAGGATGGCGCGGGCCTCGGACGGGGTGGCGACCTCGCGACCGGCCTCGCGGGCGGTGCGCGCCAGTGCCTCGATCAGCGGGCCGTTCGATGTGACCTTTTCGCCGGACGGCAGGTAGAACGTGTCTTCCAGCCCGGTGCGCAGATGCCCCCCCATCTCGGCCGTGCGCCGGTGCAGGGGCCATATCTCGGCGCGCCCGATGGCCGTGACCTGCCAGCGCGAATCCTCCGGTGCCAGCCGCACGAGGATCGGCAGCAGATCGGCATCGGCGGGCATGCCCGAGGCCACACCCATCACAAAATTCAACTGCGCAGTGCCCGAGAACATGCCGCGGCGGCGATACATGTCCACGCAACGCACGATCCCGGTATCGAAACATTCAAACTCGGGCACGGTACCCGCGCGCGCCATCACGTCCAGAAAATCGCGCACCTTCTCCACCGGGTTGTCGAACATCATCGGCGGCCAGGCCCAATCGCCGTTGCTCCGCAGTTTCAGGTAATTCAGCGATCCGGCATTGCAGGCGGCGATCTCCGGCGCGGTTGCGGCGATGCAGTCCAGCGCAGGCTGATACGCGGGGCCGACAGTGCCTGTGGTATGGTTGATGATCACACCGGGGCAGGCATCGCGGATCGCCGCCTGCACCCGGCGCGACAAAGCCACATCCCACGACGGCAGATGTCCCTGATCAGGTTCCTGTCGGCGCAGATGGATATGCATGACCGATGCGCCCGCATCACAGGCGCGGCGCGCCTCGGCGGCCATGTCCTCGGGGGTTACCGGCACGTTGTGCTGGCGTGGGTCGGTCAGCACGCCGTTCAGCGCGCAGGTCAGGATGGCTTTGGTCATGGCAGCTCCGGCTGTTCGGTCTGGCGTTCGGTGCCCTGTGCCGGTCCATGCTGACCCTGAACCACGGGTCTGCGCAAGTCGGGCACGGCATTTGTGCGGGAACGGCACTTTTGACCGGAGGACGATTGCGTGCCAGACAAGGGCGACTGGCTCAGGTTTTCAGCCGCGGGGGGACAAGGCATGGCCCGGATCATAAGCTCGGTTTCTCCCGCATCAGAGGGGTTTCAGGCCAATCGCAAGGGCATGCTGGACCTGCTGGACAGGCTGGCCGAGATCGAGGGGCGCGCCCGCGCCGCCTCGGAAAAGTCCCGCGACAGGTTCGAGAAACGCCAGCAATTGCTGCCGCGTGACCGGGTGGCGCTGCTGCTGGATCCGGGGCGGGCATTCATCGAACTGTCCCGGCTGGCGGGCTACGGGATGGATACCGACGATCCCGAAAAATCCGTGCCGGGCGGCGGTGTGATCGCCGGGATCGGCCATGTCGCCGGCGTGCGCTGCATGATCTGCGCGTCGGATTCCGGCATCGCGGCAGGGGCGTTGCAGCCGATGGGGCTGGACAAGCAGTTGCGCGCGCAGGAAATCGCGCTGGAAAACCGGCTGCCCTATGTCCAGCTTGTCGAAAGCGCCGGTGCCAACCTGATGGAGTACCGGGTCGAGGATTTCGTGCGCGGCGGCAACCTGTTTCGCAACCTTGCGCGGCTGTCGGCGGCGGGGCTGCCGGTGGTGACGGTGACGCATGGCAGCTCGACCGCCGGAGGGGCCTATCAGACCGGGCTGAGCGATCACATCATCATGGTGCGCGGGCGCACGCGGGCGTTTCTGGCCGGTCCGCCGCTGTTGAAGGCGGCAACCGGCGAGATCGCGACCGAAGAGGAACTGGGCGGGGCCGAGATGCACACCGGCGTCTCGGGTCTGGGCGACTATCTGGCCGAGGATGACCGCGAGGCGCTGGGGCTGGCCCGGTCGATCCTTGGAGGCATCGACTGGGACGATGGTCAGGAACCACGGGACTACGCCGACCCCGCGTATGACCGCGACGATCTTCTGGGGCTGATGCCGATGGACCACCGCCAGCCGGTAGACATGAAAGAGGTGATCGCCCGCATCGTCGACGGGTCGGAATTTGTGGAATTCGGCGCGCGCTATGGCAGCGGCACGGTCTGCGGCACCGCGACGATCGCGGGCTGGCCCATCGGGATCATCACCAACAACGGTCCGATCGACCCCGATGGCGCCGCCAAGGCCAGGCATTTCATTCAGGCCTGTTGCCAGGCGGGCACGCCGCTTTTGTATCTCAACAACACCACCGGGTTCATGGTCGGGCGCAGCTATGAAGAGGCGGGCGCGATCAAGCACGGGTCAAAGATGATCCAGGCCGTGACAACCGCGACGGTGCCGCAATTCACCATCTATTGCGGGGCGTCCTTTGGTGCGGGCAATTACGGCATGTGCGGGCGCGGGTTTCATCCGCGGTTCTGCTTTTCCTGGCCCAATGCCCGCACCGCCGTGATGGGCGGTGAACAGGCCGCCGGAACGATGGCGGTGGTGCAGGAAATGCGCGCCGAGCGGCTGGGCCAGCCGGTGGACCGGCCAAGGCTGGACGCGCTGAAGGCACGGATCATCAACAATTTCGACCGGCAGATGGATGCGACATATACCTCGGCACGGTTGCTGGATGACGGCGTGATCGACCCGCGCGACACCCGCGACCTGATATTGGAGCTGATGCAGATGGCGCGCGCGGGTGATGCCCGCAAGCCGCGCGAGATCCAGTTCGCCGTTGCCCGTCCCTGATCCTCGCAAGGCACGCAGATGACCCATCCCACACCATTCCGCAAACTGCTGGTCGCCAACCGGGGCGAGATCGCGGTGCGCATCATGCGCACGGCCCGCGCCATGGGATTTGGCACGGTGGCCGTCTATTCCGACGCGGATACCGACGCCGCGCATGTGCGCATGGCCGATCAGGCGGTGTGCATCGGCGGGGCGGCCCCGGCGCAGTCATACCTGCGGGTGGATGCGATCATTGAGGCTGCGAGAAAGACCGGGGCCGATGCGATCCATCCCGGTTACGGGTTCCTGGCCGAGAACCCGGCACTGCCGCTGGCCTGCGAGGCGGCGGGCATCGTCTTTGTCGGACCGGGGGCGGAGGCCATCCGGCAGATGGGTGACAAGGCCAGTGCCAAGGCCCTGATGGACAAGGCCGGGGTGCCCTGCGTTCCGGGCTATCAGGGCGGGGATCAAGGCACGGATGCGCTGCTGGCGCAGGCGCAACGCATCGGGTTTCCGGTGATGATCAAGGCCACGGCGGGCGGTGGCGGGCGCGGGATGCGGCTGGTCAGCGACGAAAGCCACTTTGCCGGTCAACTCGCCTCGGCGCAATCCGAGGCCAGAAGCGCCTTTGGCGATGACACCTTGCTGCTGGAAAAGGCCATCACCGCCCCGCGCCATGTCGAGATCCAGATCATGGCCGACCGCCATGGCAACGTGATCCACCTGGGCGAGCGCGATTGCTCGGTCCAGCGGCGGCACCAGAAGGTGATCGAGGAAGCGCCCTCACCCGCCGTCAGCCCCGGCTTGCGCGCGGCGATGGGCCAAGCCTCGATCGAGGCCGCGCGGGCCATCGGCTATGTCGGGGCGGGCACGTTCGAATACCTGCTGGATGCGGAGGGCAATTTCTTCTTCATGGAGATGAACACGCGGCTTCAGGTGGAACACCCGGTGACCGAGGCGATCACCGGGCTGGACCTGGTCGAATTGCAGCTTCGGATCGCAGCGGGCGAGCCGCTGCCGATGACGCAGGACGATGTGACCTTCACCGGCCACGCGATCGAGGTGCGCCTGTGCGCCGAGGATGCAAATGCGGGTTTCATGCCGCAAAGCGGGACACTGGCGCTGTGGAAACCGGCGCCGTTCCTGCGGGTGGATCACGCGCTGCGCAGCGGATCGAGGGTGCCGCCGCAATACGATTCGATGATCGCCAAGCTGATTGCGCATGGCACATCGCGCGAGGACGCGCGGCGCAAGCTGCTGGCGGGGCTGGAGCAGACGGTGGCCATCGGGCTGCGGACGAACAGGGATTTCCTTGCCGATTGCCTGGCGCACCCTGTGTTTGCGGCGGGGGCTGCGACGACGGGGTTCATCGGCGATCATGGCGATGACCTGCTGGGCGGGGATGCAGGCGCGCAGGCCCGCGCGGCGATGATTGCGGCGGCCATGCTGCGCGCCGGTCCGGGCATACGGCTGGTGCACGGGTTTCCGACGCCCATGCGCCTGTCGCGCGGCGAAACCGATTATCACCCCGTTGTTCGGGCGCTGCCGGACGGGCTGTGCCATGTCTCCATGCCCGGGCACGAACCCGTGGATCTGCGTGTCGTCGATGTGCAGGGGCCAAGGGTGACGCTGGACCTGAACGGGGCCTTGCAGCCGGCGATCCTGCTCCGCGACGGGGACGATGTGACGATCCAGATCGACGGGCGGTGCCATGATTTTCGCGACCTCAGCTTTGCCCCGGTCGTCACGGCCGTCGCCGGGGGCGATGGCAGGGTGCGCGCCACGATGAACGGCACCGTGATGGCAGTTGACGTGGCGGTCGGCGATGCCGTCACCGCCGGTCAGCGGCTGCTGGTCATCGAGGCGATGAAGATGGAGCACGCCCACGCCAGCCCCCTGTCCGGCTCGGTGACCGCCGTGAACGTGGAAAGGGGCATGCAGGTCAGCGCCCGTGCCGTGCTGGTCGAGATCGAGGGCGGTTGATCCGGCAAGCGGTCTGGCCGGATCAGATGACCTCGACCGTGGCAAGGCGGGTGATGGCGTCGCCGCCGATCTCTTCCCGGCCTGCGGCCCAAGTCCTGCGCGCCAGATCGGCGGTGCGGGTCAGCACCTCGTCGGGCGGTCGTTGAATGCCGGCGGGCCGCAGCCTGTCCTCGTGAAACAGGTACAGACGCGAGGCGAAGAGTTCGAAGGGCAGTGATCCCTCGCCCGGACGCTCGCCCGATCCATGGGTCGAGACGACGACGCCATCGCCCCAGTCCTGCCCGGAATCGTTGTTGGGGTTGTAGAAATAGACCCGCATGTCGTCTTCCTGATCGGGGGCGACGCGCAGGATGGTGATCGCGTGCCAGCCGACAAAGCGCCCGGTTGCGTCCGTTGCGGCAATCCCGGCGGGCTGGGGATGGGTGACAGGCTCGCCACCGTTGAACCTTGGGTGATAGGCGGTGTGGAACCGGGCGATGAAATCCTCGATCCCGGCCAGCGCCCCGGTGGGCACGTCGACTGCGACCGCGCAGTTGCGGCCAACCCACCAGCCATGAAACTCGGGGTTGATCCAGATATGGGGGTCGTTGTTGCGGTCGGCGCACAGGCGGCCCATCTCGGCATAGATCCGGTCAAGATGCGGCACCAGCACGACCGACACCGGGTCGGCATCCAGCGGCGCACCGGTCGCCAGCCCCGCCGGAAGGGCGGCGGAATCAATGGCCCGGCCTTCGAAATGCATTGCCACGGACTCGGCCCGCGCGGCCTGTGCCACCAGATGCAGCAGATAGTCGGGATCGTTCTGCGCCCACATCGCGATGGCGCGCGCGGACTGACAGGTGGGATTGGCCCCCTGCCCCACGCCCAAGGGCTGACCCAGCACCTGGATGCATCCGGCCAGCAAAAGATCGGCGGGCGGTGCCACGTAAAGACCGGCCATCGACAACCGCTCGGCCACAGCCGGGCACGGCTGCAGCGCAAGCTGGCGGCGCAGGGCGGGTGCGATGGGCGGGTGATGCAGGATGCCGCGATCCAGCAGCAGTGACAGGCCATACAGCGCCTGCGCGGTTTCGGGGCGCACGGCGCGGCGGATCATGTCGATCACCAGCCCGCGATGACAGCGCCAGCAGTCTCGCCCGGTGTTGCCAAGACCCAGAACCTCGGGGGCCAGCCCGTCATGGTCGGTATCCAGCACCCAAAGCAGGAACGCGGCGTGATAGTCTGACACCAGCCCGGTGTCGTGCATCGCCCTGGCCAGCCCCTGCGCTTCGTGGCGCAGGTCGCTTTCATCCATTCTGGCCAGCCGCTCGCGATAGGCGTCCAGACCAGGATCATCCATGCAGGCGGTGGTCGGGCCAAACAGCGCCGACACCAGACGGTCGGCCCCAAGCCGCCGGTCGCCCAGATCGCCGCCGCGTTCGGACAGGGTGATGGCGATCTGCGCGATCATGTCTTTCACATGCGCGACCTGAATCGAGCGCTGGCGCAGGATGCGCCATATCTCTTCGACCAGTTCGCCGGTCACATCCTGAAAGCCGACATGCTCGACCAGATAGCGAAACAGCACGTCGACCATGGCCTGGCGGTCGCTGTTGGCGCGCGCGGCCTCGTCCGTGGCCCCAAAGAACCGCCGCATGTTGAGCGCAAGAACCTGCGTCAGGAAGCGTCGGGCGGCAGCGGCATGGATCGTCGGATGCTCTGCCTCGCCCTTGGCGATGGCCAGCAGGCGCAGCAGGCTGGTGGCCTCGGCGGCGACGGCATGGGGCGCGCCATGTTCCAGCGTGCCCGAGACCAGACCGGGCAGCAGGTTGGCCGGTGCATCCCAGTCGGACCCGGAAAAGATGCCTGCCGCGTCCATCCGCGGGGCAAGCCCGCGCAACCGGGCCACCCCGCCGGCGACGGCCAGCAGACGGCTTGCCACGTCCAGAACCTGTGTCTGGTGACGCGGCTTGGCAAAGGGGCGGGCCTGTTCGAGCCGCGACAGCGGACCCTCGAGGGTGGCGACGAGGCGCGCGGCCTCGTCCCCGGTGTCGGCGCCGGTCATGGGCGGTGGTCTCCGTGGGGGTTACACATAAAAATCAAGATCCTCTTGCGCCCTGAGAAGATCACGCAGCTTGTGCGGATCTTCACCGAAGAAATACACCAGCCCCCAATGCGTGCCAAAGGCCGTGCGCTTGGTTACCTTCTGTTCCATGGGCTGGGCAAGCTCGTGAAACTCGAAATACGGATGTTTCGCGGTTTCTTCGGGCACTTCCAGCCGCTCGACAACGCGGCGGCGGGGATAGGCCCCGAAACACCCGGCGTAGCCCTTGGCGTCTTCCAGCGGCGTCGGGAAGAAGGCATCAAGCTCTTCCTGCGTGGTCTTGGGGTCGAAGGCCAGAACGATGCCCTGATAGCCGTTGAAGCCATAGGCGCGTTCGATCAGCTCCAGCGCGTTGAAGCCGGGCGGACGATAGGCCACCTCGCCAAAGTACATCGTGCCGTCATTGGTCACGAAGTACTCCGGGTGGATGAAGCCGAAGTCGATTTCGAAGGCTTCGATCAGCTTGTTGATCTGCTCCTCGATCTTGGGGCGCCAGGATTCAAGCTCGGGCGTGGCGGGCACGAAGACCGAATAGCCCAGCGTCACGTATTCCGAGATGTTCAGGAACTGGATCTTGCCATCCTTGATCCATGCCTCGACCGCGAATTCCCAACCGTCCAGATGGCTTTCCAGCAGCGCGGGAAACTCGTCATTCGAAATGGAATCGACATCCTCGACCGTGCGGATGGTGCGGTGCCCAAGGCAGCCGGCCTTGTCGAACGCCTTGAAATGGATCGGGTCGTTCACGTCGCCGTCCAGCTTGAGCAGCGTCTGGTTCACACGCTTCAGAAACCGAATTACATCGGCGTGGTTGTCGGCCTCTTCAAAGATGCCGACGCGGATGCCGGCCAATTGCGCGCGGCGCTTCATCAGCGACTTGTCGCGAAACAGCATCGACTGGCCCAGCAGGCGCGGGTTGTCCAGCAGCACCGAATTGATCGCCCCGGCCCATTCCACCGTCTCTTCATACAGAGGGATCGCCACGTCGCAGCCCTCGTCCTTGAGGATCTGCGCAATCTCGTGCGAACGTTCGTTCAGCCGGTCGAAATCCCAAGCGATAAAGGGGATATCGTTCGCCTTGGCATATTCCTCGGCCCAGGTGGGCGCAACGATCACGTAGCGCCGGTCGAATCGGTCGATGGCGTCGATCGCGTTCAGCGACCAGCCAAGGATCGCTACGTAACCCTTGTCGGGGTTTTTCTCTGTCATGGTAAGCCTCTCGGAAATCTGGATCAGGGTGACGCAATAAACCACCACCCCGGTCGGGCCGGGATGCCGGTTCAAACCGGAGCAAGCCGGCCGCACTGGGGCAAAGGCGTCATGTCATACACAAGGTACTTAGCATATCTAAGTATAATTGCAAACTCGGCGCGTGGCTGATGTCGCAGGGACAGCCAGCGCCATGCCGATGGATCGGCATGTCCCTTGCGATGGTTGCAATCAGGCCGAGGTCAATCCGCCAGATGGGCCTGCGTGCCGACGACCGAGGCATAGCTGCCGTTCAGCGCGCCCATGATGGTGGCATGGACCATCTCGGCCGGCACATCGACACCGGCGAAAGACGTGGCCCTGGCACCGCAGGCATCCTGGACCACGGTGACGGCAAAGCCCATGTCGGCCGCTGCGCGCGCTGTGGCGTCGATGCACATCTGCGACATGGCCCCGCAGATCGTGACCGATCCGATGCCTGCGTCGCGCAACAGCGTCTCAAGCCCGGTGTCGCGAAAGCTGTTGGGCTTGTGTTTCAGCACCTGCGCCTCGCCCTCTTGAGGGGCGACGACCGGGCTTATCGCGGCACCGGGAGTGCCTGCGACAAAGAACGGGCCGCCCTCGGGCATCTCGTGATGCACATGAACGACCATGTCGCCCTTGTCGCGCGCGGCGGCCAGCAGCAGGGCGGCGTTTTCTGCCGCCTCGGCCATGCGGGCGACGGGCCATTTGCCACCTTCGAAGTAATCGTTCTGGATATCGACAAGGATCAGCGCGTTTTTCATCTGGTGTCCATTCTGGTTTGGGGCGGTTGGCCCAGCTTACATAGTGTGCGGCCATCAGTACCCAAGCGCCAGACCGTCCTTGCGCGGGTCCGAGCCGCCGGTCAGCGTGCCCTTGTCCCAGTCGATCCAGATCGCCTGCGCACCGCCATGGGGGGCGTCGGCGGCAATCACCTTGTGACCCCTGGCCTTAAGCCCCTGAACCGTCTGTTCGGGCACGCCGGTTTCCGCGACCACCGCGCCCTTTTCGTGGAACACGCGCGGGCAGTCGATGGCCTCCTGAATATCCATGCCATGATCCAGCAGGTTGGTCAGAACGTGCACATGGCCGAATGGCTGGTAATCGCCGCCCATCACGCCGAAGGGCATCAGCGCCTTGCCTGCGCCTGTCACCATCCCGGGCATGATCGTGTGCAGCGGGCGCTTGCCCGGCGCGATCGCGTTGGGATGATCGGGGTCAAGCTTGAAGCTGTGGCCGCGGTTCTGCAGCACGACACCGGATTTCGGCGCGGTCACGGCGCTGCCGAAGGCATAGTAGGTCGAGTTGATGAAGCTGACCGCGTTGCGGTCGCTGTCGACGATCGAGATATAGACCGTGTCGGACATCGCCAGATCGGCATCGGGCAGGTGATCCATCGCGCGGGTCGGGTCCATCTCGGCGGCCAGCCGGTCGGTGAAGGCGTTCGACAGCAATTCCTCGACCACCCCGGCCGAAGCTGCGGGATCGGCCATGCGCGTGTTGCGCTGATGAAAGGCCAGCCGGCCGGCCTCGACCTCAAGGTGCAGCTTGTCGACGCCCATCGGATCAAGCCCGGTCAGATCGTGTCGGGCCATCAGGTTGAACATCACCAGCGCGGTCAGGCCCTGATTGTTGGGCGGTACCTGATGCACGCGCACGCCCCGGTAATCGGCGGCGATGGGGGTGACATAGTCGCCCTTGGTATCGGCGAAATCCTGCATCGTATGGACGCCGCCCAGCTCCTGCAGGCGGGCCACCATATCTTCGGCCACAGGCCCCTCGTAGAATCCGGCACGGCCATTTTTGGCAATTGTGCGCAGGGTTTCGGCCAGTTCCGGCTGCCTGTGCAGATCCCCGGCGCTTGGGGCCTGACCGCCGGGCAGAAAGATGCGGGCCGAATGCGGATCGGCGGCCAGCGCATCCTGAGTGGCCTTCCAGTCAAAGGCGACGCGGTCGTGGACGACGTAGCCGTGTTCGGCATAATGGATGGCGGGGGCCAGCACCGCGGCCATGTCCAGGCGACCGTGATCGGCCAGAAGCTGGCACCAACCGTCGATGGCTCCGGGCACCGTGACCGCATGGGGGCCGTGCCTTGGCACCTCGGTCAGGCCCTTGGCGCGGTAGGCGTCGATCGTCGCCCCCTGCGGCGCGCGCCCCGATCCGTTGAAGGCAATCACTTCGTCGCTGCCGTTCGGGCAATAGAGCGCAAAGCAGTCGCCGCCGATGCCGGTGGATTGCGGCTCGACCACGGCCTGCACCGCCGCGGCACAGATGGCGGCATCCATGGCGTTGCCGCCTGCGCGCAGGATGTCCAGCGCGGCAAGCGTGGACAGCGGGTGCGACGTGGCGGCCATCGCATCGGTGGACCGTGCGGGCGAGCGGCCTGGGGATTGAAAATCGCGCATTGTGCGGCTCCGTCTTTTGGCAGGATTCTGCGGTACTTGGGGGATGAAGGGGCCGAAACCCCTTCATGTCTGCGATACGCGCGCCCGGTCACAGGGCGCGCGTCGTCTGGTTACTGGGCCAGGGCCGCCTCGACCTTGGACTCGTCCAGCCCGTCGTTGATCAGCTCGATCAGCTCGTTCGTCACCAGTTCGCTTGCATCGACCGAGGCGGTCAGCACTTCGGCATCCACCAGCCAGTCGAGATATGTCTGGTAGGTGGTCATGTTGGCCTCGCCCCAGTTCTCGGTCTCGCCGTTCAGGGTCCAGTTGCCGGCAACGGTTTCCAGCAGCGCCTCGCCACGGTCCAGCGACTCTTCGTAGGCCAGGCCGGTGGGCACGACCTGCGGATACACCTGCTGAAAGATGTCCATGCCCTTGCGCGGGTCGGCGATGATGAACATCTGACCCATCGCGTAGCCCTTGGCGACCTTGGCCAGCAATTCGCCCTGGGTCTCGATGGTTTCGGGCAGGGCGGCAAAGCTGTTGGCCGGGAAGGTCGAGATCAGGTCATCGGTCATCATGCGCATCGGCACACCGGCCCGGGTCATCAGGGTATAGTTGGTGTCCCACTGGCTGACCGCCTGAATCTGGTCGTTCTGCAACAGGACCGCCGATTGCGCGGGCTGGCCCGACACGACGATCTTGATATCTGTGTCCGGGTTCAGGCCGACGCTGGCCGCGATCGAGCGCGCGATCAGGACGCCATTGGACGCCATCGAGGTCACGCCGATGCTTTTGCCTTTCAGATCCTCATAGGTCTGGATGTCGCTGTCTTCGGGCACGCCGATGCCAAAGATGTTGCGGCGGAAGGCAGAGTAGAAAACCTTGGTCTTGACGCCTGTCTGATCCAGCAGGGCCATCGGCTCCAGCGACGGCACGGCGGCCAGCACCTCGCCGGTGGCAAGGTTGCGCACGCAATCCGACGAGCCGCCGAAATTGACCACATCCACCTTGATGCCCAGCTCTTCGAACCAGCCGAAATGCTGTGCTATGGCAAAGGGCGCGGCGCCGGTGGTCAGCACACTGGTGCACCAGCCCACGCGCACCGTCTCGGTCTGCGCCTGCGCGGCCGGCGCAAAGGCGGTTGCCGCAGCACAGCCCGCCATCAGCAGGAATGTCTTGAAACGTGTCATTCGTAGTCTCCTATGTTGGTCGTTCGTTGGGGTGGCAGGCGGTGCCTGCCTGCGTGTCGCCCTCTTGCGGGGCTTTTCGGTTGGGCTGCGTCTGCGCCCGCGCCATCAGGTCACTTCGCCCTGACGCATGGCAGCCGGCTTTGCCTTGGCCGTGGGTGCCGAGCTGTCGAATTTTTCCCAGAAGTAGATCTTGCGCCGTGCGAACAGCAGCGTGCGGTTCAGCAGCAGGCCGACCAGCGCCAGGATGATCAGGATCGAGAACGACCCGCCGATATCCATCAGGAAATTCATGCTTTGCATCAGCATCCCCAGACCGCGTTCCGCGCCCAGGAATTCGGCCACGACCGTGCCGATCAGCGACAGGGTGATCGCGATCTCGAGCCCGGCAAAGATGAAGGGCAGCGCGCTTGGCAGGCGCAGCATCACGAAAATCTGCCGCCCCGACGCCCCGAGCGAGCGCATCAGGTCGATCGAATCCTTGTTGGCCGCGTTCAGCCCGGTGATCGTGTTGACCATCAGCGGAAAGAACGAGATCAGCGCCGCTGTCACGATTTTCGAGGTCATGCCAAGCCCGAACCACAGCACGATCAGCGGCACCAGCGCGACCTTGGGCATCGACAGGAACATCACGATGTAGGGATACATGAAATACGCCACATAGCGGTTCAGCGCGATCCCGATCCCCAGGACAAAGCCAAGGCCGCAGCCGATGGCATAGCCCGCGACGACCTGAAACAGGGTCACCCCGATGTGTTCCCAGTAGACGCCGCTGGCAAAGCCCCGCCACAGCGCGGCACCGATGTCGGATGGCGGCGGCAGGACAAAGACCGGAACGCCGCCAAAGCGGACGAACATCTCCCACGAGCCAAGGATGACGACCAGAAGAAGCACGCTGAGGATGCGGTTGCGCAGCGTGTCGATGTCGGAAAGATCAGGCATCAGTCAAGTTCTCCTGTCGAGCCAAAGTGGTGGCGGATGCGGCGGACGTAGTCGCCGAATTCGGGCGAGCTCATCATGTCGAGCGTGCGTTCGCGCGGCAGGTCGATGTCCATGATTTCGGCGATGCGCCCGGGGCGCGGCGTCATCACGATGACGCGGTCGGCCAGAAACACCGCCTCGGGGATCGAATGGGTGATGAACAGGATGGTCTTGTGGCTGGTGGCCCACAGGCGCTGAAGCTCGACGTTCATGTGATCGCGCGTCATGGCATCCAGCGCGCCGAACGGTTCATCCATCAGCAGGATCGCGGGATCATGCGCCAGGGCGCGGGCGATCCCCACGCGCTGCTGCATGCCGCCCGACAGTTCTGCCGGATAGCGGTTTTCGAAATCCGACAGCCCGACCAGCGCCAGCAGGTCCTTGACCCGTTTCAGGTTCTGCTTGCGCCCGCGTTTCTGCACGTCGATCGGCAGCATCACGTTTTCCAGCACGGTCCGCCACGGAAACAGCACCGCCGACTGAAACACCACGCCCACGTCATGGCGCGATCCCGTCACCTGCTCGCCCTTGAGCCAGAGTTCCCCGGACGTGGCCGGGGTCAGCCCCGCCAGAATCCGCATGAAGGTGGATTTGCCGCAGCCCGACGGCCCGACGATAACCACCAGTTCGCCCTGATCTATGTGCAGGTTGATGTCTTCCAGCGCGATGACATCCTCGTCCTTCGTGCCATAGACCTTGCCGACGCCAAGCGCGCGGATGAAGGGCTGGCCCGCCGGCGCTGCACCGGCCTGATCCGAGGGTTTCAAGGTCTGGTCTGATAGGGTCATATCCGCTCTTTCCATTTCCTGGGGGTCATGCGTTCACGCCCGATGGGTGATCTTGCCGCCGCAGATCGTCAGGGCGACGTTCAGCGACGGGATGTCGGCCACATCCACCGCCTCGATATCGCCGGACAGCAGGACAAGATCGGCCAGGTAGCCCTGTTTCAGCATCCCCTTGCGGTCTTCGGCATGTTCGGCATAGGCGCCTTCGATGGTGTAGCCCGCCAGCGCCTCGTGCAGGGTGACGGTCTGCCGGGGCAGGTGCGGCTCCCACGGCTCCCATGTCAGGGCGGCGTAGATACCGGCCAGCACGTCGATCCGCGCCACCGGCCAGTCGGACGAGAACGGCACATGCGCGCCCGCGTCGATCATCCGCCGCCAGGCATAGGCCAGATGCCAGCGATCCGGCCCGATCCGGGTTTTCGCGGGCTCGACCGGGAAATCCATCGCGCCCGGCGGGTGCGGCGGCTGCATCGACGCGATCGCCCCCAGCGCCTTGAACCTGGGTATATCGGATTCCTGGATCAGTTCGACATGTTCGACCCGGTGGCGCGCATCGCGGGCCCCGTTGGCGCGCGCGGCGGCCTCGTACCCGTTCAGCACCTGCCGCACCGCCCCGTCGCCGCAGGAATGCACCGCGATCTGAAGACCGCGGCGATCCGCCTCGACCATCATTTCGGTCATCTTTTCCTCGGTGAACAGCGGCTCGCCGCGATTGCCGGGGCGGTCGGCATAGTCATCGACCAGATAGCCGGTAAAGCCCTCCATCACCCCGTCGCAGAAGGCCTTGACCAGCCCCGAGGTCACCCAGTCGCCCTGATAGGTGTCATGCATCATCGACGCCTTTTCCAGCATCTCGAGACCCATGAAGTTCTTGAAATGAAACGGCACCTTGACGCGGCAGGGCAGGTCGCCCTCGGCCTCGATCTCCTTGAGCAGATCAAGGGTATAGAGGTTGCCATCCATGTTGTGGATCGACGTGATGCCGTGCCGCGCGCACCAGTCCAGCCCGGCACGCAGGTCGGCCTTGTCGAAGGCGCGTTCTTCGGGCGTGGGCGCGGGATCGGGTTCGCCGCCGGTGGACAGGCCCAGCCCGTTACGTTCTTCGCCGGAATAGACATTGATCGGGCCAAAGGCCTCGACCTCGCGCAACTCGCCGGTGGCCAGCCCGTCCTCGGCCATCACGATCTCGTTGCCGGGGCCAAGCTCTTTGCCCTGCAACAGCCCGGTTTCGGTCAGCAGCAGTGTGTTGGCCCACATGGTGTGGAAATCGAACGCGACAAAGGCCAGCGGACGGTCGGCAATGATGCGGTCAAGGATGTGGCGATCGAACGGCGTGCCATCCAGCATGTCGTAATCCACGCCGCGCACATACAGCACCTTGGTGTCCGGGTTGTCCGCCGCATAGGCGCGCACCTTGTCGCAGATCGCATCAAAGCCCTTGGTGCCGGTCAGCAGCAGATGCCGCAGCGAAGCGCCGCCACCAAAGAGATGCATATGCGCCTCGACAAAGCCGGGCAGCAGGGTCGCCCCCTTGGCGTCGATGATCCGGGTGGCAGGCCCGGCCTGCGCCATGACGGCATCATCGTCGCCCACGGCAAGGATGCGGCCATCGGCAATGGCAACCGCCGAGGCGGTGGGAAAATCGGGGTTCATGGTCAGCGCGGATGCGCCCTTGATGATCAGGTCAGCGGTCATTCCGTGCAGACGCAGATGCCGAAACACCCCGCGCCATTCCTCCGTGTCAGGTTTGCATTCTTTTTTGTATACGTTCTTGGTGGACATAAAACTTGTCAACCGGAAACTCAGCCGCTAGGGGTTTTCTGCAGGATTTGCTGGGAAAGCCGGTCGGATGAGTGACGAGGGACGCGGAAATTTAAGGCAGACGACCTATGACTCGATCAAGATGCTGATCGTGACGGGACAGTTGCCCCCCGGATCACGCGTGACCGAGGCCGATCTTGCCAGCACGCTTAACGTCAGCCGCACACCCGTGCGCGAGGCGCTGAGCCGGTTGGAGCGGGACGGTTTCGTCCTGCCCCGCCCGCGCAACGGGTACGCCGTGATGCAGATCGACGTCGATACCGTGAACGAGGCGTTCGACGTCCGCGACCTCCTGGAAACGCAGGCGACCCGGCTTGCGACCCGTCGGGTCAACGCGGCCGGCCGCGCCGCCCTGGAGACGATCATCGCGGAATGTGACGCGCTGGCCGCCCTGCCCGATCGTGGTCTGCAAGAGGACCTGCGCGAGATGCAGATCGGAATCGACCTGCACCGCGTCATTGCCGAACTCAGCGGCAACAGGCTGCTCTACAGCCTTCTGGACGGGGTGCTGGATCGCTGTCAGGCCTATGTCTGGCTGGATGTGACCAACCTGAACACGTTTGGCGCCGCGCGCGAGGATCACCGTGAAATCGTCAACGCGATCTGTCGCGGGGATGAAGAAACGGCGGTGACGCTGACCCGCCGCCATATCGCACAGGCCCGCGACAACGTGCTGAGCGTGCTGCGCCTGCGCCGGGGCGTGCGGGATATCATGGCGAAAACGCACTGATCCCGGCGACGACAAGCGATTGTCAGACAAGCGGAAACACCATGCAGGGCAACCGGACCAACGTTCGGCCCGGTTCTGACGTTCCGTGACGGTCGCATAATCCATCAGACGTGAAGCGGGAGGTCAGGTCGCCTCCCACAGTTCGATGTAGACGTGATCATCATCGCCCGCTTCGGCCATGGCGGTGCCGAGGAACACCGCCTTGCCCAGCCAGTCGTGTGGTCCCGGCGGCACCTCGAAGGACGCGCGGGTGCGACCGATATAGGCCCCGTCGGCCCGCGGCACCATGCGCCCGGCATTGGTGATGGCGATGACAGTGCCATCCTGCAACGCGATCAGATACCGCGCCTCGATCGCATAGCTGCCGTCGGGCAGGCCGATGGCCCAGTCGGCCCCGCCCGGCAGAATGTCGCCTGTCAGGCCGTCTGCCGCAAGGACGCCGCCGGTGATCGGAAACACCGCGCGGGTGGTGCCCGCGCTGGTCATGAATTCCTGCGCGGGGCCGATGTCTGCCCGGATCGCGATGCGGAATTCCAGCGCGGGCGGGTCCAGCGGGCGCGACGCGCCAAGATCGGTGCAGCGCGGGCCATTTGCCCCGGTGTCAGCCATGCAGCGCGTCCAGCTCCGGCATCGCGGCCTTGAGCGCGCGGTCATAGCGGGTGGCGGCCTCGATGATCTCGGCCTCGGTCACACAGAGCGGCGGCGAGAATGACGTGACCGGGCGATAGGGCAAGGCACGGGTCAGAACGCCGGCCTGCATCGCGTGCTTTGCCACGATCTTGTGCGGTGCACTGCCCGCCGGAAAACCCGCGAATTCGACGCCCGCCATCAGGCCGACGCCGCGCACATCGCCCACATGCGGGGTGCCGCCGACCCGCGATTGCAGCGCATCGACAAGAACCGGGCCCAGGCGGGCGGCGTTGTCGACCATGCCTTCGCGCGTCATCACGTCCAGATTGGCCAGCGCGATCGCGGCCCCCACCGGGTGACCGGAATAGGTGAACCCATGCATCACCGCGCCCGTCTTTTCAGACGCATTGGCAAAGACCTCCCACATCCGGGTCGAGATCATCGAGGCCGACATCGGGAAATACGCGCTGGTCAGCCCCTTGGCGAGCGAGACGATATCGGGGCGCAGCCCGTAGGTGCCGCTGCCGAACCATTGCCCGGTGCGGCCAAACCCGGTGATCACCTCATCCGCGATCAGCAGGATGTCATGACGGTCCAGCACCTCCTGCACCCGCGCGAAATACCCCTCGGGCGGCAGCAGCACGCCGCCGGTGCCCATCACAGGCTCGGCGATGAAGGCACCGATGGTATCGGCCCCTTCGCGGGCGATCATCTGTTCCAGTTCCGCGATCAGCCGGTCGGTAAAGGCGGCCTCGGATTCGCCGGGGGTGGCAAAGCCGAAATGATGCGGGCAGGTGGTGTGCAGCACGCCCTTGCCCGGCAGATCAAAGGCGGTGTGATACCCCGCGATCCCGGTCAGGCCCGCGGCGGTCATGGTCAGGCCGTGGTAGGCCCCCTGCCGCGAGATGATCTTTTTCTTGTCGGGTTTGCCGCGCAGATTGTTGTAGTAGACAACCAGTTTGACCGCCGTGTCATTGGCATCCGACCCCGAGTTGCCAAAGAACACGCGCGCCATGTCAGACCCCGGAACCGTCTCGCGGAACAGGCCCAGCAGGCGGTCGGCCAGACGGATTGTCGGTTCTGCCGAGGCCCCGCCGAAAAAGTGCTGAAAGCTCAGTTTCTGCATCGCTTCGGCCCCGGCCTGCACCAGTTCGGTCCGGCCATAGCCCACGTTCACGCACCACAGCCCGGCGCCCATGTCCAACAGGGTCTGGCCGGTGTCGCGCGTCACCTCGACGCCCTTGGCATCGGTATAGATCTGCGGGCCATGAGTGGTGATGTCATGGATCGAACTGACCGGATGAAACAGGCTGGCCCGGTCCATCCGATCCAGCGAGACGTTGGTAAATTCGTTCATGTCGTATTCCTTTCAGGATACGGAAATCAGGTCGCGCAGCGCCCGCACGGCGCTGTCGGGTGTTGTCAGGACGGGGCACTCCAGATGTCGTCGCAGCGGGATGGCCGCGCGCGCAAGGCTGAATTGCCCAAGCAGAACGGCATCCTGCGGCCCAAGGGACCGGCAGGCGCGGAGCACGGCATCGTCATGCCCCGCGCCATCCCCGGCCTTGAGGGCGGGGAGCGCGCCCTCGGCCAGGATGGGGGTGATCTCGACCGGTTGACCGCGCGCGGCGGCCATATCCTGCAACTCGCGGGTCAGGGACGACAACGAGGGTTCAAACGTCACCACCAGCGCGATGCGCCGCCCGGTCTTCAGCGCCGCGTCAAAAGCGGCCTCGTTCGGGCGCATCACGGGGATGCGCAGGTCGGCCTTGACCGCGTCGATGGCCGGGCCGAAGGCCGAGCATGTGAACAGGATCGCGCGGGTGTCGTGGCTGCCCGTGCCGCCGGCAGCATAACGGCCCAGCGTGACAAAGCGCGCGATCATCGCGTTATCCAGCCCGCCCGCCGCCGCCAGATCCACCGACAGCGACGCGTCCAGCAGATCGGCGGTGCGCGCCTGCGGCCAGTGCCGGGCAAAGGCATCGCGGATGGGCGCGACAGAGTCCTCCAGCGCATGTATCAGCGCGATCCGGGGGGCCGTATCAGACATGGGGTGCCTCCCGGCGCGCGCGCAGCATGGCGATCAGCGCGGTGTCGCGGGCGGCTTCGAGTTCGGGAATGTCACGGCCCGCCGCCTCGCGCGCGACACCGTCCACAAGCGCCTTTTGCACATCGGGCGTCAGCGAGGGCGTGCCAAGCGCAGCCCAGCGACGTTCCTGGCTGGGGCCGAGATGCGCCAGATAGCCCGCCATACCCCCTGCCCCGCCGCCCAGATGATAAGCCATATGCGCACCCAGCACCGACCAGCGCAGGCCCGGGCCGTTCACCAGCGCGGTGTCGATCGCCTCGACCTCTGCAATGCCGTCCTGCACCATGAACACCGCCTCGCGCCACAGGGCCGAGGCGAGGCGATTGGCGATATGGCCGGTCGCGTCCTTTTTCAACCGCACCGGCACGCGTTCAGCGGCGCGATAGATCGCTTCGGCCCGCGCGATGCGGTCGAGGTCGGTGCCGTAGATCTCGACCAGCGGGACAAGATGCGGCGGGTTGAACGGATGCGCCGTGATAAGCCTTGCCGGGTCGTTCAGCCCCGGGGCCAGATCGGACCATGTCAGCGCGGATGTGGACGAGGCCAGAACCGCATCCCGGCCCATCAGCGGCTCGACCTGCGCAAAAAGCGCGTGTTTCAGGGCGGCGTTCTCCGGCGCGTTCTCCTGAATCAGGTCGGCATGGCTGACCGCGTCGGCCAGCGTGTCGCACAGGGTCAGCTTGCCCGGCGGCCCGGCGTCGGGCGCGACCTGCGCCAGTTGCTCCAAAGGGGCGGCCATGCGCGCGCGCACCCCTGACAGCGCCTCGGGAACAGGGTCCCAGACGCGGACATCGGCCCCGTGATGCTGGAACAGCGCCGCCCAGGCCGCGCCGATCAGCCCTGCGCCCAGTATGGCAACCTGTGGTGGGGTGTGTGTCTGGCTCATTTGGCATCAATCCTTTTGCGATCGCAGTTTTGCACAAGCCCGGACGGTGGCGCAAGCTTTGTCATAAAATGATTATTCCAACAATAATTGGACCGCTGGCATCGGCTATCCAATCTCCAGTCTGCTGTTGATTTTTGCGATCGCAAAATGTAACTGCTGGTCCGAAGTATCGGAAGGGGCACCATGGACCAGCATCACGGAACCTGTGCGATTGTCACCGGGGCAACCTCGGGGATCGGCATGGCGATTGCGCGGGCACTGGCCGCACAGGGGCACGCGCTGCTGCTGGTCGGGCGGCGTCAGGCCGAGGGCGCGGCGCTGGCCAACAGCCTGACAGCCCATGGCACACCTGCGCAGTTTGTCCGCGCCGACCTGTCGGACCGGGCCGCGCCGGACATAATCGTGCGGGCCGCGCTGGACAGCTTTGGCCGGCTGGATGTGCTGATCAACAACGCGGGCGCCTTGATCCACGGCACGGCCGAGGAAACCCCGGATGACGACTGGGACAGGATCATGGACGTGAACACCGGCGCGGTGTTTCGCATGTCGCGCGCGGCGATGCCTGCCTTGCGGGTGCAGGGCGGGGCGATCGTGAACATCGCCTCTGACTGGGCGCTGGTCGGCGCGCGCGGGGCCGTGGCCTATGCCGTGTCCAAGGCGGCAGTGGCGCAGATGACCCGCTGCATGGCGCTGGACCATGCCGCCGAGGGCATCCGCATCAACGCGGTCTGCCCCGGCGACACCGACACGCCGATGCTGGCGGCAGGCGTCAGCGGTGCGGCACGCGCCGACCGGCTGGCCGCCCTTGGCGCGGCGATCCCGATGGGCCGGGTCGGCACGCCCGAGGATGTGGCGCGCGTTGCCGCGTTCCTTGCGTCGGATGCGGCAGGGTACATGACCGGGGCCCTGATCCCGGTCGATGGCGGCGCGAGCGCCGATTGACAGGAGGGTAAGGCGATGACCGTTGTTGACGACGCAGGCTGGCACGGCCTTACCACGCGTTGCGCTTTCCTGCCTCGGTCAAGACCGCCTATACCTCCGCAGGCTGATTCCACAGGACTCATGACATGACCACGCATTTCGCCGCCCCGATCCACGCCCCCCTGTCCGAGGCGCGCGCCTTTCTGGAGGCCTATCCGCAGGTTCAGGCCATCGACATCGTCCTCAGCGACCTGCACGGGGTCGGGCGGGGCAAGATCATCCGGCGGCACGAGCTGGAAAGCCTGTTCACCACCGGGCGTGGGATGCCTGCATCGCTGTTTGCGCAGGATGTGTCGGGCCATGACGTGGATGCCGCGATCGACATGATGGAGGATGGCGGCGGCGACAGCCGGTGCTGGCCGGTGCCGCATACGCTTGGCTACCAGACGGCCACCGGGCGCGGGCTGGTGCTGTTGCAGATGGAGGGGCCGGACGGCGCGCCCAGCCCGCTGGACCCGCGCAATGCCCTGCTGGCGCAGATCGCGCGGGCCAATGCGCAGGGGCTGACGCCGATGGGCGCGCTGGAGCTGGAATTCTACCTGGTCGACAAGGAGCGTGACGCCGATGGCCGGCCACAGCCCGCCCGCGCGCCCATGACGGGTCGGCGCCTGTCGGGCACCAACTGCATGTCGGTCGATGAACTGGACGAGATGGCCCCGTTCTTCGATGCCGTCTACGAAGGCGCGGCAGCGCTGGATCTGCCGATGGAAAGCCTGATTTCCGAATACGCCGTGGGTCAGTTCGAGCTGACCCTGCGCTATTGCGATCTGGCGCGCGCGGCGGATGATATCGTGCGCTCCAAGCGGCTGCTGCGCACCACCGCGCGGCGGTTCGGGATGGAGGCGTGTTTCATGTCGAAACCGTTTTCGCAAAGCTCGGGCTCGGGGATGCACCTGCACCTGTCGCTGACCGATGCGCAGGGCGCGAATGTCTTTGCCGATCCCTCTGACGGCACGCTGTCGCCGCGCATGCTGCATGCCATAGGCGGGATACGGGACAGTATGGCCGACAGCATGCTGGTGCTGGCCCCGGTGCTGAACAGTTGGCGCAGGTTTGCAGGCACTGTCTATTCGCCCGCGTCCAACACCTGGGGCACCGAGGATCGCAACGTCGCGCTGCGCATCCCGGCGGGCGGCGCCGCCTCGCGCCATTTCGAACACCGTGTGGCAGGGGTGGATGCCAACCCCTATCTTGTCGCCGCCATCGTTCTGGGTGCCGCGCTGGACGGGATCGACGCCGGCACAGACCCCGGCCCCCAAGGCCCCGAGGGCGAGCACGCCTATCCCCCGATGCCCGGCGGCTGGCTGGACGCGATCCAGCGGTTCGAGGCGTCACAGACGATGAAAACCCTGCTGGGCGCACCCCTCCATCAGATGTACGGGGCCGTGAAACGGGGCGAGCATGATGCCCTGGCCGTCACGGTGACAGACCTTGAATGGCAGCTCTACGGCACCACCCTGTGACACTGCCCCGCAACGACCGGATACGCGCATGACACCGCAACAACCGATCGGACTTGGCGCAATCGAGACGCAGCCGCTGCACGAGCAGGTTTACGAAAAGCTGCGCCATGCGCTGATGTCGGGACAGATCGCGCCGGGGCGCAAGCTGACCTCGCGCAAGCTGGCGCGCGAACTGGGCACCAGTGACATGCCCGTGCGCTCGGCCCTGTTGCGGTTGCAGGCGCTGCGCGCGCTGGATCAGATGGCCAACGGTTCGATGATCCTGCCCGCGATGACGCGCGCGCGGTTTTCCGACCTGATGGCGACGCGACTGATCTGCGAACCGGCGGCGACCCGCGCGGCGGTGGGCGGGTTGGACCGCGCCGGGCTGCTGAAGCTGCGGCAGGCCGCCGTTGCGCTGACCGCCGCCGCCGAGGATCAGGATATCGACGGCTATCTGCTGCACAATCACGATTTCAAGTTCAGCATCTATAACGCCTGCGGCTCGCCCTCTTTGCTGTTCCTGATCGAGACGCTGTGGCTTCAGGTCGGGCCGTTCCTGCGCCAGTTCAGCGGCCAGTTCGGCAACGACCTGCGCGGGATACTCGCGCTGGATTACCACGACGAGATCGTGAAGCGGCTGGAAGACGGCGACGGTGACACCGCCGCCGACCTGCTGGCCCGCGACATACGCGAAGGCCATGATTTTCTATTGCAGAACGGACAGTTCGAACAGCGCGAGCCGGGCGGCAGGCGCTGAATTTTCAGGCGTCTGGCCCGGTGTTGGTGCGCGGCTATGGCGGTCTTTCCCAAGAAATCACGCAAACCGGTTGACAGAACCGCACTCATCAACCGTACATTAGATAGTATACTATTTAACATACGGTCGTGAAAAAGGGCAAACCCGCGCGGCTGACAACAAGGAGGTTGTCCATATGAATACACTGCTCAAGACCTTGGGATGCGCCGCGGTGCTGGCCGCATTCGGCCTGTCGGCGCAGGCGCAATCACTGCCCGACACCCTGACCATCGGGACCGAAGGCGCCTATCCCCCGTTCAACTTCACCGACGCCGACGGCAATGTGCAGGGGTTCGAGGTTGATCTGGGAAATGCCCTGTGCGCGGAAATGGGGGTGACCTGCACCTGGGTCACGCAGGATTGGGACGGTCTGATCCCCGGTCTGCTGGCACGGAAATACGATGCCATCATGGCGTCGCTGCTGATCACCGAGCCGCGCAAGGAGGTCATCACCTTCTCGGACAAATACTATCAGGTGCCCGCGCGCTTTGCCGTCCCCAAGGACAGCGACATCGAAATCTCGGCCGAGGGGCTGGAGGGCAAGGTGATCGGCACCCAGCGCGCGACCAGCTTTGAAAACTTCCTGAGCTCGGAGATGCCGGGCGCCGAACTGCGGCTGTATGGCACGATGGACGAGGCCTATCTGGATCTGGAATCCGGCCGGGTCGATGCGGTTATGGGTGACATCATCGGGCTTGCCGAAGGGTTCCTGACGCAGGATACTGGCGAGACCTATGAAATGCGCGGGCCCGAGTTTACCGGCGTCGCCTATTTCGGCGAAGGCGTGGGCATGGGCGTGCGCAAGGAAGACGCGGCCATCGCCGAAGCAGCATCCGAGGCGATCAAGACGCTGCGCGACAACGGCACCTATCAGGAGCTGAGCGACAAGTGGTTCAATGCCGACGTCTACGGCGGCTGATACCCTGCGCCAGTGCGGGCCTGTCCTGAGGGCCCGCACCATGTCTTTCCCCCGAACCGAAACAGGATGCTTGAATGCCCGATTTTCAGGGATACGGCCCCCTGCTGCTGGACGGTCTGGCCATGACCATCGGCGTGGCCCTGGCCTCGATGCTGGGGGCACTGATCGTGGGTCTGGCCGCGGCGGCGGGCAAGCTGTTCCTGCCGCGCGTGCTGCGCATCTTGCTGGAGGTCTACACCACGATCGTGCGCGGTGTGCCGGAACTGGTGCTGCTGTTGCTGATCTATTACGGGCTGCCAACGCTTGTGCAGGACACGTTCACCAGCGCCGGGATGGATGTGGATCTGGCCATCAACCCGTTTGTCGCCGGGATCGGCACGCTGACCCTGATCTATGGCGCATTTGCCTGCGAGGTGTATCGCGCCGCCTATCTGGCCGTGCCCACCGGCCAGCATGACGCCGCCAATGCGCTTGGCCTGTCGCGCTGGCTGAGCTTTCGCAAGGTGATCCTGCCGCAAATGGTGCGCTTTGCCCTGCCCGGTCTGGGCAATGTCTGGATGGTGCTGGTCAAGGCAACGGCGCTGATTTCGATCATCCAGTTGCCGGAACTGATGCGCAACGCCGATATCGCGGCGCGCGCGACGCGCTCGCCCTTCACCTTCTTTTTCTCTGCCTGCGTGCTGTATCTGGTGATCACCGGCATTTCGATGCTGGCGCAGGCGCGGATTGAACGCTGGGCCGCGCGCGGCATTGGCGCGGGGGCGTTGTGATGCTGGACTTCGTGCAACAGAACCTGCCGCTTTATCTGCAAGGCGCGTGGATCACGGCGCAACTGGCGCTGTTCAGCTGCTCGATCGGGTTTGTATTTGCGGTGCCGCTGGCGCTGATGCGGCTTTCGGAAATCAGGGTGCTGTTCGCCCTGTCGACGGCCTATGTGTTCTTCTTTCGCGGCACGCCGCTGCTGGCGCAGATATTCCTGATCTACTATGGCAGCGGTCAGTTCCGGCCCGCGCTGGACTCTGTGGGCTTGTGGCAGTTCTTTCGCGAGCCGATGTTCTGCGCGCTGCTCAGCCTGACGCTGAACACCGTCGCCTATACGTCCGAGATCCTGCGCGGCGCGATTCAGTCCATCCCCAAGGGCGAGATCGAGGCCGCCAAGGCGCTTGGCCTGCGGTTTCGCGCGCGGCTGCGCCTGATCGTGCTGCCCCGCGCGCTGCGCCTGTCCTGGCCCGCCTATACCAACGAGGTGGTGTATCAGATCCAGGCGACGTCACTGGTGTCGATCATCACCGTCATGGACATCACCGGGGTCGCCCGCAAGATCGGGTCGCGCGATCTGAGCTTTTATGAATCCTTCAGCCTCGCGGCTTTGTTCTATCTGATCATCGTCTACGGCTTTATACTTGTGGCCAAGCGGATCGAGGTTCGGCTGAACCGCTATCACACCTTCGATGCGCCGAAACGGTCGATAGCCCCGATGGGATTGATGAAATGACGGATGCCGGAAACAGCAAGCCGCAGGCACCCGTACGGCGCGGTACGGAACGTCAGCGCGCCTATGAAACGCTGAAATCCGCGATCCTGAACGGGGTTCTGCAACGGGGCGAACGCCTGTCCGAGGTGCGCGTGATGCGCGATTTCGATCTGGGCCGCACGCCGCTGCGCGAGGCGTTCAACCGGCTGGAGCGTGAAGGTCTGGTCGCAAGCGAGCCCAACATCGGCTATTCCGTCGCCAATCTGGACATCGACGACGTGTGCGACTTGCTGATCGTGCGCGAAGGTCTGGACGGCATCGCCGCCGAGATCGCCGCCACCGTCGCGACCCCGGCCGATCTGGACCGCCTGCGCGCCGTCATGGCCGAGATCGAGGCACTGGCCACGCGCACCCAGCGAGACGCCGAAACCTATGCCCGCGAGCTGAAACTGGGCCTGCTGGTGCACGAGATGATCCTTGAGATCACCGGCAACCGCGCCCTGTCGGAATTCAGCGAGCGGGTGTATGACCAGTTGCGCCTTGCGCTCTGGCTTGAGGTGCGCTGGATCGACGTGTCGGCCGATACCGTGACGGAACACCGCGCGATCATCGACGCGCTGATCGCCCGCGATCCGGTCGCCGCAGCACAGGCCGCCCGCGCCCATGTGCGCAGCTCGCGCGACAACATGCAGACCCTCAAAAAGGTCCACGACCTGCGCCGCAGTGACGGGCGCCGCCTGCCGGTGTCAAAGGGAAAGGCCTGAGCGGCGGGGAACATGGACAGACGATCGTGGAAAGCGGCGTCGCCTGAACCGTATCAATCCCAGTCCAGATCGAACTTCTGAACCAGCACCCCGATCTGCGCCTGCGTCAGCGCGCGCGGAGTGTGGCCGCGCAGCAGCAGCGCCAGTTTCGCGGTCTCTTCCAGCTCTTCCATCGCAAAAACCGCGGCCTCCAAATCCTTTGACGCCACCACTGGCCCGTGATTGGCCAGCAGCACCGCCGCGCGTTTGCCGCCCAGCCCGCGCAGCGCGTCGCCCATGGCTGCATCGCCGGGCAGAAAGAACGGCAGCAGCGCCACCTTGCCCACGCGCATCACGGCATAGGGCGTCAGCGGCGGCAGCGCGTTGTCCGGGTCGGTGTCGGGCAGCATCGACAGGGCCACCGAATGGGTCGAGTGCAGGTGCACCACAGCCCCCGTGCCGGTGCGCGTTTCGTAGAACGCCGCATGCAGCGGCATTTCCTTGGTCGGCGCGTCGCCCCCGATGTGCCGCCCATCCGCGTCGAACCGCGACAGCCGCGCGGGATCAAGCCGCCCCATGCTGGACCCCGTGGGCGTGACCAGCAGCCCGCCATCCGGCGTGCGGACCGAGATGTTGCCCGAGGCCCCGCCGGTCAGGCCACGATTGAACATCGACGCGGCCCAGAAACAGATATCCTCGCGCAGCTTCGCGTCGCTCATGCATCGGCCCCTTCCATCATCGCAACCGCACGGGCAAAGAAATCAGGCCCGCCGAAGTTGCCCGATTTCAACGCCAGAACCAGCCTGTCAGAGGCGCGGATCATCGGCACGCCGGGCGCGATCTCGGGTCCGATCTGCAAGGCCGACAGGCCCAGCCCGCCCACCACCGCACCCGAGGTTTCGCCGCCCGCGCTGATCAGCCGGGTCACGCCCGCATCCACAAGCGCGCGGGCCAGATCGGCAAACAGCGCCTCGATCCGGGTGGCGACAACCTCTCTGCCGCATCTTGCCTGCGCATCGGCCACGACCGCCGGATCGGCCGAGGTATAGATCAGCGGCGCACCGCCCTGCCCCAGCGCCCAATCGGCCAGCGCCTGCGCGGTGATGGCCCCCGACATGACCTGATCCGCCGTCACCTCGCGCGCGGCGTTGTGATCCGCATACCGCGCGACCTGCGCGCGCGTCGCATCCGAGCATGAGCCGGACAGGATCACCGCCGGCCCGGCCTGCCCGGTCCATCCCGATGGTGTGGCCGACAACAGCCCGCTGGCGCGGAAATTTTCCGGCAGACCCATCGCAATGCCCGACCCGCCGGTGATCAGTGGCAGATCGGCGGCGGCCCGGCCCAGCGTGACCAGATCGTCATCGGTGATCGCATCCGCCACCAGCAGTCGATGGCCCGCCGCATCCTCGGCCAGCATCCGGATGCGCGTGATGTCGGCACCCTGCATCACCACCTGCGCGGGGATATGGCCCACGGTTCCGGTGATCTGATGGCCCAGCCAGCGGCGAATGTCCGGGTCGGTCATCGGCGTCAGAGGATGGGTCTGCATGCCGCTCTCGCTCAGCAGCCGGTCGGCCACGAACAGATGCCCCTGATAGACCGAGCGCCCGGTTGCCGGAAACGCCGGGCACACCAGCACCTGCCGGGCGTCCAGCGCATCGGCCAGCGCCTCGGCCACGGGGCCGATATTGCCCGTCGGCAGTGAATCGAAGGTCGAGCAGTATTTGAACAGGAACTGCCGACAGCCCTGATCGCGCAGCCACGCCAGCGCGGCCAGCGATTGCGCCACCGCGTCGGCCACGGGGATCGAGCGGGATTTCAGCGCGACAATCCCCGCCTCGACATCATCCGCCGCGGGCGCATCGGGCACGCCCACGTATTGCGTCACGCGCATACCCGCCTTGGTCAGCGTGTTGCCCAGATCGGACGAGCCGGTGAAATCATCCCCTATACAGCCCAGAAGCATCACCTATCCCCCGGCAGCTTCAGCCCCGCGCGGGATGCGATCAATCTGGTGATCGCGGCGTCATCCTGTTGGCCCAGACCCGCCTCGGCCGCCGCGCGATACTGTGCCAGCGCGGTTTCCGTCAGGGGCAGCGGCAGGTTTGCACCGGCGGCAATGTCGGTGACGATGCCCAGATCCTTGGGCCAGATGTTGATGGTCGAACGTGGGGTGTAATCGGCCTCGATCACATGCGGCGCGCGGTTCTCGAACATCCACGAAGTCCCGGCGGACACGCGGATCACCTCCAGCACGCGGGCCAGATCCAGCCCCTGCGATGTGGCCAGCCCCAGCGCCTCGCCCATGGCGGCGATATGCACACCGGCCAGCAACTGGTTCACCGCCTTCATCGCCGATCCTGGCCCGGCGTGATCGCCCAGCCAGTGCACGGTCTGCGCAATCGCCTCCAGAACCGGCGCCGCACCGTCAAAGGCGGCAGGCGTGCCCGATGCCATGACCGACAGCGCGCCCTCGGCCGCACGGACCGAGCCGCCGGAAATCGGCGCGTCCAGATAGTGCAGACCGCGCGCCAGGGCCAGCGCTTCCATTTCGCGCGCGAAATCGGGCGCCACGGTTGCGCAGGAAACGATTGTGCCACCCGGCTTCAGATGCCCGGCCCAGCCGTCAGGGCCGAACAGCGCCGCCTGCGTCTGCTCGGCGTTCAGCACGACGCAGACCAGCGCATCGGCCTGCGGTGATGACGTGCTCAGGGCATGGCCGCCGGCCTCGGTCAGCCGCGTCACCTGCCCTTCGTTCAGGTCCAGCCCGTGCACCGCGTGACCCGCACGCACCAGCGACAACGCCATCCCCAGACCCATCGAGCCCAGCCCGATCACATGCACGACAGCCATGTCAGTTTCCAAACACGAGTTCGACCGGCCAGAGCGTGATGGCGGGCACGTAGGTGATGATCATCAGCGCGCCGAACACGGTCAGCACGAACCAGATCAGATGCGGGATGATCTTGTCCACCGACAGTTTCGCCACGGCGCAGGCGGCAAACAGGTTCACCCCCAGCGGCGGCGTGATCATCCCAAGCGCCAGGTTGACCACGATGATCAGCCCGAAATGCACCGGATCGACGCCATAGACGATGGCGATGGGTGTCAGGATCGGGGCCAGCACAAGGATCGCCGCCGAGGTCTCGATGAACATGCCCACGATCAGCAGCAGCACGTTCACCGCCAGCAGAAACGCGATGCGGCTTTCGAACACGTCCTTGAACCATGCCGCGATCTCGTTCGGCAGGCCGGACCGGGTGATCAGGAAGGAAAACAGCGATGCCGCCGCGATGATGATCATGATCGCCGAGGTGGCGATGACCGTCTGTTTCAGGATGCCGGGCAGCATGTTGAATTTCAGCTCGCGGTACATGCCCATGCCGACGATCAGGGCAGCGGCCACGGCGACGGCGCTGGCCTCGGTCGGGGTGAAGATGCCCGAATAGATGCCGCCCAGGATCACAAAGGGCACCAGCAGCGCGGGCAAGGCATTCAGACCCGCGCGCCCAAGGCTCGACCGGTCCTCGCCGTCGCGCATACCGATGCCGCGCACCCGGCACAGCACAAGCACCAGCATCATCAGGCAGGTGGCCACCAGCAGCCCCGGACCGATCCCGGCGATGAACAGCTTGCCGATCGAGGTGTCGGTGGACACGCCATACAGGATCAGCGGAATAGATGGCGGGATCAGAACGCCCAGCTCGGCCGAACTGGCCTGGATCGAGGCGGCCATCGGTTTGGGATACCCATGCTTGACCATCGCCGGGATCAGGATGGCCCCGATCGCAAAGGTCGTCGCCACGCTGGAGCCCGAAACGCTGGCAAACATCATGCAGGTCAGCACGCAGGAACAGGCCAGCCCGCCCTGAATGCCGCCCACCATGGATTTCGCCAGCTCCACCAGCCGGTGCGAGATGCCCCCTGCCGACATCAGGTTGCCCGCAAGGATGAACAACGGAATCGCCATCAGCGGAAAGCTGTCGATGCCGGTGAACATGCGTTGCGCCACCAGCAACAGCGGCAGGCGACCATGCGCCTCGATGCCGATGATCGAGGCAAGGCCGATGGCCACGGCAATCGGCACGCCCATCAGGAACAGGATCGCCAGCGACAGGCCCAATGCGGTGTTCATTCCTCAAGCCCCTTGCGCGTGCGCTCGGACAGCCAGTCGCCCTGCGCGCCCCGGATCATGCAGGCAATCGCCGCGATGATGATGAAAACCGACCCCACCGGCAGGGCCGCATAGACCCATGCGATGGAAATATCCAGCGCGGCAAGGTTCTGCCGCATGACCCGTTGTGTCATTGCCCAGCCCTGCCAGAACAGGATCGCGAAGAATACCACCGACAGCGCGTTGGCCGTCAGGAACAGGCCCAGCCCAAGGCGGGGCGGCAACACCTGCTGGATCACCTCGACCGAGATCATGGCCCCATGGCGGAAAGCGACGGCGACGCCCAGAAACACCGACCAGATCATCGCGGATCGGGTGATCACCTCGGACCATGTCGAGGGGCTGGCAAAGACGAACCGCGTGACAACCTGGAACAGCGCCAGCGAGGCCGCGATCACCAGAAAACCGATGGAAAGCCGCAGGGCAAGCCCGGTCGTGAAATCCTCAAGTCGCAGGAATGCGCGCATCCCGGCCTCCGCTCTGGTCGATGAAAAAACCGGCGCAGGTCATGCGCCGGTCTGCCGTTTGGTATCGGGATTACTCGACCGCTTTGATACGATCGACCATTTCCGTACCATACTGGTCCGTATAGACGGAATAGGACGCCTCGGCCAGCGCCGCGAACGGGGCCTTGTCGATGTCGGTGATCACTTCCATCCCGTTCTCGATCAGCAGGGCAACGCCGGCTTCTTCCAGACGGTTCACCTCGGCGCGGGTGGCTGCGGCGGATGCCTTGGCCGCTTCCATGAACCAGCCCTTTTCTTCGTCGCTCAGGCTGTCAAACAGGATCGGCGAGGCCAGAACCACCGCCGGCGAATAGACATGGCCGGTCAGCGACACGTAATCCTGCACTTCCCAGAACTTGGCGGCGGTGATCACCGTCACGGGGTTTTCCTGCCCGTCGACAACGCCCTGCTGCATCGCGGTGAACAGTTCGGGGAACGCCATCGGCGTCGGCGAGGCGCCCATGCCGCTGAAGGCGGTCATGTGCACGCGGTTTTCCATCGTGCGCAGTTTCAGCCCCGCCAGATCCTCGGGCGTGCGCACCGGGCGCTGCGAGTTGGTGACATGGCGGAACCCGTTTTCGGACCATGCCAGCCCGACAAGGTTGTTCTCGCCGATCTTGTCCAGCAGCTCCTGACCGATCTCGCCATCCAGCACCGTGCGGGCATGATCATAGTCGCGGAACAGGAACGGCAGGTCGAGGGCAAACACCTCGGGGACGAAGTTGCCCAGCGGCCCGGTCGAGGTAACGACCAGGTCAAGCGACCCGATCTGCAACCCTTCGATCATGTCGCGCTCGCCGCCCAGCTGGCCGGCGGGTGCCTGCTCGCCGGTAAAGGCCCCGTCCGACAGCTCGTTCAGCGTGTCGATGAACGCCTGAGCGCCTACGCCGTAATGCGATGCCGGCGACAGGGCGTGGCCGACCACGATGTTCTGCTGCGCCTGAACGCCAGTTGCCAGCGCCGCAGCGGCGATAAATCCGGTAAATAGATGTTTCATGATGCTCCTCCCATGAGCGTTGGTTAGACTTTGTTGGTTATTCCGCCGCAATCCGCCGCATGTGCGACGTGATCAGATCGGCAAAATCGGTATCGGGTTCAAACCCCAGCGCCAGCGCGCGCGGCGTCAGGATCTGGCCGGGCCAGCTGGCCACGATGGCCTCGATCGCCGGGTCATGCTCGACCTTGACGCGCGCGGCCACATCCGCACCGGCCACCTGCGCCAGCGTGTCGATCATCGCGCCCGCAGTCACGGTGACGCCCGGCAGGGTCAGCGTGGTATCGGGGCCGATGTCCTGCTGCGACAGCCCGGCGGCGTGGATCGTATAGGCCAGCGCCCGGTCGGGCGAGGCCAAGTGCAGGCGCAGATCGCGGCTGACCGGCAGAATGGCCGCCTGCCCTGCCAGCGGCTCGCGGATGATGCCGCTGGCAAAACTGCTGGCCGCCTTGTTGGGTGCACCGGGCCGCACCGAGATGGTCGGAAACCGCAGGCTGCGCCCCAGGATGAACCCCTTGCGCGTGGCATCGCGCACCAGCAGTTCCCCCATCATCTTTTGCGTGCCGTAGGACGATCGCGGCGCAGGCGTCGTGTCTTCGGAAATCGTGTCATTGGCCGCGCAGGAAAACACCGCGACCGAGGACGAGAACAGGAACACCGGAGGTTTGCGCATGTTGCGGCAGGCGTTGATCAGGTCGATGGTCGAGTGCATGTTGACCGCCATGCCAAGATCGTAATCCGCCTCGGCCTGCCCCGACACCACCGCCGCCAGATGGATCACCAGATCGGGCGCGTCTTCGGCAATGCGCGTCAGAATATCCGGCGCAGACAGCGCCCCGGGCAGCGCATGCACCCTGTCGTGCCGCGCAGCCAGCGTTTCCAGCGGCGCATCCGCGATGTCGGTCGCAAGGATGGCCGCGATCCGCCGCTCCTGCCCGTTCAGCATCACGGCGTCGCGCTGCGCAAGCGCGCGCACCACCATCTGGCCGATGAATCCGGCCGCTCCTGTCACCAAGATGCGCAAAGTCAGGTCTCCTCCGGGGGCAAGGCTGGCATCGAATGACAGCGCTGTCAATCGATGGCATCATCTGCGCAGAATCAAGAAACCAACCCAAATGCGCGCCGTGTCCTGTCGATCAGGTCCGGGGCGCTTTCAGGACAGACTGCTTCGTGGCACCGACAAACCGCACCGCAAAACCCACCCTGGCCCAGGTCGCCGCCCGCGCCGGGGTCAGCGAGACCACCGCCGCGCGCGCCCTGCGCGGCAGCACCGTTGTCACCCGCGACACCGTCACCAAGGTCGAGAAGGCAGCCGCCTCGCTGGGCTATCTGCGCAACCGGCTGGCGGGCGCTTTGGCGGGCGGGCCGTCGAATCAGGTGGCCGTGATCCTGCCGTCGCTGTCCAACATCGTGTTCCCCGATGTCCTGAAAGGGCTGGAAGACAGGCTGGAGCACGCGGGCTTTCACCCGGTTCTGGGCATTTCCAACTACGATCCGGACCGCGAGGAAAACCTGATCCGCAATCTTCTGGCCTGGCGGCCCGCCGGTCTGGTGATCGCGCCAAGCGGCACGACCGACACAAGCCGCAGCCTGCTGCGGGGCGTCGATCTGCCCGTGGTCGAGATCATGGATATCGACACCGATCCGGTCGACATGGCGGTGGGCATGTCGCATCGGGGGGCGGGGCTGGCCATGGCCCGGCATCTTGTGGCGCGCGGCTATCGGCGCTGCGCCTACATCGGCCATGACCTGACCCGCGATCACCGTGCCGCCGCGCGGCTTGACGGGTTTCGGGCCGGTCTGGACGAGGCCGGGCTTGCGCTGACCGCCTGCGTCACCCTGCCCGACCCCTCGTCCGTCGCCCAGGGCCGGCGGGGTCTGGCGCAGCTGCTGGACCATGCCGAAATCCGGCCTGATCTGGTCTATTTCTCGAATGACGACATGGCCGTGGGCGGGGTGTTTCACTGCATGGCCAATGCCATACGGCTGCCAGAGGATCTGGCCATCGCGGGATTCAACGGTCTGGAGCTTGGCCAGAGCCTGCCCGTGCCGCTGACGACCACCGCATCCCATCGCACGCGCATCGGCGAGACGGCGGCAGACAACATTCTGATGCGGATCGCAGGACGAGACACCAAGCGCCTTATGGATGTCGGATTCAGCCTGATCGAAGGCGGCACAAGCTGAACCGCATGTTCGCGCCGCAACAGGGTAACGCAAGTGGCACAGGGCGGACATTGCCGCCACGCCCTTGTTGCGCGCCGCCAGTTTGGTCATCCACACATCGCCTGGTCCGTCTACTCCACCAAAACGCCAGCGTATCGTTTTCCTCAGAAACAACAGATTGATCGACAAGATCGCAGCGGATGCCATGCGCGACAACCACATCCGCGCGAGGGTGCAGCGCGTGATCGGCCAGAAACCAGACGCCGCAGAGCGGGCTTGGGGGCATCTCCGCGATGCGACCGACGTTGTGCCTGCATCAGGCTACCGGACTGAAAACAGCCATGGCCTGCAGACCGGACAGGTGCGTTTGCGCCGATGGCAAGACCTGTGACCCGGGCAGACAGGACAATCCCCTTGCACCCGTGTCGATCAGGTCGGATAACTCCGGCATCCGTCCGGGGCCTTGGCGCAGCTGCCCCGGCTGTCCTCAGACACAAGGGCCCGGCATGACAAACCACCTGTATCTAAACGACCTTCCCGACGGGCTGGACCTTGGCGCGATCGTGGCCATTGATTGCGAGACGATGGGCCTGAACCCGCATCGTGACCGGCTGTGCGTCGTGCAGCTTTCGGGCGGGGATGGGCATGCGCATCTGGTGCAGATCGAAAAGGGCCAGACCGAGGCGCCCAACCTGTGCGCCATGCTGGAAGACCCCGATGTGCTGAAGCTGTTCCACTTTGGCCGTTTCGACATTGCCGCGCTCTACAACGCCTTTGGCGCGCTGACCGCGCCGGTCTATTGCACCAAGATCGCGAGCAAGCTGGTGCGCACCTACACCGACCGGCACGGGCTGAAATACCTGCTGCAGGAATTGCTGGGCATCGACATCTCGAAACAGCAGCAATCCAGCGACTGGGGCGCGCTGGACCTGAGCGAGGCGCAACTGACCTATGCCGCATCCGACGTGCTGTACCTGCACCGGCTGCGCACCGAACTGGACCGCATGCTGGCGCGCGAAGGTCGCACGGAAATGGCGCAGGCCTGCTTTGATTTCCTGCCGATGCGCGCGCGGCTTGACCTTGCGGGCTGGCCCGAGATCGACATCTTCGCGCATTGATCCCGCAAGAATGAGCCGCCGAGACAGATATTACCCCCGCATCATCGCTTGGCTGCGCATCGCACTGCCACTGGCGGCGCTGGGGATCCTGTCGACGCTGTTCCTCCTGTCGCGCAACATCGACCCGACCGGATCGATCCCCTTTACCGAGGGCGAGATCGAGGAACGCCTGCGCGACCAACGCATCACCGCACCGAATTTCGCTGGCGCCACGCCGCGCGGAGACATGATCACCTTTACCGCCACTTCGGCACAGCCCGACGCCCAGAACGCCAAACGCCTGCTGTCAGACGACCTGTCAGCCAAGATTACCCTGCCGGATGGAGATCTGATCGAATTCCGGGCCGACCGGGGCATCGTCGACATGCAAAGCCAGCGCGCACAGCTGATCGGCGGGGCGGTCATCACCAGCTCGGCGGGGTATCGCGTCACGACCGACGAACTGGACGCCGCCCTGACCGAACTTGATGCCAACACAAAGGGGCCGGTGCAGGCCCAGGGGCCGCCGGGCACGTTTTCCGCCGGGCGCATGCAACTTAAAAGCGATTCTGCAACCGGGAACGCCCAATTGCTTTTCACCGACGGTGTCAAGCTGCTATACGATCCGTCAAACTAAGGAGTTCCCGTGTCAGTCATTCCCTCATTCATTCTGACCTTCGGGCTGATCCTGCTTCCGTTGGGCGGGTTTGCCCAAGGCACCAGCATCGCGCTTGGCGGCATCCAGCAGGACACCAGCCAACCGGTCGAGGTCAGCGCCGACAACCTGTCGGTCGATCAGGAGAACGGCACCGCGATTTTTTCCGGCAACGTGGTGATCGGCCAGGGAGAGATGCGTCTTGCGGCCGACCGCGTGCTGGTCGTCTACGCCGCTGACCAAAGCCGCATCCAGCGGCTTGAGGCGTCGGGCGGTGTCACCCTTGTGACCGGCCCCGATGCCGCCGAGGCCGAGCGCGCCGATTATGACATCGACGCCGGCACGGTGGTGATGTCGGGTGATGTGCTGCTGACACAGGGCAACAACGCGCTGACCTCGGACAGCATGACCGTGGATCTGAAAACCGGGTCGGCACAGATGCAGGGCCGGGTGAAAACCGTTCTGCAATCGCGGAACTGACGCCATGGCCCGCCCCGAACTGACCGTCACACAGGGCGATCTTGGCCTGCGCGTGATGAACCTGCGCAAAAGCTATCGCAAGCGCACGGTGATCCGCGATTTCAGCATGGAGCTGAACCGGGGCGAGGTTGTCGCGCTGCTGGGCCCCAACGGCTGTGGCAAATCCACGACATTCTACATGATCGCCGGTCTGGTGAACGCCGAAGCCGGGCATGTCATGCTGGACGGGCGCGAGGTGACGAACCTGCCGATGTACCGCCGCGCGCAGCTTGGCATCGGCTATCTGCCGCAGGAAATGTCGATCTTTCGCGGTCTCAACGTCGAGGACAACATCGCCGCCGTGCTGGATATCGCCGTGGACGACCGGCACAAACGCCGGGAACGGCTGGAGGAATTGCTAAGCGAGTTTTCCATCGAACACCTGCGCCGCGCGCCCGCGCTGGCCCTGTCGGGCGGTGAACGCCGCCGCGTGGAAATCGCCCGCTGTCTGGCCGCCGACCCCAAATACCTGCTGCTGGATGAACCCTTTGCCGGGGTCGATCCAATCAGCGTGGGCGACATCCGGCATCTTGTCGCCGACCTGAAAAAACGTGGCATCGGCGTGCTGATCACCGATCACAACGTGCGCGAGACGCTGGAAATCGTGGATCGCGCCTATATTCTGCACGATGGCAAGGTTCTGATGACCGGCACACCCGCCGACGTGGTGCGCAATGACAACGTGCGCCGCGTCTATCTGGGCGACAATTTCCGCATGTCCTGACGCGCCGGAGTGGCGCGCATTCAAACTGTTTCGCCGGTTTCGATTGACAGAAGCGGTCCGACTCGCCTCAAATGATGGGATGACATTCCTGGGTTCCGCACCGTATCCGCGTTTGGCCTGTGTTTCAGGCAGCGGTCCGGCACTATCCCCTGAAATGTCTGTTTTCCGCATTCGGGCACAATAAACCGGCGCGCTTCGCCGCCGGATAACCCCCGATTTGTCATGCAAAGGAGACATGATGCTCTATCAGATCACAGGCAAGCATATTGACATTGGCGACGCCCTTCAGACCCATGTGAAGACCGAAATGGGCGAAATGCTGGAGAAATACGCGGGTCGCCCCACCGATGCGAATGTGGTGTTCTCAAAATCCGGCCACGAATTCGTATGCGAAGCCACGGTGCATCTGTCGACCGGGTTGACCGCGCAGGCCAAGGCCAATGCGACCGAAATTTATGCGGCTTTCGATGGATGCGCCGAAAAGATGGACAAGCAACTGCGCCGCTACAAGCGCCGGTTGAAGGATCATCACCGCGATCGGTCCGAACCGGTTGAACTTATGGGAGCGTCCTCGTATATCCTCGCGCCTGACAAGGACGATGTGGAATCAGAGCCGGACACGCTCCAGCCGATCATCATCGCCGAGATGGAAACGCGCATCCCCTCGCTGTCCGTTGGCGAGGCCGTGATGCAGATGGAGATCGCCGGAGCACCTGTTCTGGTGTTCCGCAAAGAAGGCAAGAACGGGTTGAACGTGGTTTACCGCCGCGAAGACGGAAACATCGGCTGGATCGATCCGAATTGATTACAAGCGGCGGCCGGTTTAAACCGGCCCCGCGCCAATGACAGGACAAGCATGCAAATCTCCTCCATCCTGCGCCCCGAGGCGGTCAAGGTCATTTCCTCGACCTCCAGCAAGAAGCGTCTGTTGCATGATCTGGGCGATCTGGCGGCCAGCGTCCATCACGTTGACCCCACCCGCGCGGTCGAGGCGTTGATGGAACGTGAGACGCTTGGCCCCACCGGCGTGGGGCATGGTGTGGCGCTGCCGCATGCCCGCCTTGGCGATATTGACGAGGTTCGGGGCGTGTTCATCCTGCTTGAAAAGCCCGTCAACTTTGACGCCGTCGACCGTCAGCCGGTCGATATCGTCTTTGGCCTGTTCGCCCCCGAGGATGCCGGGGTCGAACACCTCAAGGCGCTGGCGCTGGTGTCGCGCACCCTGCGCGAGGCGTCGATCTGCAAGAAGCTGCGGGCCAACACCGATCCGCAAACGCTCTATACAATCCTGACGGAAGGTCAGAGCGTTCAGGCAGCTTAAGCCCCGTCAGCCCCAGCGATCGAACCCGAAGGTGACGTAATCGCGCTGATAGACCTGCGCTGCCAGATCCTCGATCTCGGCGTCATAGATTTCGGCCAGATCGAAGGGCAGGTCATCTGCCGCGCCGGCCATGTCGGGCACACTGGCGCCACCCAGTCGCGTTGCCAAAGCGGGCAGCGCCAAGGCCATCTCCTCCTCCCGCAGGATCAGGTCTGGCAGGGCGAAATTGGCAAAGCCTTCGACCACGCTGGCCTGACTGGCCCATGCGGCGTCAACACGAATGCCGGTCTGACCGTTCAGGTTCTTCTTGAGAAATTCCAGAAACGCCAGGAAAGCGTTGCGATGGACGCGGCGGTCATACTCGCCGCTTGGACCCTGCCCCGGAATCGGCAGTTTGTACGCCTTGCGCAGGGTCTTGCGGATATCGGCATAGCTGCCCGGCCCTGTCGCCAGTATGCGGCGGCAGAACGCATCATGCGCGCGCGCCACCGGATGGCGCAGCACGGTAAACGACCGATGGCCCGGGTGCGCGCGCTTCCACTGGCGCAGGGTTTTCTGGGTGAACTTCGTCTCCGGCCCGTCCACGCCCGCACCCTCCAGCGCGGCCAGCCAGTCCATCACCTGCGCCTCGGGCCCGGATCTCACCGGCATATAAAGCAGCGGCACACGCGAGGTGGCCACGAAACTGGGCACCTGCGCCCCGCGGCGCGGTTCGAAATTCGGGGTGCGCGACAGGTTGAACCGATCCAGCCGCGCCAGCGCCTGCGCCATCGCGTCAAAATTCGTGACCTTGTCGGCCATCGCCTCGGGGTTCTGCTTTTTCAAGCTTTTGTCCAGTCCGTCCAGTTGCGCCGACACACCCAGCCAGCGGGCAAGACCGTTCATCACCTCGACGCTCTGCAAATCCTCGTAATCCAGATAGAACGCCGTCTGCCCGGTCACTTGCAGCGCGTTCATCAGTGAAACCTGAAACGTCTGCAAGGCGGTCAGATGCGCCTCGAACTCGTCCCGGTCGAACGTCACACGGCTGTCCTTGCGGCGGCGACCGTCTGTCAGTTTCCACTGGCCGGTGGCCTGCGCGATCTTCCAGCTCACATAGCTTTCGGCGGGGTTGCGCGTCAGCACGATCTTGGCGCAGCGCGGATCGCCCAGCATCGCATCCAGCACACGCGCGTCGTGATCGTGGAAATATCGAAACCCGCCCAGCCCCTCGGTCTGATCGCGGATCGTGGTGATCAGCCGCAGCGGATCGGCATCGCGCATGGCCTGGGTCACGCCCAGAATCTCGGTGCTGTTGGGATAGCCGATGAAATGCGGGTTGAACGCCTCGCCATGGCAAGTGACGCCGTCATAGGCGTTCAGGTTGGTTTCCAGAAAATTCGATCCTGTCCGCATTTCCGCGAAAACGACAAAGTAATCAAAGGGCTGCGGCATGGGTTACTTGACCAGATAGGGTTTGCGCGGGCGGCTTTTCTGCGGGCCAAGATCGCGCGCAACCGGAAAATCGCCCATCAGATAGGGGTGCATGCCCTGATTCTTGAGGTTTTGCAGGAACTGGCCGAACCCGGCCAGATCGGCCATCTTCGGCACCTCGGCCAGACGGCGCAGGGATTTGTTGCCGATCTCGTCGATGATGGTCTGCAACGGCTCCATCGGGGCCTCGATGAACTCGGCCATGGTCCAGATTCGGATGCGCGCCTTGGAATGCGGCGCACGCAGCACGTCCAGAAAGGCGCTTTCGATGCGTTGCAGGTTCGCGGCCTCCTTGCGGATGTCGGCAAAGTTCCGGTTGGATTTGAACAGCGGCACCGCCCAAGCCCCCGACACGACCGATATCTGCGCATTCGGATCGCGCGCGATGAACCAGTTGATGTCCTGCGTATCGCCCGGCCCGAACTGAAAGCACTGCCGTTCGCCACGGGTGTTCCAGATCAGGTTGGTCAGAAACGCCTGCGGATTGTAGTCGCGCAGCGCGGCATTGTCCGAAAGCGCCCCGTTCATCAACGTCTGGTTCTGCGCATATTCCACCCGTTCCGGCGCATACAGATGGCCATGCACGCGGGCGCCGGTGGCCTTGTTCAGCCAGGGCTCGAAATCCTCGAACAGGTCGGAGAACCCGCAAAACACCGAATAGCGTCCGCTGGTCACTCCGTTTTCCCAGCCATGGTTGGGAAAGCGGCTGTGCATGTACAGGCCGGGCCGCCCGCGCGTCCGCTTTTCCACGGCCTTGGCGAAAATCCGGTCGATCTTGCCGGGGTTCGGCTCGGTCCGTTTCATCGCGCCTGCCGGATCGGTCAGAAACGCCTCGTACAGCCGGTCGGCATGGGGCCAGATCTTGCGCGCGACAAAGCAGTCGGACCGGCGCAGCAGTTGCAGGTGATCGTCGTAGAATATGTGCGGCTTGCCCTGGAAATCGAACTTGGACAGGGTCAGCGACCGGCTTTCGATATTGGTGGAATACAGCCGCGACAGCGTCTGGAAATAGGATTCATCCGGAATCCAGACGCGGCGGAAATAGGCGTCATAGACCTCACGCTCGGGGTCTTGCAGGATCGCGCTCAGCGTCTGGCGGGTCAGGCACCACCATTGGCTGCCCATATGCGGCACGATGCCCTTGGGGATGGCGCGATGCAGGCGCAGGCGGCGTTGCAGTCTGACATAGGTGTCAAACAGCATCCGGTTGCGTTTCCAGCTGAACGGAAAACGCAGGGTGAACCGCTCCTGATCCAGCCCCCCGACGGTCCAGGGCACGTCGGCGGTGGTCGCGCTTTCGACGAAATCGGTGCGCGGGCGGGCGGCCAGGTAATCAATCAGCTCTTGCACCGGGCGCAGCGGCAGGCACGATCCCGACGCCAGATAGACATGCCGCACCTGCGGAAACTCGGCCAGCATCATCTCGGACGCGCTTTGCGATGCCGCCACGATCCCCCATGTGCCCCATTCACAGCGGTGGCGGCGCGAAAACCGCACATTGGGCAGATCAGACAGCGAGCGCACGAAGGCGTCATAGGTTTTGCGTGTCACGATCCTGTCGGCGTGTATCACCACGGGACATCCCGCCGCGTGCCAGTGCCGCGCCACCTGCTCGGCCCGGCCCAGCGCGGTATGCACCAGCATGACGATCCCGACGGTCATGCCCAGTTGCCCTTTGACATCAGGCCCAGAATCTCCAGCTGGCGCCAGTTGATGTATTTCTCGGACCATTTGCACCACAGGTCGGGGTTGTCATCCAGCGTGGCGGCATAGGCCTTGTATTCCACGCTGGCGGCATAGTGCTGCCTGCGGGTCAGTTCCTCGGCGGCCTTGACGGTGAAGGTGTCCAGAAACTTGGTGTGCAGCAGCACGCCACTGGCCTTTTCCCCGCCCCATTCGTCGTAGACAAGGTTCAGGCCGCGCGGCAACAGCATGTGGGTCGAGCTGACATAGGCATAGCGCCGGTCCCACTTCACCAGCGGTATCTTGTTCAGCGCGGGCGCCTTGGCGGGTATCTCGGGGAAGAACACCCGCGCCCGCGGCCCGCCCTGAATCCACAGGTTGCCAAAGCGCCGGTTCTTGGAAATCGCATAGTTTCCGGCATCGAACCAGTTTGCGATTTCCAGCGGGTCCTGCCCCGAGCGATAGGGCTGATCGTCGATCCGCCCCTTGGGATACATATCCAGCAGCATGGCCGAGAAGGATTTGATCGAGGACGCATCCAACCAGTCGGTGAGTGCGCGCAAGGGCCGCGTGTCACAGAACGGATAGACCAGGAATTCATCGGGATCGACCACCAGCGTCCAGTGCCCGTGGCCATACTTGCGCTGCAACCAGTTCAGCCAGTCGACACCGAACCGCGATCGCTTGTAGCTTTTCGTGGTGTGCCAGACCGACACATCGGGTTGATCGACAAGGTAGTCGACCGATCCATCCGTGCTGTCATTGTCCACGATCAGGAAATGATTGATCCCCATGTCGCGGTAATATTGCAGGAAATAGGGCAGGCGGACCTGTTCGTTGCGCTGGGTCGAAAACAGCAACAGGTCACCGGGCTTGATCTGCCCCGTCCGGTCGATGACCGAACGCAACTCGCGGCGCTTGCGAAAGGCACGGATCAGCCATCGCTTGCGCTGCAGCCTCAGCCGGTATGATTGCCATGCGCCCAAAACGCTTTCCTTGTCCTGCCCCCGGCGGCCGTCATCCCGTAACCGCCACTATACCAGCTTGCTTAAGACGGTATTGAAATGCGCGTCCCAGCCCGGAAGGTCGGCCTCGCTGCCCCGATTGCCTTTTTCCCCGGCCATAACGGCCAATATCGTTTCCTGCCAAGGATATATACCGTCCACCTTCGCGTAAACGGGAATATCACCCAGGATTTCGCGATAGACCGCCAGATCGTTGCAGATCACCGGAACGCCCAGCCCCACCGCCTCGGCCGGGGGCAGGCCGAACCCTTCGGCGTGGCTGGGAAACAGCAGGCCCGCCGATCCGGTCAGCGCGGCGGCGATCTGCCCATCGCTCAACCCCGACAGTTCGAACACATCGCGGCCCATTATCCCGTCGTTATCCAACCGGGCAAACACTGCGTCATTCATCCAGCCCCGGCTGCCGTAGATCAGAAGTTGCGGCATGGGCTGCACACCATCGCGCGCCAGCGCATCCCAAAGATCCAGCAGGAATCCATGGTTCTTGCGCGGCTCGATGGTCCCAACGGTGACGAACCAGGGCCGCGCCGGATCAAACCCCGCCGGGCGCGGCCAGTCGGGGGCCGGCACGGGCACATCCACGCCCAGATGCGCGACAATCCGTTCAGGCACCGGGCCCCATGCCCCCATATGGCGCTGCACATCGGCGGCGGTCTGGATCGAATTGCAGATGATCCAGTCAGCCCGCGCCCGCACCCGCCGCAGCATCGGGCCAAAGCGTGCAACCACCTCGGCGCGCTGGTACTGCGGATAGTCCAGCGGAATCGTGTCATGGATCAGCACGGCAATCCGCGCACGCGCGCCCTGCCTGGCGGCGCTCAGCACCCGGTCGGTCAGGTTGGCATGGCCCAGGTTCAGGTACACGCCGCCCGGTGGCACATGGCGCGCCAACATCCGTGTAAGCCGCGCGGGCAAGCAGCGCGCAATGGCCAGCCGCCGCACATCTGCTTCGGCCTGCTGGCGCGCAGGTGACAGGCCCCGCCGCAACCGCGACAGGGTATCGGCCCGCCCCCATGCCACGCGCCCGGCGAGCCGTTCGCGCAGACTGGTCATCCCGTCCCGGTCCAGCAGGGCGAAGCCATAGGCGGTACGCACCAGCCCGAACAGCGGCGTATCCAGCGTCAGCAGGTGATCCAGATAGGCGCGCTCTACCCTGTCAACGCCGGTAGCAACGCGGCCCGCGCGGCTGATCAGCCGCGACAGGTCAAGCAGGTAGACAGGATGTGAACCGCCGGTCCCGGCCACAGACCAAGGGCCGCCTATTCGGCGGCCTTGTCCAGTGCCACGATCTCGCGGAGATATTGCGCCAGTTCGTCACGCAACTCGGGGCGCGACAGGCCAAAGGACACGGTCGCCTGCAGGAAACCGGCCTTGGAACCGCAATCGAACCGCTGGCCACGGAACCGATAGCCAAAGACATCGCGCCCGGCGTCGATCTCTGCCGCGATGGCATCGGTCAACTGGATCTCGCCGTTGGCGCCCGACTTCATCTTGTTCAGATTGCTCAGAACGTTCGGCGTCAGGATGTAACGGCCGATCACCGCCAGGTTCGACGGCTCTTCGCCCGGGGCGGGCTTTTCGACCATGCCGCGCACCGACACGACGCTGCCCATATCCTCCTTGATATCCAGCACACCGTACGAACTGGCCTTTTCCGGCGGAACCTCCATCGCGGCGACGATGTTGCCGCCGTTTTCCTCGTATGCTTCGACCATCTGCTGCAGGCAGGGGGTTTCTGCCGCGATCACGTCATCGGGCAGAATCACCGCAAAGGGCTCGTTCGCGATCAGACGGCGGGCGCACCACACCGCATGGCCAAGCCCCAGCGCCTTGTGCTGCCGGATATAGGCGATGGCCCCGGATTCCATGTTGGTGCTTTTCAGGATTTCCAGAAGCTCGGTCTTGTTGGACTTGCGCAACGACTGCTCAAGCTGGGGCGCCTCGTCGAAATAGTCTTCCAGCGCACCCTTGCCTCGCGAGGTGACGAAAATGAATTCCTTGATACCTGCCGCCCGCGCCTCGTCGATGGCATACTGGATCAGCGGCCGGTCAACCAATGTCATGATCTCTTTCGGAACAGACTTTGTCGCTGGCAGGAACCGCGTACCCAGACCGGCGACGGGAAAAATTGCTTTGGTGACTTTTCGTTTCATAAATAGACCTCTGGTACCTCTGCCATTGCTTTCCGCATGGCCTTACATTGTTATTCTGACATATCACATCACCCGGAACATGTTAAATTCCCATGACGGTAGGGGCAAACATAGAATTTTCTTGAAGTATGCGTAAAATTCAGGGGTTACGCGCTTATCTGAGATGCGCGCAGCGGGCGGTTTCCCGCCTGACGCGAGACGCAAAGCGCCACCACCGCCACACCGGATCGTCGCGTTCGCTGCGCCCCCACAGCCCGCCTCGTTGCAGCCACACACCTTCGGGCAGAAACCGCACGGTGTGAAACAACCCGGTGTGCGAAAACAGGTACAGGGACACCGTCGCGCCCTGTTCGGCCCGCTCCGCTGCTTGCCTGCGCAACCGCGCGCGGCTCCATATCCGGCCTGACAGAACCTCGACCGGACCGGTGGCGCGGCTGGCAAAGGGCAGAAACCCGCGCGGCGACGCCGGGATGCGGGGCATGAACGGCAGCGCGCGCGCCCGCGCCTCGGTCACACCGGCATCGAACCCGCGCAAAATCCGCCCGATATCGCCCGGTTCCAGACGGCCATCCACCATCTGCTCCAGCAGCCGCTTGCGCTGCTCGGCGCGCACGGTGCCAATGATCCCAGGCCAGGCCTCGGCGTCCGGGTGGTGGCGGCGCAGAAAAACCATCTGCGACGCGCCGATATCGCGCAGATCGGTCACCGCACGATCCGCACTGCGCCGCGTGCTGGAGGCATAGGCGTGGTGCACCTGCGCCAGCGGCACGATCGCCGTGGCATGTCCGGCCCGCGCCAGCCGCATGTTCAGATCGGTCTCATCCATGTAGAACCGATAGGCAGGGTCGAACCCGCCCAGATCGGCCAGCACGTCGCGCCGCACGGCCATGTTGGTGCCTTCGGTCTTGACGGCGCGTCCTGCAGGCGGGGCCAGCAGGGTGGCGCGGGTGTCGCTCACCTCGATCGGATGCGCCTGTCCCGTGTCATCCACGGTCCGCGCCTTCCATTGAAACGAGATACCGTTGCGCCCGCGCACAAAGCCACCCGCCGCCGCCACGCGCGTGTCGGCAAAGACCGCCAGCAGATGATCCAGCCAGCGCGGCTCGGGCACGGCATCGTCGTCGATAAACGCCACCACATCGCCCGCCGCCTGCGCGATGCCCAGGTTGCGCGCCTCGGAGATATTCGCGCGATTGAACTCGATCAGCTTCAACTGCCTGGCAAAGGGCAGCGCACGGGCGGCGGCACACCCGCCCGGATCGGCCACCACGATCACCTCGTAGGTCGCACGACGCAGGCGCGCGACCCCGGCAAGACACAGGCACAGCGTATCGGGCCTGCCTCGGCTGACGATGACGACGCTGGCCCGCAGACTGGCCCGCGGCGTGGTCATTCCATGCCCATCTCGGCCATCATCGCCTCGATCCTTGGCACGTCCTGGGGGTTGTTCAACTCCCAGAACTGGCGACCGCGTGCCTGAACCTCGACGCACAGGATGGTGTGGCCCTGCTCCAGGAACCGCAACTGCTCCAACCCTTCCAGCCGCTCCAGCGGGCCGGCGGCCCAGCCGGGATAGGCGGCCAGTGCCTCCGGACGATAGGCATAGACGCCAACATGGTGAAACACCGGGGTGTCGGCATCATCGGCATAGCGATCCGGGGTGAACGGGATCACCTCTTTCGAGAAATACAGCGCATGGCGATCGGCGGTGAACACTGCCGTGGTCCCGCCCACGCGCCCCGCGCGGCGATCGTCCAGAAACCCGTTCAGCGCCCGCCCGTCACAGCGCAGAACCGGCGTGGCCACCTGCGCCGCCGCGCCAGCGTTCAGGCCCGCGATCAGATCCTCGACGAACCAATGGGGCGTCAGCGGCGCATCACCTTGCAGGTTCACGATGATGTCGAACCCGCCGCCCAGGGCGGCATGCGCCTCGGCGCACCGCTCGGTCCCGTTCTGGCAATCCTCGGAGGTCATCACGACCTCGGCCCCGAACCCTTGCGCGGCATCGCGGATACGCGCGTCATCCGTGGCCACGACCACGCGGTCCACGCCCGTCACCTCGCAGGCCGCCAGCCAACTGCGCTCGATCAGCGTCTGGCTTGTGCCACTGGCCCCGGTCAGCCCGACAAGGGGCTTGCCCGGATAGCGGGTCGAGGCATAGCGCGCCGGTATGACGATCAGAACGCTCATGCCGGTTTCAGATCGACACCGGGTGCGTGGGCGATGAAGAACGGGTTGGCATAGCCATCCTTGCCATAGGTCAACGGCGTGTGGTCATCAAACCGCACAACCCGCCCCCCCGCGCCATGCAGCACGGCATGACCAGCGGCAGTATCCCATTCCATCGTGCGCCCCACGCGCGGATACAGATCAGCCTCGCCCGTCGCCACAAGGCAGAATTTCAGCGAACTGCCCGCCGATGTCATGTCCTTGACCGCGTATTTGCCGATGTAATCATCCGTCGCCTGATCGCGGTGCGATTTCGAGGCGACAACCATCAACGCGCCGTTGTCGGCATCTGCCACCCGCAGCGGCGTGGTCGGACCCATCGTATCCTCGGCAAGATCACCGGTTTCTTCCACCGACGACCCGTCGGCCAGCGTCAGAAACATCCGCCCCTTGGCCGGCGCATAGACCACGCCACGGGTGGGTATGCCATTTTCCACATACGCAATGTTCACCGTGAAATCACCGCGCCGGTTGATGAACTCCTTAGTGCCGTCCAGCGGATCGACGATCAGGAACGTCTCCGCCTTTTCGCTGTGCGACTCGGCCTGTTCCTCGGTCACCAGCACCACACCGGGAAATTCCGCCCGAAGCCCGGCCGAGATCAGCGCATCCGCCGTCTCGTCCGCCTCGGTCACCGGGCTGGCATCCGATTTCACCTTCACGTCAAAATCGTCCGCGTCGTAAATCTCCATGATCCGCTCACCCGCCTGCAGCGCCAGCCGGCGCATCACCACGGTCAGTTTTTCGTAATCCAAAGCATCTCTCCTGCCTTTGCGTCGCGGCAACGACGCGAATTGCCAAATCGGGCTGGCCCCCTTATGGTACCCGACAAACGGATCGGCAAGAATTCCGTGCGATATCCAGCCTGCACGCGGAGCAGTGAGGCCATGTTTCAACAAAGACCCTATCGCCAATCAAGCCTGTCGGCAGGCCTCACGATATTCGAGCTGATTTACCACAGCACGGTGCGCAGCATCCGCAAGACCCATGGCAACGCCATCATGGCGATCCTGATGAACATGCTTCAGGTGGCGATCTTTGTGCTGGCCTTCTACATCCTGTTCACCGTCCTGGGGTTGCGCGGCGCTGCGATCCGCGGCGACTTCCTGCTGTACATCATGTCGGGCATCTTTCTTTACATGACCCATGCAAAGACCCTGGGCGCGGTTGTCGGCTCCGAAGGACCGGCATCGCCGATGATGAAGCACGCGCCCATGAACACGATCATCGCCATCGCGGCGGCGGCCCTGTCGACGCTGTATATCCAGGTTCTGTCGCTGTTCGTGATCCTGTTCATCTATGACGTGGCCTTTACCCCGTTCGAGGTGCAAGACCCCGCATCCGCCTTTGCCATGGTCATGCTGGCGTGGTTCACCGGGCTGGGGCTGGGCGTGCTTTTGCTGGCGATCAAGCCGTGGTTTCCGACCTTCGTCAGCATCTTCACCACGATCTATCAACGCGCCAACATGATCGCCTCGGGCAAGATGTTCGTGGCCAATACCCTGCCCGCCTACATGCTGGCGATGTTCGACTGGAACCCGCTGTTTCACGCCATCGACCAGTCGCGCGGCTATGTGTTCATAAACTATGCCCCGCGCTATTCCAGTTGGGAATATGCGTTCTGGGTGGGTCTGATCCTGCTGATGATCGGGCTGATGGGCGAGTTCTATACCCGCCGCCACGCCTCGGCCAGTTGGGAGGCGCGGCGCTGATCACACCCCCATCGCGGCCTTGACCGCTTTTTGCCACCGCGCATAACGCGCATCGCGCCGGTCAGGCTCCATGCTTGGCTCGAACCGCCTGTCGCATCGCCAACCCGCCGCAAACCCTTCCATATCCGGGCAAATGCCCGCCCGCATCCCCGCCAGCCATGCCGCCCCCAGCGCGGTTGTTTCCTGCACCTCGGCCCGGTCCACCGGCGCGCCCAGAATGTCGGCCAGAAACTGCATCGCCCAGTCCGAGGCGCACATGCCGCCATCCACCCGCAGCACGCCGTCATCCGCACCCTGCCAGTCGGCGCGCATGGCTTCCCACAGGTCACGGGTCTGGAAGCCCACGCTTTCCAGCGCCGCGCGGGCAAATTCCGCTGGTCCCGAATTGCGCGTCAGCCCAAAGATCGCGCCGCGCGTATCCGCCCGCCAATAGGGCGCGCCAAGCCCGGTGAAGGCAGGCACCATCACCAGATCCTGACCGGCGTCGGCCTGTTCGGCCAATGCCTGCGTCTCGCCCGCCGCGCGGATGATCCGCAACCCGTCGCGCAGCCATTGCACCACGGCCCCGGCGACAAAGATCGACCCTTCCAGCGCATAGGTGCGCTGCCCGTCCAGTTGATAGGCGATCGTCGTCAGCAAACGGTTATGCGACATAACCATTTCCGGGCCGGTGTTCAGCAGCGCGAAACACCCCGTGCCATAGGTCGATTTCATCATCCCCGGATCGAAACAGGCCTGCCCGATCGTCGCCGCCTGCTGATCGCCCGCCACCCCCAGGACGGGGATCTCCGCCCCGAACAGATCGGCGCGCGTCGTGCCAAAATCCGCCGCGCAATCATGCACTTGCGGAAGCAGGTCACGCGGTATGCCGAACAGCGCGCACAGGTCATCGGACCAGTCACCGCTGCGGATATCGAACAGCATCGTGCGCGAGGCGTTGGTGGCATCCGTCGCATGCACCGCCCCGCCGGTCAGGTTCCAGATCAGCCAGCTGTCTACCGTGCCAAACGCCAGTTCGCCCTTTTCCGCCCGCGCCCGCGCTCCTTCGACATTATCCAGCAACCACTTGATCTTGCTGGCAGAAAAATACGGGTCCAGCAGCAAACCGGTGGTCTGCGTGATCATCGCCTCGTGTCCTGCCGCACGCAGGCTGTCACAGGTTTCGGCTGTCCGACGGTCCTGCCAGACAATCGCGTTATGGATCGGCTTGCCGGTCTTGCGGTCCCAGATCAACGTGGTTTCGCGCTGGTTGGTGATGCCGATGGCCGCGATATCCCCCGCCCGCAGCCCCGCCTTTTCAATCGCTGCGCGACACGTGGCCGCGACCGAGGACCACAGGTCATTCGGATCATGCTCGACCCAGCCAGAGGCCGGGAAATGCTGGGGAAATTCCTGCTGCGCCGTGGCCACGGGATGCAGGCCCGCGTCAAAGATCATCGAGCGCGAGGATGTGGTGCCCTGATCGATGGCCAGAATATATGTCATTGCCCTGCCTCCCTTTCGGTCCGCATACTGCGGCGAAAGCCATTTCCGGGCAAGGGTTTAGCCCAGATGCACGCGCAGGCGTTCCACCTGCTCCGATGTCATCCGCAGGCCCAGGCGGGTGCGCCGCCAGATGATATCCTCGGCCGTGTGGGAAAATTCATGGCTGCGCAGCCAGTCGACCTCAACCTCGGTCAGGCCCGCGCCGAAATCCGTACCAAGGTCTGCCATCGTGCGCGCATCGCCCAGCACGTCCCACGCCTCGGACCCGTAGGTCTGAAACAACCGCTCGGCCCAGGCTGGCGTCAGGAACGGATACTCCGCCTGCAACAGCGCGATCCGCGCACCCACCTCGGCCACCGGGAAATCGCCGCCGGGCAAGGGTGCATCCGCCGTCCACGGGCCATGGGTCATGGGCAGCACCGCGCCAATCTCGGCCACCGCCGCCTCGGCCAGCTTGCGATAGGTGGTGATCTTGCCGCCGAACACATGCAGCACCGGCGCACCATCCCGGTCCAGCCGCAGCGAGTAATCCCGCGTCGCCGCACTGGCCGAGGCACTGCCATCGTCGCGCAAGGGGCGCACGCCGGAATAGCTCCAGACGACATCCTCCGCCGTCACTGGCTGCCGGAAATAGCGCGAGGCAAAGGCGCAAAGGTAATCGCGCTCTTCATCCGTACAATGCGGCGGCAGGTCCGGGTCGGGGTGTTCCTGATCGGTGGTGCCGATCAGCGTGAACTCCTGCTCGTAGGGAATGGCAAAGATGATCCGCCCGTCAGGCCCCTGAAAGAAATAGCATTTATCGTGGTCGTACAGCCGCCGGGTCACGATATGGCTGCCCCGCACCAGCCGGATCGCATCGCTGGTGTTCTGTCCCAGCGCGCCATGGATCACCTGCGCCACCCAGGGGCCAGCGGCATTGACGATCATCCGCGCGGTCACGGTCTGCTGCGCACCGGTGTCTGTATCCAGAAGCTCGGCCTGCCACAGATCATCGCCGCGCGTGGCGCGCACCAACCGGGTGCGCGGCGCGATGTGGGCCCCGCGCGCGGCGGCATCGCGGGCATTCAGCACCACAAGACGTGAATCCTGCACCCAGCAATCCGAATATTCGAACGCGCGCCGAAACTGCGGCTTAAGCGCCACACCCTCGGGGCCATCCAGCCGCAGGCTGCGCGCAGGCGGCAGGATCTGTCGCCCGCCCATGTTGTCATAGGCCAGCAGGCCCAGCCGGATCATCCAACCCGGCCGCCGCCCGCGCAACCACGGCATAACCCGGGACAACAGCTTACCCGCCGGTGTGTCCCCCTCGAACCGCATCGCGGGGTCCAGCGGCAAAACGAAACGCATCGGCCAGCTGATGTGGGGCATGTTGCGCAGCAGCACCTCGCGTTCCTTGAGCGCCTCGCGCACCAGACGGAACTCGAAATACTCCAGATACCGCAACCCGCCATGAAACAGCTTGGTCGAAGCGGACGAGGTCGCCTGCCCCAGATCGCCCTGTTCCACCAGCATCACCGACAGCCCGCGCCCCGCAGCATCGCGCGCGATGCCGCAGCCATTGACGCCGCCGCCGACGATCAAAAGGTCCACTGGGTCAGGTCTGGTTGCATCAGTCATGGGTCACAGGGGCAGCAAGCCCGCCCGCCTTGTCAATCCTGCCCTGCCGTAACGCGACCATATGACGTTTGCACGAAATCGATGGCGGCATGGGCCCTGGTTTTCCTCAAACCTGCGATACTTCAATACGTTGATAGATCGCCTGCGCAAAATTCTCGGTCTCCATGAACGACACATCCGCCGCATCGCGCCCCGATCCGATCACCGCCAGGTCGGACGGGGTGCTGGTGCCCGTCGGGTCCACCAGATGCCAGGCACCATCCAGCCAGACCTCGGCCAGAGCATGGAAATCGGGCGGATTGACCTGCGGGCCATAGCCCGAGACATAGCGCGCGGGGATGTTCGCCGCGCGCGCCAGACTGCACATGACATGGGCATAATCCCGGCACACGCCTTCGCGCGTGACGAATGTGTCGATGGCTGTCGTGGTGCCGGTGGAGCTGCCCGGAACATAGGTCAGCGCGCCGGCAACCCAGTCGCGCATGGCCGCAACCTTGGCCCCGCCATCCAGATGGCCGAATTGCTTGGCCACAAAGGAAACAAACAGATCCGACGGGCAGAAGCGCGATGGCCGCAGATAGGGGATGACCCCGCCGGGCAGATCGGGAAACCGCGTCGGCGCAAGCCGATCCAGCGGGACGGTGGCCCGCGTCACCTCGACCAGCGCCTTGTAGCGCAATTGCAGCCGCTCGCCCGGCACAAAGGCCCAGACCATGCGCCCGCGCTGCCCCGCACCATCAATCCAGCGCAGCGTGGCGCCTTCGACCTCAAGGTCGCTTTGCAGAACGGTCTGCCCCTCGGTCTGCGCGGCGGTCACAGCCAGCAAGACGGGATCGCTGGGCGCGGTCTGGTAATCCATGTAGACGTCGATGTTCAATCTCACGGTGGGGTGGCCTGTTGTTTATGTCACGTCAGAGGGCGCGATCCGGCCTGACGCGAGTTTCCCTGCCCGGCATCACAGGATGTGGTGATCGTGTTGCGCCGTGCCCCGATTCTTTCGAAGTCAGGCGGGTTAGGGGATTTGTTGCGCAAAACTGTATCAGGGCGAATATCCCCTTTCAGGGGTTCATCCTACGACCTCGGTGACGGGAATGCCAAGGGCGGATCGAAGGTTCTCGCGACGAAGCTTTGCATATCCGGCTTGACGCAGATTGCGAGCGATCAATGCAGCTTCAGAGCGTTCTAACGTAATGACAGGTCGTGGTCTTGTCCTTCTTGGGATGCCCGACTGCTCTTGCCGCTCGGCCATCATACCGGGGTCGCAGGGTGAACCCTCAATGTGATCTGCGCAACAAAGCCGGCAAGCCCCATTCGCCACCCCGGCGTCAGGTTTGAGGTCGGCCTGCCGATCTCCGAAGCGGTGAATACCTGACGGGCAGGGCGATCCAGAAAGAACCGCCCGTGTGCAACCGGCCCTTGGCGCAGATGCTTGCATAGGCCCGAACACTCTCCATATCTCGTGCATGACCGCTGGGTGACGTTCGGGAGACAAAGATGGGCTATGTAAAGACTGCGATGCTGATGGCGGCGATGACCGCGCTTTTCATGGGCGTCGGCTACTTGATCGGCGGATCGGGCGGCGCGCTTATCGCGCTTGTCGTCGCCGCGGCAATGAACGCCTTTACCTGGTGGAACTCGGACCGCATGGTCCTGCGTATGCATAACGCCCAGCCGGTGCTGCCGGGTGACAGGATGGGCCTGCACGCCCTGACTGCCGATCTTGCGCGGAACGCGGGCCTGCCCGAACCCAATGTCTATCTGATCGACACGCCGCAGCCGAATGCTTTTGCCACCGGTCGCAACCCCGCGAATGCCGCCGTAGCGGTGACTTCGGGCCTGATGCGCAGCTTGACCCGCGAGGAACTGGCCGGTGTGATCGCTCATGAACTCGCCCACATCCGCAACCATGACACCGCGATCATGACCGTCACCGCGACCTTTGCCGGTGCGATCTCGATGCTGGCCAATTTCGCGCTTTTCTTTGGCGGATCGCGAGAGCGGCTGGGACTGGTCGGCACGCTTCTGATGATGTTTCTTGCACCGATGGCGGCGGCCCTGGTGCAGATGGCCATCAGCCGGACGCGGGAATATGCCGCCGACAAGGCTGGGGCCGAGATCTGCGGTCAGCCACTCTGGCTGGCCTCGGCCCTGCAAAAGATCGCCATGGGCGCGGCGCAGATCGACAACCACGCAGCCGAGCGCAATCCGGGGACGGCGCATATGTTCATCATCAATCCGCTGCACGCGCACAAACACGACAGCCTGTTCGCAACCCATCCCGCGACCGAGAACCGCGTGGCCGCCCTTCACGCCATGGCGGCGCCAGGCCGACAGACGTCAAGAGCCGCTGACCACCCGGTTTCCGCCAGCCGTGTTCCCAACACCCGCAACCGCAAGCAAACAGGGCCATGGGACTGAGCACGACCCTTTGTTTATGCTTGCGCCGCAGGATCAGGTGACGGAGCCGCCAAGACCGCTGCTGGTGCAGCTTTTCGCCACCCCTTTATACCCAAGGCGAAGATACCGCATCCTGAACCCGGACACGCCCGCCCCGTGACCCGATCAGAAATCGAGGTTTTCGACATTCAGAGCATTTTGCTGGATGAACTCGCGCCGTGGCTCCACAACGTCCCCCATCAGCTTGGTGAACAGGTCATCCGCCTCGGCCATGTCATCAACCTTGACCTGCAACAGAGTGCGCGCCTCGGGGTCCAGCGTGGTTTCCCACAATTGGCTGGGGTTCATTTCGCCCAGACCCTTGTAGCGTTGCAGGCTCAGACCCTTTTCGCCCTCTTTCAGGATCGCATCCAGCAGGTTCAGCGGGCCGTGTATTTCCTGCTTGCGCTCCTTGCGCATCAGAAACGCGGGCTGGTCGTAGACCGCTTTCAGCACGCCCGACATGGCCCCCAGCCTGCGCGCCTCGCCCGAGCGAAGAACCGGACCGTCCAGCGTGCGCACCTCTTCGACACCGCGCACGACGCGGGTCAGCCGGATACCGTGATCCTGCGTGATGCGGCCCTGCCAGCCGCGTTCATACTCTACCGCAACCTGGTCCAGACGGCGGGCCACATCGTCTGCGATCCCTTGCAGGTCTTCATCGGCGCGCCCGATTTCGAACGCACCGGCGATTGCCGCCTGTTCCAGAATGTGCCGTGGGTAATGTGTTGGAAAGTACTCAAGGTTCCGTTTGGCCTGCCGCGCTTCCTCGACCACGCGCACCAGATCGTTGCCGATGATCTCTTCGCCCGATTCAAGCCGCAGGACCGAGCCGTCGGTGCCCTGATGGATCAGGTAATCCTCAAGCCCGGTGTGGTCCTTCAGGTAAACCTCGGACTTGCCGCGCATAACCTTGTAGAGCGGCGGTTGCGCGATATAGAGGTATCCGCCCTCGATCAGTTGCGGCATCTGGCGGTAGAAAAAGGTCAGCAGGAGCGTGCGGATATGCGCGCCGTCCACATCGGCGTCGGTCATGATGACGATCTTGTGGTAGCGCAGCTTGGTGATGTCGAATTCATCCCGACCGATGCCGGTGCCAAGCGCCATCACAAGGTTGCCGATTTCCTGGCTGCCCAGCATCTTGTCGAACCGCGCGCGTTCGACGTTCAGGATCTTGCCGCGAAGGGGCAGGATCGCCTGCGTGCGCCGGTCGCGGCCGGTCTGGGCCGATCCGCCGGCGCTGTCCCCCTCGACCAGGAACAGTTCGGTCTTGCTGGCGTCCTTCTCGGAACAATCCTTGAGCTTTCCGGCAAGGAAGTTCACATCCATCGCCGTCTTGCGCCGGGTCAGTTCGCGGGCCTTGCGTGCGGCCTCGCGGGCCAGTGCGGCCTCGACGATCTTGCCGACGATGATCTTGGCCTGGCTCGGGTTTTCCTCGAACCATTCCGACAGCTTTTCATTCACAAGGTTTTCCACAGCCGGGCGCACCTCGGAACTGACCAGCTTGTCCTTGGTCTGGCTGCTGAACTTGGGGTCGGGCACCTTGACCGACAGAACGCAGGTCAGACCCTCACGCGCATCATCGCCGGTAAAGCTGATCTTTTCCTTCTTGGCGATCCCACTTTCCTGCGCGTACTTGGTGATCGTGCGCGTCAACGCCCCACGAAAGCCCGCCATGTGGCTGCCGCCGTCGCGCTGGGGAATGTTGTTGGTGAACGGCAGGACGTTTTCGTGATAGCTGTCGTTCCACCACATCGCCACCTCGACGCCGATCCCGTCACGTTCGCCCACCATGAAGATCGGCTCGGCCATGATCGAGGATTTCGAACGGTCCAGGTATTTGACGAATTCGCGCACGCCGCCTTCGTAGAAAAGCTCGGTTTTCAGGGGTTCGGCGGGCCGTTCATCCTCAAGAATGATGCGCACGCCGGAATTCAGGAACGCCAGTTCGCGCAGGCGCTTTTCCAGCGTCTCGAACACATAGTCGAGGTTCGAGAACGTGGTGGTAGATGCCAGAAACCGCACCTCGGTGCCGCTTTCGCCCGGGGCGTCGCCCACGACGCGCAGGTGTTCGACCGTGTCACCGCGTTCGAACCGCGCGCAATGCTCTTTGCCATTGCGCCAGACCCGCAGTTCCAGCCAGTCGGACAGCGCATTCACCACCGAAACACCCACGCCATGCAGACCGCCAGACACCTTGTAGGAATTCTGGTCGAACTTGCCGCCCGCGTGAAGCTGGGTCATGATGACCTCGGCTGCGGACACGCCTTCCTCTTCGTGGATATCCACAGGGACGCCACGGCCGTTGTCGCGCACGGAAACGCTGCTGTCGGCATGAATTTTCACGCGCACGAAATCCGCGTGGCCCGCCAGCGCCTCGTCGATACCGTTGTCCACGACCTCGTAAACCATGTGATGCAGGCCCGAGCCGTCATCGGTATCGCCGATGTACATTCCCGGACGCTTGCGTACAGCTTCCAAGCCCTTGAGAACCTTGATGGAATCTGCACCATATTCTTGCGAGGTCTGCGCGTTCTCTGCCATTCATGACTTCCTTGTTCTTTGACAGGTTTTATACGATCTGTGGGGGGCATTGTCACGCGGATACACCATATTTTGCGCGGTCGGCCGGGTCTGGCCTAGGCCTGCGTGATCTGCCGCGCTGCGCTGGTGCCACGATCCTCGACCACCTCGACATATTGCGCGCGCGCGCCCAGTTCGGCGAACAGCTCGGGCCCCGTTCCGGTCATCCATGCCTGCGCCCCCAGCGCGCAGATCTCGTCATAAAGCGCGGCGCGGCGGGCGGCATCCAGATGGGCCGCCACCTCGTCCAGCAGCAGCAGCGGCGGCGCACCGAAATCAGGCGTCAGCGCGCGCGCATTGGCCAGGATCAGCGACACCAGCAGCGCCTTCTGCTCACCGGTCGAGCAGTCGCGCGCGGGCACGCCCTTGGCGGCAAAGACGCCATACAGATCGGTGCGATGCGGCCCGACCAGCGTGCGCCCGGCGGCCAGATCGCGGAACCGCCCCTCGGACAGGGCGTCGCGCAGGTCGCTGGCGGTATCGGGCATGGCGCCTTCGGATTGCACCAGTTCCAGATGCGCCGTGGGAAACGCGGTTTCAGCCTGCGCCTGCGCGCGTTCCAGCGCCATCAGCGCGCCAATGCGGTTGGCATGGATCTGCGCGCCGGCCTCGGCCATCTGACGCTCCAGCGCGACATACCAGTGCCCGTCGCGCACCTGATCCTTGAGCAGCCGATTGCGTTCGCGCATCGCCTTTTCATAGGCCAGCACCGCCTCGGCGTGATCGGGGGTGAAGCTCATCGTCATGCGGTCCAGAAACCGCCGCCGCCCCTCGGCCGCCTCGATCCAAAGCCGGTCCATGCTGGGCACCAGCCACAGCACGCGCGCGATGCGCCCCAGCGCCAGCTGCGAGGCGGCCTTGTCGTCGATGCGCACCTGCCGCGCGGCACCATTTTCGGACAGGAATTCAACCTCATGCGTGGTGCGCGGGGTGTGCAGCAGGCCGGTGATCTTCCAGCCCAGCGCCTCGGGGCGTCGGGTCATGTCCTCGGCCGAGGATCGACGCAGCCCGCGCCCGGGCGAAAACAGCGACACGGCCTCGATCAGGTTGGTCTTGCCCGCGCCGTTCGGCCCGTGGATGGCCACGGGCCGCGCGTCCAGATCCAGCCGCGCCGCCAGGTGCGAGCGGAAATGCGACAGGGTGAGGTGAGAGAGGTAGAGACCGGCCACAGCGTCCGGCGTCACACCCGCATCGGCATGACCACATAGACCGCGCTGGTGTCGTTGCCTTCGCGCATCAGGGTCGGATCGCCCGACGAGTTGAACATGAACACCGCGTTTTCACGATCGACCTGGCTGGCGATTTCCAGCAGGTATTTCGCGTTGAATCCGATCTCCAGCCGCTCGTCACCATAGGCCACGGCCAGCTCCTCCTCGGCGGCACCGCTGTCAGGTGCGTTGACCGACAGGATCAGGCGATCCTCGTCCAGTTGCAGCTTGACCGCGCGCGAGCGCTCCGAGCTGACGGTCGCCACACGATCCACCGCGGCGGCGAACTCGCTGGCATCCACCTCCATCTTGCGGGTGTTGCCGGTCGGGATCACGCGGGTGTAGTCGGGGAAGGTGCCGTCGATCACCTTGGATGTCAGGGTGATCGAGGGCGTGGCGAACCGCACCTTGGTTTCCGAGACCGACACGGCGATCTTGGCCTCGTCATCATCCAGCAGCTTGCGCATCTCGCCCACGGTCTTGCGCGGCACGATCACGCCGGGCATGTCCTCGGCCCCCATGGGCAGATCGGCGTCGATCCGGGCCAGCCGGTGACCATCGGTGGCAACGCATCGCAGAACGCGGCCCCCGTCGGCATCCGCGACGTGCATGTAGACACCGTTCAGGTAATACCGGGTTTCTTCGGTGGAAATGGCAAATTTCGACTTGTCGAACAGTCGACGCAACACGGGCGCCGGCGCGGTGAAATTCGCGCTGTACTCCGATGATGCCATCACCGGAAAATCCTCTTTCGGCAGGGTCGCCAGATTGAACTGCGACCGGCCCGCCGTGACCGACAGCCGCCCGTTCGCACCGTCATCGGACAGGGTGACCAGCGCGCCATCAGGCAGCTTGCGCACGATCTCGTGCAGGGTCACTGCAGCGACCGTCGTGGCCCCTGCGCGCTCGACCTGGGCGGGGGCCTTGTCGACCACCTCGATGTCCAGATCGGTGGCCCGGAAATGCACTGTCTCTCCCTCGGCTTCGATCAGCACGTTGGCCAGGATCGGGATCGTGTTGCGCCGCTCTACCACGGATTGCGCCTGCGATACGGCCTTGAGCAGCGTGCCGCGTTCGATGCTGAACTTCATGATCCTCGTTCCTTATCCCGTCGTGCCGGTCTGTCGCCGGGAGGGGCACGGTACCGCAAATCCCTGCCCTCGCAAGCGTTTTATAGGGTTGTCGGGGGAAAACACCAAAGCGTCAAGGGCGGGCCAGCGCCCGCCCCGGAGTTCTGCGATTTTCGATCTAAAGCGGGGCGTTGCGGTCACGCCTCAAGCGTTCGGCGGAGCATTTCGATATCCTCGGCGATCTGGCCATCCTGCACGCGCAGCTCTTCGATGCGCTTGACGCCATGCATCACGGTGGTGTGGTCGCGCCCGCCAAAACGACGGCCGATTTCCGGCAGGCTGCGGCTGGTCAACTGTTTGCACAGATACATCGCCACCTGACGAGGGCGCGCAAAATTGCGCACGCGCTTTGGCCCGACCAGATCGGACAGGCGGATGTTGAAATGCTCGGCCACGCGGCGCTGGATTTCCTCGATTGTGATCTTGCGCTCGGATGCGCGCAGGATGTCGGCCAGGCAATCCTGCGTCATGTCCAGGTTGATTTCGCAGCCCACAAGGCTGGCAAAGGCAAACAGCCGTGTCAGCGCGCCTTCGAGGACACGGACATTGGTGCTGATCCGGTGGGCCAGAAATTCCAGCACGCCATCCGAAAGCACAAGATCGGGATACTGCGCCCGGAACAGCGCGACCTTGGATTGCAGGATGCCCAGCCGCAATTCATAGTCGGTGGGATGCAGATCGACCACCAGCCCGCATTGCAGGCGGCTCTTGATGCGATCTTCCAGGTCCTTGATCTCGCCCGGGGCACGGTCGGCGGAAATGATGATCTGCTTGTGACCGTCCACCAGCGCGTTGAAGGTGTGAAAGAACTCTTCCTGCGTGCTGTCCTTGCCGGCTATGAACTGCACGTCATCGACCATCAGCACATCGACCGCACGGAACAACTGCTTGAAATCCATCATGCGGCGGTCGCGCAGGGCCTGAACGAAACGGTACATGAACTGTTCCGCCGACAGGTAGACGACATTCAGATCGGGGCGCCTGGTCTGCAACTCATGCGCAATGGCGTGCATCAGGTGCGTCTTGCCCAGCCCCACACCACCATACAGAAACAACGGATTGAACGTGACTGGCCCGCCCTCGGCCACACGGCGGGCGGCGGCATGAGCCAACTCGTTCGGCTTGCCGACCACGAAGGTGTCAAAGGTGAATCGTTCGTCCAGCGGCGCGCCTGGCAGCATGTCGTCCTGCACGGTGCTGACCGCAGGTGCCGCGCGTGCGGCGGCAGCAGCGGGCCGCGTCCGGGTCGCAGACCCGGGATTGTCATTGGCAGCCACCTGAAACTTCAGGCGGCGTACATGTTCACCCGCGGTGTGAAGCTGATGCAGGATCAGATCCCCGAAATTCTGCGAAACATAATTGCCCAGAAAACTGGTGGGCACGTTGAACACCGCCACGCCATCCGCGATATCCGAGAACTCGATCGGTTCGATCCAGTTCGCAAAGTTGTTCTTGCCTACTGTCCCCAACAAGTTCTGGCGCAACTGCCCCCATTGTTCCTGCGTCATCTTTTCCCCGTTTGCTCGCCGCTATTCGTTCCATCAAGCTTCGCGGCCTGTCCAACCGCGAAGCGCACACAAAAAATCACTACCCTGCTGACACTGCTCAGCCTGTCGCCGCCCTTTAACGGGCCGCTTTTTCTGGTTCGGCGCGTGGCGCTGCCCGTAAGGAGGTTCCCACCCCAAAACGACGCAGCGGCCCACAGACCGTATAGAATGTTGGACGGGTCGGGCCGCAGAAGCAGCCGCAGAGAATGCGTTTCGCGCGGCAGATGCGCGATCGGTCTTCCCTTCAAGCCCTCACATGCGCCTGTTCCGCATGCATGGGCATTAACCTGTCCCCCCAAGGCGATGTGACTCGCAGGTCCAAAGTTACCAAGTTGGCGAAGCCAGCGGCAACTGTTCTTCGCGCTTGACTCTGGATTACCCGGAAAAGAATCCTTGGCACCCGCAGCAGGTCTTTGAATCCTTTGCAGACATGAAAAAAGGCGCTGCAAAACTGCAACGCCCTTTAAAAACCGGTGCTGTGCGGCAAACGTCAGCCGAGCGCCTTGACCCGTGCCGACAGGCGCGAAATCTTGCGCGAGGCGGTGTTCTTGTGGAACACGCCCTTGGTCACGCCGCGCATCAGTTCAGGCTGGGCGGCGCGCAGGGCTGCGGTTGCGACTTCCTTGTCGCCCGAGGCGATGGCCTCTTCGACCTTGCGCAGGAATGTGCGGATGCGCGAGCGGCGCGCCTTGTTTACGGCGGTGCGGCGTTCGTTCTGGCGGGCGCGTTTCTTGGACTGGGGCGTATTTGCCATGATGTCTGACCTTTGTCTTTCGGGTTCGATATGTGTCTTGCAATGCAAACCCGACCCGGCAGCCAGAAGGCCGGTTCGATTCGAGCCAGAGCGGGCTGCACACGCATGTATGGCGATGGCGCATAGCGTATTCCGCCGCGAAAGAAAACCGCAAAAACGCCGGGCACGAGCCATGCACAAACCATACACATCCCGTGCAGACGGCCACGCATGAAAGACCCCGCCACCGGAAACCGGGGCGGGGTTCGGGCCCATGCGCGGCAGACGCGCCTTAGCGGTCGCGGAACTGCGCGGTGCGTTTTTCCAGAAAGGCAGCCATGCCTTCCGTCTGGTCATCGGTGGCGAACAGCGCGTGGAACATCCGGCGTTCGAACAGCATCCCTTCGCGCAGAGAGGTCTCGAACGAGCGGTTCACGGATTCCTTGACCGCCATCGCCGTGATCATCGATTTCTCGGCGATCTTGCCCGCGGCGGCCATGGTTTCCTTCATCAGCTCCTTGCAGGGCACGATGCGGCTGACCAGGCCCGCGCGCTCGGCCTCTTCGGCGTCCATGAATCGCCCGGTCAGGTTCATGTCCATCGCCTTGGCCTTGCCGATGGCGCGGGTCAGGCGCTGGGTGCCGCCGATGCCGGCCATGACGCCGAGGTTGATTTCGGGCTGTCCGAACTTGGCCGTGTCCGAGGCGATGATGAAATCGCACATCATGGCCAGTTCGCAGCCGCCGCCCAGCGCATAGCCCGAGACCGCTGCGATCATCGGCTTGCGCACCCGGGCGATGGCCTCGGTTTCGGTGGTGAAAAGGTCACCTGCAAACACGTCGACAAAGCTCTTGTCGCTCATCATCTTGATGTCGGCCCCGGCGGCGAATGCCTTTTCACTGCCGGTGATCACGATGCAGCGCACCTTGTCATTGTCCTGCGCCGCCGACAACGCATCCGCCAGCTCGCTCAGCAACTGGCCGTTGAGGGCATTCATTGCATCAGGACGGTTGAGTTTGATGAGGGCGACGTGGTCTTCTACTTCGACGATGATCGTCTCATAGGCCATGAAGTTTCGCTTTCGCTTGTTTCGCTTAGTCCGACACGATTACCACCCTTGCGCCCCGGTTCAAGCTATCTTTGACATGACGTGCAGTAGAAGCTGGATCGGCCCGATTGCACGATGCGCGCGATCCTGGCCTGACAGCCGGGTGTGCGGCAGGGCTGACCCTCGCGGCCATAGACATCGAAAGCGTGCTGGAAATACCCCAGTTCACCATCGGCCTGCCGGAAATCGCGCAGGGATGATCCGCCTGCCGCGATGGCATCCGTCAACACCTGCCGGATGATCGGCACCAGCGATGCCACCCGCGCCGCCGAGATGCGCCCGGCCTTGCGCGCCGGATGGATACGGGCCCGGTAAAGTGCCTCGCACACATAGATATTTCCCAGACCGGCCACGACATGCTGATCCAGCAGCGCCGCCTTGACCGGCGTGTTGCGCCCGCGCAACGCCGCCACCAGATGCGGCTCGCTGAACCCGTTGCCCAGCGGTTCGGGCCCGAGGGCCGCCAACAGTTTGTGGGTGTCGGCCCCGGCGGTCGGCATCATGTCCATCGCGCCAAAGCGGCGCGGGTCGTTGAAGGTGACGCGCGCGCCGTTGGCCATGTGAAACACGACGTGATCGTGCTTTTCCGTTGCCGGGTGTTCGTGCACAAAAATGCCCAAGGGATCGCCGGACACCAGCATCCGCCCCGACATCCCAAGGTGGATCAGCAGGGTTTCCCCCGAATCGAGATCGGCCAGAATGTATTTCGACCGCCGCCGCAGCGCCTGCACCCGCCGACCGGTCAGCCGCGGGCCCATGTCGGGCGGAAACGGCCAGCGCAGGTCGGGGCGGTTGACATCCGCGCGCGCGATCACCGCCCCTTCCATCACCGGGGCAAGCCCCCTTCGGACGGTTTCAACCTCGGGCAGTTCGGGCATGCACATACTCCTGTAAGACAGAAGGGCGCATTGCAGCGCCCCCTCAGCGCCCTATAAGAAGGGCACAGGCAAAGGAACGGCAAGCCCCATGAGCGACGAGACCCAGAAAACCACCCATTTCGGGTTCACGGACATCCCCGAATCCGAAAAGGCCGGGCGCGTGCGCGGCGTGTTCGGGTCGGTGGCCTCGAAATACGACGTGATGAACGACGCGATGAGCTTTGGCATCCACCGCATCTGGAAGGATGCGATGATGGACTGGCTGGCCCCGCGCCCCGGCACAAGGCTGCTGGACGTGGCGGGCGGGACGGGCGATATCGCCTTTCGCTACCTCAAGCGGGCAGGCCGCGCCCATGCCACCGTGCTGGACCTGACCGAGCCGATGCTGATCGAGGGCCGCAAGCGGGCCGAGGCCGAACAGCAGGCCGACAACCTGGATTGGGTTGTGGGCGATGCGATGGCCCTGCCCTTTGCCGACAACACGTTTGACACCTACACGATCAGCTTTGGCATCCGCAACGTGACCCGCCCGCAAGAGGCGCTGAACGAGGCGTTCCGCGTGCTGCGCCCCGGCGGGCGTCTGATGGTGCTGGAGTTCAGCCAGATCCCGAACGAGATCATGCAGAAGGTCTATGACCTGTATTCGTTCAACATCATTCCGCGCATGGGGCAGGTGATCGCGCGCGATCGCGACAGCTATCAGTATCTGGTCGAATCCATTCGCAAGTTCCCCGATCAGGACACGTTCCTGGGGATGGTGCGCGCGGCGGGATTCGGCAATGCCAAGTATCGCAACCTGTCCATGGGGATCGCCTGCCTGCACTCCGGCTGGAAGATCTGATGCGCGGACCCCACAACCTCTGGCGGTTGATCCGCACCGGCGCCACGCTGGAGCGCACGGGTGCGATGCGCGCGGTGATGGATGCGCTGGACGCGCCGCGCCCCCTGCGCATCGTGTTGCGCGGCGTGGTCTGGCCGTTTCGCTGGCTGGGCTACAAGGGCGATCCGGGCATGCCGCCCGCCACCCGGGCGCTGTCGGCGCTGGGCCCGGCCTATATCAAGTTCGGTCAGGTGCTCTCGACCCGGCCCGACGTGGTGGGCGACGAGCTGGCCAACCAGTTGCGGGTGCTGCAGGACAAGCTGCCACCCTTCTCGCTGGCCGAGGCCAAGCGCAGCATCGAAACCGAGCTTGGCGTGCCTGCCGACGACATTTTCATGGAGATCAGCGAGCCTGTCGCCGCAGCCTCGATCGCGCAGGTGCACAAGGCGCGGGTGCGCGACACCGGCGAGGCGGTGGCGATCAAGGTGCTGCGTCCCGGCATCGAACGCGCCTTTCGCAAGGATATCGACGCCTTCTACCTGGCCGCCACGGTGATCGAACTGCTGGGCCCCAAGGCGCGACGCTTGCGCCCGATGGATGTGATCACCCATTTCGAGGGCGTGGTCATGGGCGAGCTTGACCTGCGGCTCGAGGCATCCTCGGCCAGCGAGTTCGCCGCCAACACCGCCAATGACGAAGGCTTTACCCTGCCCGAGATCAAATGGCCCCATTCGGGCCGACGGGTGATGACCATGGGCTGGGCCGAGGGGCAGCCGATGGGCGACAACGCGGCGCTGGACGCGGCCGGGCATGACCGCGCGGTGCTGGGCGAACGGGTGCTGCAACTGTTCCTGAACCACGCGCTGCGCGACGGTTTCTTTCACGCCGACATGCATCAGGGCAACCTCAAGGTGGCCCCCGATGGCGACATCATCGCCTATGATTTCGGGATCATGGGCCATATCGACGAATACACCCGCCGCGTCTATGCCGAGATCCTGTATGGCTTCATCCGCAAGGATTACAAACGCGTCGCCGAGGTGCATTTCGAGGCGGGATACGTGCCCGCCGACCAGGATGTCGACGAGTTCGCCCGCGCGCTGCGTGCGGTGGGCGAGCCGATTTTCGGGCTGGATGCCACCAAGGTGTCGATGGGCCGCTTGCTGAGCTACCTGTTCGAGGTGACGGAACGGTTCGGCATGGAAACCCGGACCGAGCTGATCCTGCTGCAACGCACCATGGTGGTGGTCGAAGGGGTGGCGCGGTCGCTGAACCCGCAGATCAACATCTGGAAAGTGGCGCAGCCGGTCGTCGAGAATTACATCCGCCAATCCATCGGACCAAAGGCGCTGGCGCGCGATCTGGGCAAGACGGCGATGGTGCTGGCCCGGTTCGGCCCGCGCCTGCCCGGTCTGGTCGAGGCGGCGCTGATCCGGCAGGCGCTGCCGCCCGAACCGCCCGCGACACGCGAAACGTGGCTTTTGTGGCTGGGTGCGGGGCTGAGCGCATCGGGCGGGGCGGTGGCAATGGCCGCGCTGATCTATCTGCTGGACTGAGCGGCGGCTTTCAGCGCCTCGACCTCCAGCCGCAGGGCGGTTTCGTCCTGCCCGGTGTGACCGCGATGCTGCAATCGCCAATGGCAATAGGCCGCCATGCGCCAGTGCAGCGCAGGGGCCATCGCGCGATACCTGTGCGCGACCGCCGGATTTGCATAGCCCGCCAGCAGCGCATCGCGCGCCGCGGCGGTCAGCGGCCCCATGCCATACAGATGGTGCATGGCCGGTGACAGGGCCAGCCCCAGATCCTCGAGCGGGTCACCGATCGCGGGGCATTGCCAGTCGATCAGGACAGGACCATCGGCAGTGGCGATCACATTGGCGGGCACCGGATCGCCGTGCAGGAACACCGGATCGGCGGCGGGCAGGTCGATGGCGGGCCTGAGCTGCAACAGATCACCCGCACCGGTGCAGGCCGCCAGCATCCGGTCACCCTGCGCCAGTATCGCGGCGCTGCCCGCAGGGATGCGTCGCAACCCGGCCGGGGGTGTTGTGCGATGCAGCCGCGCCAGAACCCGGCCCAGATCGGCAGGCGCAACAGCCCCCGGTGCGCCGGTCACATGGCGATAGATCAGACAGGTGCCGTATTGCGTGTCCACCAGCGCCACGAAAGCGGGCGCCAGACCCCGACCATGCAGATGCCGCAAGGCGGCAGCCTCGGCCACCGGATCGTTGGGAAAAAGAGGCGAGGCCTGTGCCGGGCGATAGAGTTTGACCACCAGCGCGCAGTCCGACGTCACGACGCGCCAGAGGTCGTTGGTGCGCCCACCGGGCAACGGGTGCCACGCGGCGTTCTGCGTCACCCACCCGCGCAAGGCCGGGTCGTCCGCCATGGGCGGACAGCATGGGGCAGGTCTGGTCACGCTGGGTCATTCCGGTCGGCTGGCATCAGCGCAGGACGCTACTGCCATTCCGCCTGCGGAACAAGCATCAGGGCTGGCGCAGGGCCGTCACCGCGCTGGCCGCGACCAGATCGCCACCGCCAGTGACCAGTCGCAGGCCACGCGGAGTGCTTTGCACCTCGACCACCGTGGTGTAGATTTCTGCCGGCCGTCTGTCGATCACGGTGCCATCGGCGGTCTGGCTTTCCACCTCGAACGTGTAGGTGCCATGCAGCGCGGTGCCCCCCGCCTCAAGGTTGCCCGACCAGTCCTGCCGACCGCCATCGCCTGCGACGCGGTGGCGCGTGATCTCGTTTCCGTAGCTGTCACGTGCCACCAGAAAGGCGCGATCGGCCCCCGGCGCAGGTTCGGCCCAGACCGCGATGGGCTTGCCATCAAAGCTGGCGGTGCCGGGCACGCGCACCTCCATCCCGACCCAATTGGCCAGCTTGTCCAGCCCAGCGCCGGACTGGCCGACCAGAGTGCCCAGCAGATCGTTGGTCAGCACCTGCTGCTCGACCGAGGAAAACGTGGCCAGTTGCACCGCGTAATCCGACGAATCGACCGGGTTCAGAGGGTCCTGATTCTGCATCTGCACGGTCAGCATTTTCAGAAACGTCTCGAAATCAGAACTGAGCGTGGCCTTTGCCCCGACAGAGGGCGTGCTTTGGCTTGCCGACGCGGCTGAAAACGCGGGCTGTATGCCGGAAAGTTCGGTCATCTGGGGTCTCCTTACAGACGGATATCAAGGCCGCCACCCTGCGAGATCGCGGGGCGCGGGGTTGGGGCGGGGTCGGCAGCGGTCAGCGCCGCATCGGGTCCGGAGGCCGCAGACTGACCCCGTGACTGGCCTTGCGCGCGGCGGTCCTGGCCCAGCGCGACATCCAGCCCGGCAAAGCCCTGCGCCGCGAATTCCCGCGTCAGCAGGTCGATATGGCGGCGGATCAGGTCCATCGTATCGGGCCGGTCCGCCAGAACATGCAGCACCGGCACGCCCTCGCCCGACACAAGGGTCAGTTTCAGACGCCCCAGTTCTTCGGGATGCAAGGTGATTTCCAGCGCCGCATCGCCATTGCGCGGCACGGCATCGGCGATCTGGCGGGCGATCTGCTGACCCATGGCGGCGGTGCCCGGTCGCGATGCAGGGTCGATGGACGGCGCGGAAGCGGTAAGAGCAGCGCGTTCGGCCGGGCCATCTGCGATGCCAATTGATCCGGTGACAAGCCTGTCCTCATCAGGCGCGAGAGGACCGGTCCCTTCCCGCCGGCTTGTCGCACCGGTCTGCGGCATGGCAAGGGGCACCTGCCCGACAGTATAGGGCTGCGGCCGCGTGGCTGCGGTGGCGCGGCTCGACAGGTCACGCGGGGCCGTTGGGTGCGGCGGGAATTCGGGCTGGATTGGCCGGTCCGGGCCTGGTGGTTGTGGCCTGATGGACTCCTGTGGGGGGCTGCCTGCCGAAAGCAGCGGCTGGGGTCCAACGGAGGGTTGCGTCGATTCAGGTTGCACGGCCGTTCGCTGCAGCGGGTCGAACACACCGGCCATCAACTGCGCCGGGGCTTGCCGAGGAGCCGCCACGGTGACGTTCAGCGACTCTGGCTGTATGGGCGCGGCATTCGGGATGCCCCGTTCTGGCAAGGGCCTTCCGTGTGGCGACCCGACCGTGCCAGCACGGGACTGGTCCCGCACGTCACCCTGTGCCGAGAGTTGCGGGCGTGGGTCGGGCGGAACCGCTTCTGCCATCCTGGATGGGGCACTGGGGTCGGGTGCAGGTCGCGGCTCGGCCAGAGCTGGTGCATCAGGCATCTGATCACGTGTCGGCAGGTCACGTCTGATTGTTTCTGCGCTGTTCGGCGCCGATCGGGCAACCGTGGACGGGTCGGGTTCGACAGTCATGCCCGGGTTTGCTGTCAGCGGTAAATTGACCTCACCTGCGGAACGCGGAACAGAACCGCGGGCGGCGCGATCGGGTTCGACCGCCTTGCGCACGGTTGATGTTGCAGAAGGGTGAAGCTGCGCCTGAGTTGCGAGGCGTTGGCCCGGCGAAGGGGTTTCGGCAGGTTGATCCACGCCCTTGATGGTCGGAGTAACAGTGTCTTGGGTCAATACGCTGCGCGACTGGGGCGCGACTGTCTGGCTGGTTTCAAGGCGCTCAGCAGGGCTAGGTACGGGCCCGGCGCCCACATCGACCTTGCCCGGCCCTCTGCCCGTGGTGTTCGGCGTTTTCAGTACGGTGGGAGGGCGTCCGCCGGTGGGAGTATCGACCTTGACCAGCTCTGACGAGGGTGGCCGGTTGGGTGCAGGGGTGAAAGCGCCGATGCGAGGGTGGTGGGCCGGGACGTCGGAAGGCCGGGCATGGCCGGTTTTTTGATCTTGTGTGGCAGGGATCGTCGCTGTCCAATGCGCGGCTCCGACCGGTATATCCACGCGCGGCGGCGGGCTTGATTGCCTGGGGCGCAAAAGGGGTGTTTGTTGCCGCGGCGCATCTGCCCGTTGCGCAGCGACGGGTCTGGCGGGCTGAGGCGATGGACGATCCGGTGCCGCCACACTAGCCGACTGTGTGGCGACTGCGGGTATTTCCGATCCACGGGGGGGCGTGTCGGGCGGGTTTCCAACCGGATCTACGATTTCCGGGCCTTTTTCATGCGGTCGAAGGGGCGATTCATCCGCATCCCGGGCGCGCGCCCCTGACATTCTCGGTGCCCGTGCGGAAAAATCCGGCTGCTCCTGCCCTGTGTTTTGATGCTTGGCATCCGGGGTGTCCGACCCGACGGCGTGTTCGTTTTTTGGTTTTGGCTCGTCCTCTTCGGTGTCGTGCGGTGCGAGGGTCATGGTGGTCGGTTTGTCCGCGTCATCCTCTGCCAGCGCCAAAAACGCATCCATAAATGCGCGGCCATCCGGCATCCTGGGGCCGCCGGCAGGGGGTGCGTTCGGGGGCAGTGCCCCGGGCATGGGGGGGATCAGGGGTATCATGGCTGCTCCGTTCTGGATCACCGGGACTATGGGGGGTGTTGGTTACCGGTTCTTTACCGCTCGACAGGCATGATCGGAAAAATCCGTCGAATTGAAGGAAGCCCGCCAATGACCGACCTGCCCCCGGTTTCGCCCACAGCGCCACCGCCCGACAACGCCCGCCTGCGCAGGGTCGCGACCGAGCTTGAGGCGAGTTTCCTGGCGGAAATGCTGACGTCGGCGGGGCTTGGCAAATCGCCCGACGGATTCGGCGGCGGCGCAGGCGAGGATCAGTTTTCATCGTTCCTGGTGCGCGAACAGGCGCGCGCGCTGGCTGAACGCGGGGGAATCGGCCTGGCCGAAACCATTTTCAACGCCCTGAAGGAGAAACAGGATGACTGACGACGCACAGAACATGATCTGCGATGCGCTGGAGGATCTGCTGGATCGCGAGCGCGCGGCGCTTTTGGCAGGCGACATCGAAGGGTTGGGACGGCTGGCCGATGAAAAGGAACGTCTGCTGACACAGGTGTCGGGCCATGAACACACCCGTCTGGACGGTCTGCAAGCCAAGGCCGCGCGGAATCAGGAATTGCTCAACAGCGCGCTGGAGGGAATCCGCGCCGTGGCCAGCCGCCTGCAGGCCCTGCGCGACGTGCGCAACACGCTCAACACCTATGATCAGAGCGGGCGCAGACAGAGCATCGAAGGGCTGACCCGTCCGCAGGTCGAACGGCGCGCCTGAGCCCGTCAAATTCGGCGCGATGTTCAGTCAAATGCGGTGGAAATCGGCGGGGCAAGTTAAGGTTCTTTTAGCGGTTTGAACGCCAGTTTGGCGGCGCACCTTCCGGGTGGCGCGGGGATGGCAAGGGCCAGTCCCGCAAACGTCAGAAGACGGTCGCCCCGAGCCCGCGTCGCGGGACGGGATACCCAAACGGGCGGAAACCGCCTTTCAGACCAAAGGAACACCTCATGTCGAGCATTCTGACCAACAACGGCGCCATGGTCACGCTGCAAACGCTCAAGTCGATCAACAAGAACCTTGCCACGACCCAGAACGAGATTTCGACTGGCAAAAGCGTGGCCACAGCCAAGGACAACGCCGCTGTCTGGGCCATTTCCAAGGTGATGGAATCGGACGTCAAGGGCTTCAAGGGCATTCAGGACAGCCTGAGCCTGGGCCAGTCCACCGTCGCGGTGGCCCGTCAGGCCGCGGAAACGGTCACCGACCTGCTGACCGAGATCAAGGGCAAGGTCGTTGCCTCGCAGGAAGAAAACGTGGATCGCGACAAGATCCAGACCGATATCGCGGCCCTGCGCAGCCAGATCGACGCGGTTACCAAGGCCGCGCAGTTCAACGGTCTGAACCTGCTGTCGAACACCGAAACCGCTGTGGCGGCACCCGGGTCGAACCAGATCAGCGTGCTGTCCTCGCTGGATCGCAGCGGCAGCGGCGTCGCATCGAGCGAAATCGATGTGACCAAGGCCGATCTTGGTGTCGGTGCTGCAACCGACGGCACGACAGCGGGCGGCACGGCAGCCACGGCCATTCCTTCCCTTGCTGCGGGTGGCACTTCGGCCTTCATGACCGTCGTACCGGCCAACGTGACCTATGGCACGACCTACAACATCGAAAGCATGGCCGGCACGGCGGTCGCCGCCGGGGATCAGGTCAGCTATGTGGTGCGTCAGGGTGACACTGCCGCCTCGGTCGCGTCGGAAATGGTCAACCGGCTGAACTTTGTCGCGGCGCGTGAAGGGGCCGATGTCACCTTTTCGATCAGCGATACCGATCCGGCCATCATCAACGTGACCAACAACACCGATGCCGCGATCACAGGCATCGCGGCCGGTGACGTCAACCGCACCACGGGCGGTACGGCTGGCGGGGGTCTGAACCTGCTGGAAGAGTTCGATGTGACATCGGCAGAAGGTGCCGCAGCGGCGCTGGCCGGCATCGAAGGCCTGATCCAGACCTCGATCGACGCTGGTGCGGCCTTTGGTTCGGTTCAGGGGCGGCTGGAAATCCAGCAGGATTTCATCAGCGGCCTGACCGACGCCCTGCGGTCGGGGATCGGCACCATGGTGGATGCCGATATGGAAGAAGCCTCGGCCCGGTTGCAGGCGCTGCAGGTGCAGCAGCAGCTTGGTATCCAGGCATTGTCGATCGCCAACCAGGCCCCGCAGAGCATCCTGTCGCTCTTCCGCTAAATCCGGAAGTGACCGGGGGCGTTTCACCGCGCCCCCGGCATCCGATCCCCAAAGCATCGCAACCCGGAAGGAACAGACGTGAACACCCAACGTCTGGCGCAGCGCGCCTATCAATCACAAGCCACCCCGATCCGCACCCCGCGCGGCGTGGAATACGAAGCGTTTGCCCGTATCACGCATCGCATGGCCGGAGCGGCCCGGCAAGGCACCCGCGGATTTGCCAAACTGGCCGAGGCGCTGCATGACAATCGCCGCCTGTGGGTCACGCTGGCCGCAGCCGTGGCCGACACCGACAATGCGCTGCCGGCTGACCTGCGCGCGCGCCTGTTCTACTTGGCCGAATTCACCGAAGCTCACAGCCGGAAGGTTCTGCGCGGCGCAGCGCCGGTCGCACCGCTGATCGAGGTGAATACCACCGTCATGCGCGGATTGCGCAAGGAAGGCACAGCGTGATGAGCGGACTTGTCCTGAAACTCAACCCCAAGGAACGCGTGCTGGTCAACGGGGCCGTGATCGAGAACGGCGACCGTCGCGCGCGGCTGGCGATCATGACACCGGATGCGCATATCCTGCGTCTGCGCGATGCGATCCATCCCGAAGAGGCCCGCACCCCCGTGCGCCGCGTCTGTTATGCCGCGCAGCTTGTCCTGTCCGGCGATATGGACCCGGATGATGCGCAGCAGCAATTGCTGCGCCGGATCGAGGAGCTGAGCCAGGTGCTGACCGACCCTGACAGCCGCGCGCAACTGGCCGCCGCGACCGAGGCGCTGATTGCCCGGCGGTACTACCATTGCCTCAAGGCGCTGCGCCGTCTGATCCCGCGCGAGGACCGCCTGCTGGCGGCATCCACACGATGAGCTTTCAGCCGGTCATCCCCGCAGGCGGTCTGGTCGGCTGGCGCTTCTTGCAGCGCACGATGGCGACGCAGACAGAAACCTTCAACCAGGGCGTCCAGATCGCCCGCGACACCGATTACTTTCTGGAAAAGATCGGCCAGATCGACAGTGCCGAGCAGTTGGTGAGCGACCGCCGGTTGCTGCGCGTAGCCCTTGGGGCCTATGGCCTGCAGGACGATATCGACAACCGGTTCTTCATCCGCAAGGTCCTGGAGGATGGCACGCTTGACCCAAAGGCACTGTCGAACAAGCTGGCCGATGATCGCTACAAGCGTCTGTCCAATGGGTTCGGATTCGGTGATTTCCCCGTTCCCAACACCAAGCTGAGCGACTTTGGCGCAAAGATCGTGGCGCAGTATCGCCAGCAGGCGTTCGAACTGGCGGTGGGCGATCAGGACAACGCCATGCGGCTGGCCCTGAATGCGGACCGTCAACTGCCGCAGATCGTGTCCGAACAGGGCAGCGACGCCACGAAATGGTTCCGCGTCATGGGCACCGGCCCCCTGCGCGAGGTGTTCGAAGTGGCGCTGGGCCTTCCCAAAAGCTTTGGTCAGCTTGATCTGGACAGGCAGCGGGAAGTCTTCAGCGACAAGGCGCGCGGCCAGTTGGGCGTCGAGAGTTTTGCCGATCTGGCCAGACCCGAGACGCGCGAGGCCTTGATCCAGCGCTATCTGCTGCGCGCGCAGGTGGCCGAAACCGCGGTGCCCAGTTCAGGCGCGCTTGCGCTGACCTTGCTCCAATCGATGCCGCGGCTGTTCTGATCCGGCCTAACCGGATCGGCCGGTCTGACTCCCGGCGCGGCGCAACAGCAGCCGCAGCCGTGCAAAGCTGTCGGTGATGCCCTGGCTTTCGGTTTCGGCCAGGAAAGCGTCAAGCTCGGGCCAGATACCGATGGCACGATCCAGAAGCGGATCACTGCCTGCCGCATAAAGACCCGCGCGAATCATCATCTCGTTCTCGTCATGGGCCCCCAGCAGGCGGCGCGCCTCGGAGATGGCGGCATTTTCGGCCTCGTCCGCGGCCTCGGGCAGGCTGCGCGAAACCGAGCGCGGCAGATCGATGGCCGGAAACCGCCCGCGTTCCGCGATCTTTCGATCCAGCACCACATGCCCGTCCAGCACCCCGCGCAGGATGTCGGCCACGGGTTCCTCCATATCCGAGCCCGCGACCAGAACGGTGAACAGCGCGGTGATATCGCCCATGCCCTGCGTGCCCGGCCCGGCGCGTTCCGCCAGCGCCATGATGGTGTGCGCGGTCGAGGCAGGATAGCCGCGCAGGGCCGCCGCCTCGCCCGCGGCAACGGCGATCTCGCGATGCGCCTCGGCAAAGCGGGTGATCGAATCGGCCAGCAGCAGCACCTGACGCCCGGCATCGCGGAAATGCTCTGCCACGCACATCGCCGTCCAGGCGCAGCGGCGGCGCAGCAACGGCGACTGATCCGAGGTGGCGGTCACGATCACCGCCCGCGCCATGCCGTCAGGCCCCAGCACGCGATGCACGAATTCGCCCAGCTCGCGCCCACGCTCGCCGATCAGGGCGATGACCACCACATCGGCCTGCACATGCTGCGCCAGATGCCCCAGCAGCCGCGTCTTGCCCACCCCGGACCCGGCAAACAGGCCCATCCGCTGCCCCTGCACCAGTGGCAAGAGCGTGTTGAAAACCCGCATCCCTGTGCCCAGACGCGGACCAAGCCCGCGACGCTGTGCGGCGGGGGGCGGCGGGGCCAGCAGATCGCGGGGCGTATCACCTGCGGGCAGCGGCCGCCCGTCCAGCGGCCGGCCCATCGGATCGATCAGCCGCCCGATCCAGCCGTCGCAGGGTGCGATCCGCGCCGCCCCGGCCAGCACGACCCGGTCACCCAGGGACACACCCGCCAGCCCATCCTCGGGCAGCATCGTCAAATGCCCTTCGGCCAGTTGCACGACCTCCCCTTCAAGCGGGGGCGCGTCGCGCCGCACAAGGCGCAACCGGTCGCCAAGGCGGGCCAGCGCGCCCAGACCCTGAACGCGGACAAGCCCACCGGAAACCCCTGTCACGCGCCCGACATCGCGCACGCAGGACAGCGATTGCAGGTCGGACAACAGGGGGGATAGCTGGGTCTGGGGCATCGCACTCTCCGATAATCTGTTGAAAACCGTTTCTAAAGGAATCGGGGTTAAACATCGGTGTAGTTACCGAGGGAGAAGCCCGGATGTTCGCGAATTTGCAGATTTTCCGCCTGTCACACGCCATGGCCACCCATGCCGGTGCACGTCAGGCCACGATCGCCCAGAATATCGCCCATGCCGATACGCCCGGCTACAAGGCGCGCGACCTGCGCGCCTTTGCAGACATGGTGGCACCCGATCGCGTCGATCTGCGCGCCACCCGGGGGCAGCACCTGAACGGCAGTGTGCAGGGGCAGATATCGCTGGCCGCCATGGAGCGCAGCGGCAATGACACCAACCCGAATGGCAACGCCGTCACACTGGAGCACGAGATGCTGCATGCGGTCGATGCCAAGCGCCAGCATGACCGCGCGCTGGCGATCTACAAAAGCGCGCTGACCATCCTGCGCAGCACGGTCGGCCGCCGGTAAGGAGCACATGATATGAGCGATTTTTCAAAATCCCTGTCGGTATCGGCAAGCGGTCTGACCGCACAGGCGCAGCGCCTGCGCCACGTGTCGGAGAACATCGCCAATGCCGACACCCCCGGATACCGCCGCAAGGCGATCCCGTTCGAGGCCGAGATGCAGCGCGACGGTGTAAGCTCGGTCAGCACCGGCCGCGTAAAGCTGGACCGCAGCGAGCTTGACAGGATCTACGACCCCTCGCACCCGATGGCGGATGAAACCGGGCATTTTCTTGGTTCCAACGTCGATCTGGTGATCGAGATCGCGGACGCGCGAGAAGCGCAACGCAGCTACGAGGCGAATCTGAAAATGTTCGACCAGACCAGGCAGATGTCCACCGCCCTGATGGACCTGCTGCGCCGGTAAAGCCGGCTAACCCCAAAGGAGACCCCAGATGCAGACCATTGCCGCCCTAGCCGGGCAGAACTATGCCGCCGCGCGTCCCGCCACCGAACCGCAACCCGGCACAGGCGCGGGCGAGACCGCGTTGAACTTGGCGCGCGATTTCACCGCGACGCTGCAACAGACCGAGGCGACGGCCCAGGCCGCGATGACCGGCGAGGCCGATCCGCACGCGCTGGTGCAGGCCCTGACTCAGACCGAACTGGCCGTCGATGCCGCCGTGGCGGTGCGTGACAAGGTGGTCGAGGCCTATCAGGAAATCCTGCGGATGCCGGTCTGAGACATGGATCAGGGCGTCTTTTACGACACGGTGCGACAGGGGCTATGGGTGGCTGTGATCATCTCGGTGCCGATCCTGTCCGTGGCGCTGGTGGCGGGGCTGGTCGTGGGACTGTTTCAGGCGCTGACCTCGATCCAGGAAATGACCCTGACATTCGTGCCGAAACTGGCGGCCATCGTGATCGTCTACTGGATCTCGATGGGCTTCATGACCCAGACGCTGGTCAGTTTCTTTCAAGATACGCTTGTGCCGCTGATGATCAGCGGCTGACCCGAAAAAGAGCAGGATATGGACAATACAGGCTATACCACGCTGACCCGGCAGACCGGGCTGATGCGCGAAATGCGGGTGGTGGCGAACAATATCGCCAACATGGCCACCACCGGTTTCCGGCAAGAGGGGCTGATCTTTGCCGAGCATGTAAAACGCGTGACGGACGGGCCGTCGCTGTCGATGGCCACGGCGAATGTGCGCAATACCTCGCTGATGCAGGGCGCGCTGACCCAGACCAACGGGCGCTTTGATCTGGCAATCGAGGGCGAGGGATTCTTCCTGATCGAAACGCCTCGGGGCGAGCGGCTGACCCGCGCGGGCAGTTTCACCCCAAATGCCGAGGGCGATCTTGTCACCCCTGACGGGTTTCGTGTGCTGGATGCGGGGGGCGCACCGATTTTCGTGCCGCCCGATGCCGGGGCATTGGGCATTTCCGCCGATGGCACGATCAGCAGCGATGGCCAGCCACTGGGCCAGATCGGCCTGTTTCGTCCCGCCGACCCCAACAGCCTGATCCGCGAGGATGGTGTCATGTTCCGGTCCGAGGACGGGATCGAACCGGTCGAAGAGGCGCGCATCCTGCAAGGCTTTCTGGAAGGATCGAACGTCGATCCGCTGGGCCAGATCGCCCGCATGATCGAGGTGCAGCGCGCCTATGAGCTGGGTCAGAAATTCCTGGAAACCGAGGACGAGCGCATCCGCTCGGCCGTCAAGACATTCATCCGTTAACCGCAGGAGGCCGCAATGCGCGCTTTGAAGATCGCAGCCACGGGCATGTCCGCCCAACAGATGCGGGTTGAAACGATTTCCAACAACCTCGCCAATATGTCGACCACCGGCTACAACGCGCGCCGGGCCGAGTTTTCCGACCTGCATTATCAGCAGGCCGCGCGCGCAGGCACCGTGAATGCCGCCGATGGCACGGTGCTGCCCACCGGCGTGCAACTGGGGCTGGGCGTGCGCCCATCGTCGGTGTCGGTCAACCTGGCGCAGGGCGCGCTGAGCCAGACGGGCGGCGACCTGGATGTTGCCATCGACGGGCTGGGGTATCTTGAGGTCACGCTGCCCGGCGGGCAGGCCGGATACACCCGCGATGGCGGGCTGAAACGCACTGGCGACGGGCTGATCGTGACATCGGACGGCTTTCCCGTGCAGCCCGAAATCGTGATCCCCGCCGATGCGCGCTCGGTCTCGATCAATGCCGATGGCGAGGTCTATGCCTATTTCAATCTTGCCGCCGAGGCGCAGCTTCTGGGGCAGTTCAACCTTGTCGGGTTCACGAATCCCAAGGGGCTGGAGGCGATCGGGTCGAACCTGTTCACCGAGACCGAGGCGTCGGGGCCTGCGCTGGTCGCGGCGCCGGGTCAGGACGGGCTGGGCACGCTGCGGCAGGGTTATCTTGAGGACAGCTCGGTCGATCCGGTGCGCGAGATCACCGAGTTGATCGAGGCACAGCGGGGATACGAGCTGAATTCCAAGGTCATATCCGCCGCCGACCAGATGCTGGGTGCCACGGTGCAGGTGCGGTGATGCGCTGGGTCTGGCTGATCCCCTTGCTGGCCGCAGCGCCCGCGCAGGCCGACATGCTGGTGGCCGCGCGCACCTTGCGGGCGCAGACCATCGTGACGGGTGCCGATCTGATCCTGCGCGACGGGCCCGACACCGGCCTGTCGGATCCCGCGCAAGTGATCGGGCAGGAAACCCGCGTGACGGTTTATGCGGGCCGCCCCCTGCGCCCCGGCGACATCGGCCCGCCCGCGGTCGTCGAGCGCAACCAGATCGTCCCGCTGGTGTACGATTCCACCATTCTACGCATCGAGACCGAGGCACGGGCGCTGGCCCGCGCCGGTGCTGGTGAATTGATCCGCGTGCTGAACCTGAGCTCGCGCAACCCGGTGACCGGAAGGGTGCAACCCGATGGTTCTGTCCTTGTGGAAGGTATGAAATGACGCCGAGAACCCTGCCCGCCCTTGCCGCTCTTGCGCTGATCGCCGCCTGCGGACGGGGCGATCACCTGGGCAAGGCCCCAAGTTTCACGCCCATCCAGGACACCGCCGATCATCAGGCGATGTTCAGCCCCGGCCTGCCGCTGAGGCAAGAGATGCTGCGCCCGGTCGATCAGGCCTCGCTCTGGCGGGCGGGTCGGCAATCGCTGCTGGGCGACCGCCGCGCCATGCAACGCGGCGACATCCTGACCGTGGTGATCGAGATCGACGACAAGGCCGAGATCTCGAACAACACCCAGCGGGCGCGTGACGGATCGGAAAGCCTGGGCCTGCCCAGCCTGTTCGGCATCCCGCAACGGATCGACGACAAATTGCCCGACGGCGCGTCGATGGCCGATGCGGTGTCGATCTCGTCCACCTCGTCCAGTTCCGGCAGTGGATCGGTCCGGCGCAACGAAAAGCTGACGCTGCGTGTCGCGGCCACCGTCACCGAGGTGCTGCCGAACGGGGTCCTGGCGGTTTCCGGCAGTCAGGAAGTGCGCGTCAACGCCGAGATGCGCGAATTGCTGGTCACCGGCTACATCCGCCCCGAGGACATCTCGCGCCAGAACGAGGTGACCTATGACAAGATCGCCTCGGCGCGCGTGTCCTATGGCGGGCGCGGACAGATTTCCGACATGCAGCAACCCCGCTATGGCCAACAGGTGCTGGACGCCGTGTTGCCGTTCTGAACAGGAGGCCGATCATGGGCAAAATCCTTCCTATCCTGCTGGTGCTTGTCGGTGTCGGCGGCGGTGTCGGCGCGGGGCTGGCCTTGCGCCCGGACACGTCCGAGCAGGCCTCGCTGCCTGATTGCAAACCCGTTGAAACCGCACAGATCACCCCGGGTAGCACGCCGGTGCAGCCGGAATACGTCAAGCTGAACAACCAGTTTGTCGTGCCCGTGGTCGACCGCGAACGGGTCGCATCCATGGTGGTCTTGTCGCTCAGCCTCGAAGCCAGGGCAGGGTCCAGTGACGCGGTGTTCGCCCGCGAGCCGAAACTGCGCGACGTTTTCCTGCAGGTGCTGTTTGATCACGCCAACGTCGGGGGGTTTCGGGGCGCTTTCACGACATCCGGCAACATGGATTCGCTGCGCCAGGCCCTGCTGGATGCGGCGCAGGGCGTGATGGGGGGGGACGTGACGAATGTGCTGATCACCGACATCGCGCGGCAAGACGTCTGATCACACCGTCAGCCCTGCTGCTTTGCGGCCCGCCGCGCACGCTCTGCCTGCGCGGCTCTTTCATGCAGTTTCTGCGCCACCTGGTCGCGTCCGAAGGCCAGTCGCAACCGCTGTTCGACCGGTTCGCGCCGAGCACGCAGGCGCGCCATCTCGATGCTCAGCTCGCGCTGGCGCGCATCCAGCCAGCCCTGCCACAAGATGTCGGCCCCAAGGCTTTGGCGCACCGGATCGGCGTGATCCGCCTGTGCCGAGGCGCGGCGATTGTCGCGCAATGCCATCATTGCCTCTTGCAGCTTGTGTTCTTCGGCGCGCAAAGCCTGCAACTCGGCTTGTCGCTGGCGGTAGACCATGCCGGTCAACCGCGCCAGATCCGCGTAACGGTCGGTCATCTGCGTCGCACCTTTTGCTTGAGCACATCAGCAAAACGGATCGCAGCCGCCACGGCACGATAGTGGTCCGGGGTGATTTCCTGCCCAATCTCGACCGTTGCGAACAGCGCGCGCGCGGTGGGCGGATCGGAATGAACGGGCACCCCATGCGTCAGTGCGATATCACGGATGGTTCTGGCAATCTCGTCCACGCCCTTGGCCACGCATTCGGGCGCGGTACCGGGCGCGCGGCTCCATTTCAGGGCGACGGCATAATGGGTGGGGTTGACGATGATCACATCCGCGCCTGGCACATCCTGCATCATCCGGCGCGAGGCGATCTCTTGCGCCTTCTGGCGGCGCGACTGCTTCATCTGCGGGTCGCCTTCGGTTTCCTTGTGCTCGTCGCGCATTTCCTTGTGTGACATGCGGTTCTTGCGCAGATGCTCGTGATGCTGGAACAGGTAGTCCACGCCGCCGATCATCAGCGCCACCAGCAAGGCGATCAGCAGGAACTCCATGCACAGCCGCGCCATGATCGCCATCGCCACGCCGGGATCCGCCTGCACAGTGGCAGACATCTCTTCCAGACGGGCATTCAGAAAGACGAATAGCACGGTGGAGTAGATCACCAGCTTGGCAAAGCTCTTGGCGAACTCGAACAGCCCGCTGCGGCCAAACTTGTTCTTGGCATTGGCGATCAAGGAAATGCGGTTCAGTTTCGGGGCCAGCTTGGTCGGGGCCACGATAAAGGCGCGCTGCGCAATCACCGTCAACAGCACCGCCGCCGTCGGGATCGCGAACCAGGGAGCGACCGCCCCGGCGACCGCGCCGATCAACCCGAGGGTCGGTGCACTGGCCGCGCCGTCGAAGAATATTGGGCTCCAGTTATCGGCGCGTGCAATCAGGCTTTGGAGCGCGGTGCCCAGACGGTCGACCCCGTGCAGGCCGGTCAAAAGGAACGCCAGCAACAGCCCGCCATAGGCTGCCGCGACCGACAGATCCTGCGACTTGGCAACCTCACCCTTCTTGCGGGCCTCATCCAGCTTGCGCTGCGACGGTTCGTGGGATTTCTCGGCATCGTCCTCCTGCGCGCTCATCACGGTGCCCCGTGCGGTGCGATCAGGAAGGCATCGATGGCGGCCAGCCAGACCTGCAGGATCAGCGGCGACAGCAACATGAGCAGGGCAAGCCCGCCAAAGGTGATGGCCGGCGCACCGACGAAGGCCACCATCAGTTGCGGCATCGCCCGGTTGATGGCACCGAGCGCCAGGTTGTACAGCACTGATACAATGACGAACGGCGCGGCCAACGAAAAGGCCAGCGCAAACATCTGCGAGACCAGGCCGATGCCCCAAGTTGACACGACAGCGGGATCGGGCAGGCGCGCGGGCGGAAAAAGATCATAGGACAGGATGACAAAGCTGACGGCCTTGACATGCAGGCCGGTCATCATCGCCAGCGCCAGCCCGGCAAGCACCAGGACATGTGCCATCGCGGGTTGCGGGTCGGACCCGGCCGAGGCAAACATCTGCGACAACGAGGTGGATTGCGCCGCGATTGACCCGGCGGCTGAAAGGCCCAGAACGAACAGCCGCAAGGACAGGCCAAGCAGCGTCCCCGCCAGCGTCTCTGTCAGAACCAGCGTCGCCAGTCGCGACAGATCGGGTGCACCGGAAAAAGGCGGAACCACAGCCGCCACAGGCACGGTAAAGGCAAGCGCCAGGCCCAGCTTTATCCGTACGGGGACGGATGTTTCGCCAAACCCGGGCAGCAAAGCAATCAGCGCACCCACCCGGAGGAACACCGCGAAGCCATGCCAGATCATAGCCTGTGTCAGACCGGACAAGGCCGCAGCCTGCTCGATCATGCCGCGACCGTGCCGACAAGCGCCGGCTGGGCATCGACGCCGATTTCCTCGAACGAGAGCACAGGCGTGCCGAGGCCCTTGGCCGCCAGAACCGTGCGCTGGAACCGACGGCGACGCGACGCGGTGACCAGTGCCGGATAAACCCCGCGTTCCGCGGCATCTGTCAGCTTCGCGGCCACGCCGTCGGTCAGCCTGGCAAAGATCTCGGGTGGCAGGGCGATATCCAGCGCGCCGCGGTCCCCTTCAACCTGATAGGATGCGAACGTATCCTCCCATTCGGGCGCAAGCTGGATCAGCGGAAGCGTGCCATCCGTCCGCTTTAGGCCGGAAACCAGCTGAAAGCCCAGCCGTTGGCGGACGTGTTCGCAGATCGCGTCGGGCGTGGTTAGACCCCCGGCGCGCGCTTCGCCAGTTGCCTCGAGAATCAGGGGCAGGTTGCGGATCGACACCTGCTCGTCCAGCAACAGGCGAGTGACGCGGTGGAGCAGGTCGATGGGCACGCGATCCGGTATCATCTCGTCCAGCATCTTGCGGTTCGCCTCGGATCGCGTCGCATCCGACAGGTTCACCATCTCGTCCAGAAGGCGCCGCAGGGCCTTGAGCGACAGGAGACGCGAAAAGTTGCGCTTGATCGTTTCCAGAAGATGCGTCGCCAGAACCTCGGCCGGGGTAACGATGGTCACGCCTTCCAGCGCCAGTTTCTCGCGCGCGCTTTGGGCAATCCAGCGCGCGGGCGCGCCATACACCGGCTCGGCAACGTCTTCTCCCGGGGGCATGGCGGCATTGCCCTCGGGCATCAACGCCAGCACCCTGTCCGGAAACAGCCGCGCGCGCACCTGCTCTACACCCTGAATCCTGATCACGTAGGTGCCCGGCGGCAAAGCCGCGTCATCGGTCAGCCTGATTTCCGGCAGGATCAGGCCAAAGGACTTGGCCACATGCAGGCGCATATTGGCGATGCGGACGTCCAGCCCGGTGCCGGCGTCCAGCACCATGTTCACAAGATCGGGCGCAAATTCCACGTGGATATCATCAAGATCCAGCACATCGCCCAGCGGCTGCGGGGCAGGCACCTCGTCCTTTTGGACATCCAGCATGGTCTGTCCCTCGCGGGTCTTGCGGCGAAGGACCAGAGCCGCCGCCGAGCCCAGCACCACCCCACCCAGAACGAAGGGGACGAAAGGCAACCCGGGCACCAGACCGAACAGAACCATCATCACGGCAACTGTGGCCAAGGCGGCCGGGTACCGGCCCAGTTGTGCTGTCAGCGCGGTGTCAGTTGCCCCGATGGTGCCGCCGCGCGCCAGCAAAAGTGCGGCCGCAATCGAGATGATGACTGCTGGGATCTGCGTGACCAACCCGTCGCCCACGGTCAGGATCGCATAGGTTTCAAACGCGGTTCCCAGTGGCAGATCATGCACGACAAGACCCATGACAAGGCCCATGATCAGGTTCAGCAAGGTGATCAGCAGCCCCGCCAACGCGTCACCCTTGACGAATTTGGAGGCACCGTCCAGCGACCCGAAGAACGTGGTTTCCTGCTGCTCACGTTCGCGGCGTGCGCGCGCCTCGGCGTGATCAATGGCACCCGCGGACAGATCGCTGTCGATGGCCAGTTGCTTGCCGGGCATGCCGTCCAGCGCGAACCGCGCACCCACCTCGGCCATGCGACCGGCACCCTTGGTGATCACCATGAAATTCACGATCAGCAGAACGCCAAAGACAACGAGCCCCAGAAAAAGGCTGCCGCCCATGACGAAATTGGCAAAGCCTTCGATCACGCCGCCTGCGGCACGCGTGCCCGTATGCCCCTCACCGATGATCAGCTTGGTGGACGATACATTCAGTGACAGGCGCAGCATAAGTGACGCGAGAAGGATGGTGGGGAATGCCGAGAAATCCAGCGGCTTTTCGACAAAAAGGGTCACCGTGAAGATCAGGATCGCCAGACCAAACGAAACCGCCAGCCCGATGTCCAGAACCCAGGCCGGCATTGGCAGGATCATCATCACGATCACCGCCAAAAGCGCCATGGCCAGCAGCATTGTCGGTTGAAAGACTGCCTGTATCGTCAGTCCGGTTTTCATCACCCACGCTCCTCTGATCCGAAATCGATGAAAGTGCGGACAGGCCCGGCACTTCCGGGCATCAGCGACCCGTTGCTCCCATGGGCCTGTCCCGACCTCAGCAATGGAAACCGGTTCTGGCGTACCGCCGTCTGTGCGAGGATCGCGGGCCTGTCAGGATCCGTCGCAAGATCAGCAAGGATTTCGGTGAACCGGGCCTCGTAGCGCTGCGCATGGGTTTCAGTGCGCGAATGGTATGCGCCTGCCGCCTTTGTCCAGTCGCCGGTTTCGGCATGGAGGTCCTGCAGGAAACGCGCCGCGTAAAGCGCGTTCGCCAAGGGATCGAACATCTCGTCGATCGAGCGAAAACCATCGCCGTGCCAACGATAATTGATCTGGAAACAACCCACATCGAAACTGCGCGCACCGCGCTTGAAGTGTCGAAAGACATAGGCCTTGGCTTCGTCGAGCGTATCGAACCAGACCCCCTGCCCTTCCATGTTGACCGTCCATGGCCAAGGCGCCAGCATCCCGCCACGGCTGCGCCCGGTCTCGGTCCGGGTGATGGCGCGCAGAACCGAAATCGGCACCCCAGTGTCCTGCGCAGCTGCCTGAGCAGCCCGGTCGCACAGACCTGAGGTGGTTTCGGCATGGGGCGCCGAGGCGGAGAAAAACAGGGTCAGGCCGAGGATCACGCGCAGAGTTCGACTTTGCGTCTTCGACTGATCGAACCGTGTTCTGCTGCTCATCCTGTCCTCCGCCGTGTTCTTCCAGCGTGTTCAGGTCTAGGCACAGGTCGTTGCGATTCGGTTACTGGTCTGGTTGCGCGCTATCGGACACCGCCTCCACCTCGGGAGAGGCCGCCAATAGCTGGTCCAGCGACCGCCGTGTTTCGGCACTGCGATCCAACAAGGCGCGGTTGCGTGCCAGAACGCCATCAGGGTCAGGGCGGTCGCTGAGATCTTGCGGCGCTGTCTGGCGGGAAGCAGACAGAGCAGTGTCCTCGGCGCCGTCCAGTTCCGACCAATCGCTTGCAAATTCCCTGGCCCGCATGCGCAGGTCATCCACATCCCTGCCGGAAAGCCCAAGGATCTCGGCCTCGGCCTGTCGCGGTCGCTCGAGGCTCAAGGCGATTTCTGCCCGCAACACGCGTCTTGCGCGCCCGTCCGGTCCCGTCGCCCCCTCCCGCAGGACGACCAAGGCCTGTTGCGGAAAACCCAACCGCAAAAGACGCTCGGCCAAGGCGTTGGCTGATTTGGACGCCAGCACCGCTGCCTGCTCCAATCGCGGAAAAAGCACTGTCAGAAACTCTGTATCCGGCGCGTTTTCGCGCAGCAGATCGGAGATTTGTTCCTGTGACAGGCTATCTGCACTCATGTCTTCAAGTGCAGCAAGCCTTTCAAAAGCAAGCGCAAACTGACCCGCCCCAGCCCTGGCCTGAACCTCCGCCCAGGCGAGGCGGATCGCTTCCGGCTCTCTGCGGCGTTCATACGCAAAAGCCGCAGCCAAGTCCGCAGTTTCAGGCAATATCTCCCGACCCGCGGCCAGTTCACCGGCAATCATGTCCGCCAGAGCCTGCGCGGATTGTGCACCGTTGGCTTCAACCACATCCTGTCGTGCGGCCTGTGCAATGTCCGACGCACCCTCCATTTCGGCAATTCGGGCCTGGGCCATATTCTGCTCGGGGCTTTCTGTCTGCGTCAGGAGGTCAAGTCGGCGCATCACCATGTCGGCGGCATCCCGGTAACCGAATGCCGAAAGGCGGCCCGCCAGATCGGGACCGAGCCTCTTGCGCAAGTGAACCGGAAGGGTGGAAAAATGGCGGACCACTGCCCTGTCGTCGATCTCGACACGCCCCTTCCGGTCCGGCAGGGCCAGCACGGCCCACAGTGCCACGGCCCCGTCACAGACGGTCTGCGAAAGTAGCGGCCCTGCATCCTCGACCACGTCGCCATCCACCAAACGTGACAGTATGGTCAGAAGGGCTTGTGGCTGTGTTTGCATCGACAGGCTATGCCGCGCCTCTGCCCCAAAGCCATAGTGCAGGTAATGTCGGGCCATACCGATCGCAGCCACCGGGTCGATCTTGTCAAATTCTCCGTAGAGTTTGGACCGCCACATGGCGAGGCCAGCCCCGAAATCGTCAGATCCCCAATCGGCTACGGCAAATTCTGCATCAGGCTGGCAGGCTGCCCCGGCAAGGCTTTCTTCATTTACCCGCAGATGATCCGTCAGGGCATCATCCCGGCTGGTGACCGCGCGAAGCGGTACCTCTTCAGCTGCGGCCTGCTCAAGTACGGTCCGGAACTCCTCTCTTGGGGCCCGTTCAATGGGCTCGGGTCGCGGCGTCATCGTCCGGATGTCGGGCTCCAGGAGTCCTTGAGTCGCCGCGCGACCAAGCTGCCGCAACAGTCTTTCCTCAGCCGCCTTGACCGCATTTGCCGTCCGGGTATCGAGCATAGGCAAGTCGGGCGATTGTATCGGAAGAGGCTCCGATTGCGCGGTGCGTGGTGGCAGGAAAAGTGGCAGATCAACGGTCGGTTTTTCGGGCAAGACGGTACCAAAGCTCAGACCTTGCTGCTCGGTCTGCTGCGCAGCAGGCGCGGGCACGATTGGGCCGGATGCATCCGAGATATCCACAACCAGCATGCTCTGCCCAAACAGAAAAGCACGGGTCGAACATTCGCAGCCAAGGTCCAGCACCAAATCGCCGGATCCGCCAAGGCTGCGCAAGTCTGCCAGCCGACGGCGATCGATGCGCGTGAACACTTGCGAGACGTCGAAACCCGTCACGCCTCGGGCAATCCGCAGTACGACCTGCCTTGCTGACTGGTCCAGCTCCCAACTGCTTTGCTGCGGCAGATCGATGAGAAGGCGGGTAAAGCTGCCATGCTCTCCTGACCGGACCACAGCCTCGGCCGCAAAAGTCCGGTCCACGCCGATGGACCAGAAAGCCGCCATGAAAAGCACGAGACGGATCATGCGGCCTCCTGCTTGAGAGCTTTCAGAGCCTCCTCCAGATCATTGAAGTCGGGCCGGTAGTGCGATGGCGTATTCTGACGGCCGACTTCGATACAGATATTGGCCGGGTGGTTGTACAGGTTCGCCACCAAAACCTCGCGGATCAGCTGGTAGAAATGCGCGTCCTCCTCGACAACGGCTTTCACGCGCCCGGCAAACGGCGCCACCAAACCATAGGCCAGAAACACGCCCAGGAAGGTTCCCACCAGGGCGCCGCCGATCATCTTGCCCAATACCTCGGGCGGCTGATCGATCGAGGCCATCGTCTTGATCACACCCAGAACCGCAGCCACGATGCCCAGGGCAGGCAAGCCATCCGCAACGGTCTGCAGGGCATGGCTGCCATGCATGGCATGGTGCAGATTCGCATCTATCCGCTTTTCCAGAACCTCCTCGACCTGATGAGGATCGTCATAGTTCATCGATGCCGACCGCAGGGTATCACAGATGAGATTGATCGCCTCCTTGTCCTTCTGGATGCGAGGATATCTTGAAAAGATCGACGACTCGGCCGGAGCCTCGATATGCTCTTCGATTGCAACGGGGCTGACTTTGGCCAGGCGGATCAACTCGAACAAGAGACACAGAAGATCCCGATAATCGCCGGGTTTCCATTTTGCTCCCTTGAACACCTTGCCGATATCCTTGAGCGTGTGTTTCACAGCGCCGATGTCGTTGCTGATCAGGAACGCCCCGACCGCAGCGCCGCCGATCATCATCATCTCGAAGGGCAACGCCTTGAGAATGATGCCCAGCTTGCCGCCAGCAGCCAGATAGCCGCCAAACACCATGGCAAAGATCATGACGATGCCGATAAGTCCCAGCATGATTTCCTCCGACCAGATCACCTGCTCCGACGGTGGCACAGGAGGGGTTAAGAAACCTTCAGCGCGGTCACTTTATTCCTTGGGAACCGATGCATTGCGGCCAGCCAGAATCACGCTGACGGAATAGGCTGTCTGCGGATTGAGTCCCGCCATGATGCCCGCGGCGGCCTGCGGCTCCATGCGGCCCATGAATCCGGCCGCAAACTCTGGTGCCATTGTCTCGAACAGGGCGGCCGCTTCCTTTGGCTTCATGGCCTGATAGACAGCGACCAGCCGCGTGATGTCATCTTCGGCGGCACTGTCCGCCAGTGCGATCGTAGCCCGCAGCGCCTCTTCCGCAGCCACAAGCTCCTCTGTCTTTCGCGAGAGTTCCTCCTCGGCGGTGGCCAGCGCGCGCATACGGTCACGCATCTGTCCCTCACGCTGGGTCAGGCGTGTCTCACGCTCATCCAGCGCAGCCAGAACTGCGGCAATTTCCTTGGGTGGCTCGCAGACAGGCGGCGTGCTTGCCGCAGCTTCGGTCGCTGCAAACTCTTCTGCGCGTGCAAGGGCACTGCCCGCCCCCAATCCGGCCCGGACCAGCGCAGATCCGATCAACAGAACGGCAATCACCGCAAGTGTGCCGCGCCCCGTTTTTCGTCTGCGGCGCACGGTCATTGGCGGGCCTCCTCGTCCGCGCGCCCATGGCGCACGAACATCGGCTCCTGCACCTCTTCCTGCGGTGTTTCGGACAGGTCATGCATCGACGCCAAAAGCAATTCCAGCCGCTTGGACATCGCTTCGGCCCGGTCCGTCAATGCCGTCAGGGATTGTGTCGACTCCTGCGTCGTTTTCTGCGCCGTGGCCAGCATCCTGGTCAGGTCATCCACCTGCGCCGACAGCACCGCGACCGCTCCGCCAACCCCGTTTTCCAGGTCGTTGAACCGGCTCAGGCGGCGCGCCAGGATGAAGCAGTAGAATCCGGCCCCCAGCGCGCCAGCCACCAGAAGTATATCGGCAATCAGTTCCATGGTCCCCTCTTTCAGTTCAGGACAAATTCCATGATCAACAGGTCGCGCACGCGATCTGCCCCGGTCACGATCTGCACCCGGCGCAGCATCTGGGCCCGCAACCGGCTCAGGATGGCGGGATCTTCGAAATCCCGCGGCTCGACGGCACGCAGATAGCTGTTCAGAACGTCAACCACCCGTGGCAGCAGTGCGCTCACTTCACGCTCCTTGCTGGCGGGCACTTCAAGCTGGGCCCGAAACCGCAAATGACGACTGCCCGACCCGGGTGCCAGCGAAATGACAAGCGGATCAAGCGGAACAAAGGCCGTGTCACCCATTGGAACGGCCGCGCCTAGCTGCGCACCCTTTTCCCCTGCTTGATCGGCAAGCGGTGCGCTGTCATCGGTGCTTTGCGCAACCGGCGATTCGCCTCCAAGGAGCATGCCGGAATACACCGCGTAGAATCCGCCCCCACCCCCAACGACGGCAAGAAAAACCCCCAGAATCAAAGGGGTTTTCGAAGGCTTCTTCACCTCTTCCGGTGCTGTTGCGTCGGTCATTTCGTCACCTGTGCATTCGTTCATCCGCACAGACTGCATAACCCGCCAGGGACTAACCGATTGTTAAGCCTGATCCGCCATAGATCGGAGCGAACAATGGCAGAACGCCATGTCAACCGGAGGTCGCCCGTGCAGCAGATCGTGAATGTCTGGAACGCGCTTGAAACACGCCGCAAGGTGATCGTGATCCTTGCCACCCTTGCCATGTTGGCAGCGGTAATCGGGTTGGCCAGAATGGCCGGAAAACCCAGTCTGACGCTTCTGTATTCCGGCCTGGAAAACGGTGCTGCGGGCGAGGTCGTGCGTGCTCTTGACCAACGCGGCGTGGTGTACGAAGTGCGCGGCGGTGCCATTTTCGTCGCGGCCGCTCAGCGCGACACCCTGCGCATGACACTGGCCAGCGAAGGCCTGCCTGCCAACACTGCCAAGGGCTATGAGCTACTGGACGGGCTGTCGGGTTTCGGAACCACGGCCCAGATGTTCGATGCCGCCTATTGGCGCGCAAAGGAGGGCGAGCTGGCCCGCACGATCCTTGCCGGTCCCGGGATCACATCTGCGCGCGTGCATATCGCCAATGCCGGCGGCAATCCGTTCCGGCGCGATCTGCGCCCCTCTGCCTCGGTGTCGGTCACGACGGCTGGGGGCGCGCTCCCGCCTGCGCAGGCCCGGGCGCTGCGGTATCTGGTCGCCGCGGCTGTGTCGGGTCTGCTACCCGAGGACGTTACGATCGTTGACGGCACCGGGGCAATCGTCGCCGGTACCGAGGCCGAGGCCCCAAGCAACACCGCCGAAGACCGCGGCGCCGCCTTGCGCGACAAGGTGCAGCGACTGCTCGAAGCGCGGGTCGGCCCCGGCAACGCCGTGGTCGAGGTCACGCTGGAAACGCTGAACGAAAGCGAATCGATCCGAGAAAAGCGCTTTGACCCCCAGGGCCGCGTCGCAATCAGCACCGAAACCGAAGAGAGCAGTGACAGCGCCCAGAACGCAGGCGGGGGCGAGGTGACCGTTGCCTCGAATTTGCCGGATGGCGAAGCCGGGGGCGGCAATCAAAGCAACAGCCAGAACAGCCGCACACGGGAACGGGTGAACTATGAAGTCTCTGAAACCGAACGCGAAATTCAACGCGCCGCCGGGGCCATAAAACGCCTGACCGTGGCGGTTCTGGTCAATGGCGCCAACGTCCCTGCCGATGACGGCACGGCGGTGTCCCAACCACGCCCCGATGAAGAACTGGCCGCCCTGCGTGACCTTGTCGCCTCGGCAGTGGGCTATGACGAGACCCGCGGCGACGTCATCACCCTCAAATCCATGGCCTTCGAGCCGATATCGCCGCTTGGCACCGCGGCGACGCCGGGGATGCTCGACCGCCTTGCGCTTGATGCGATGTCCCTGATCCAGATGGCGGTTCTGGCGGTTGTCGCACTGCTGCTCGGATTGTTCGTGGTCAGACCGGTGCTATCCGGACGGCAGGCGACTGCCGCAGCAGCGCTACCCGCGCCCGCCCGTGCAGCACCGTCACCGCAGTCCGAGGCCCTGACCGGCGAAATCGAGGATGAAGACGGCAACTTCATTCCTGCAATGAGCTCCGGCGCAGGAGCCACCGGCACCGCCCTGTCCCCAGCCAATCCGGGCGCACAATCTGACGCGGTTGAACGCCTTCGTGCGCTGATCGGTGAACGGCAGGATGAAACGGTCGAGATCCTGCGCACCTGGCTTGAAGATGAGGAGCCGACCCGATGAGCGTTCAGCACCTGCTTGAAGACTTCGGTGATCTGGAAGCCGAGCAGCTTGTCATGACAGACCAGGCCCTTGAAGAAGAGCGGCTGGCGTCATTCGAGCGGGGCTATCAGGCCGGATGGGAGGATGCCAGCAAGGCGCACGCGCAGGAACAAGGCCATATCGGCAGCGATCTGGCCCGCAACCTGCGCGATCTTTCTTTTACCTTTCACGAGGCGCAGGCCGCGATGCTGCGCAATCTGGAACCCTTGTTTCAGCACTTGCTGCACACCATCCTGCCCAAAGCAGCAACAGAGGGCTTCGACGCGCGGATAGTCGAAGAACTCACCGCCCTGTCGCGCGAGTTGGGTGGGGGTACCGTGATCGTGTCCGTGGCGCCCGCCCATGCTGAAAGGGTCGAGGCCTTGCTCGGCACCATGGATGCCCTCGCTGTTTCCGTGCAACCGGACAAAACCTTAAGCGAAGGCCAGGCCTTCCTGCGCCTTGGGCAGCGCGAGCGGATGATCGATCTCGACACCGCTCTCGATGAAATCCGCCAGCGTATTTCAGCATTTTTCCACGCATCCAGGGAGGCCCAGAAACATGGCTGACGGCGACCACACCACCCCGATGGCCGAGCTTGGCAGCGCCTTTGCCTCGGTCCCGATCGAGATCACCATTTCGGTCGGCCGTGCCCGCCCGTTGATCCGTGACCTGCTGCAGATGGGTGAAAATTCGGTCCTGACGCTTGATCGCAGGGTCGATGATCCTGTCGAGCTTTACATCGGCGACCGCCTGATCGCGCGTGGGCAGCTTGAAGAGGTGGATGGCGACCTGCCCGGACAACTGGCCGTCCGTCTGACCGAGGTCAGCGACTTTCAGGACGGGCTGGAATGACGCGCCTGCTGCACGGGCTTGTCTTGCTTGCGCTTGCGGCACCCGGGATGGCGGTGGCGCAGGACGTGTCGATCACCTTGTCGGATGGCGACACGCTCACCACCCGTACGATCCAGCTGTTTGCACTGATCACCCTGCTGTCGCTGGTGCCCGGGCTGGCAGTGATGATCACCTGTTTTCCCTTCATCGTCACGGTTCTGTCGATCCTGCGGCAGGCCATCGGTCTGCAACAGGCCCCGCCCAACATGCTGATCGTCACGCTGGCGCTGTTTCTGACCTATTTCGTGATGGACCCGGTGTTGCGCACTGCCTGGGAGTCAGGGGTCAGCCCCTTCATGGCAGGCGAGATGGAGCTGGAGCGCGCCTTCGCCGCCACGCTTGACCCGTTTCGTGCCTTCATGTCCGCACGGATGGACACCGAGACTTTTGAAACCCTCGCCGCCCTGCGCCAGGACCTCGGACCAATACCCGCAGGTGCCGATGCGCCGCTTTCGGTTCTGGTGCCCAGCTTCTTGTTGTCCGAGATCGCCCGCGCGTTCCAGATCGGCTTTCTGATCTTTCTGCCCTTCCTGATCATCGATCTGGTGGTCTCGGCCGTGCTGATGTCGATGGGGATGATGATGGTGCCCCCTGTAATCGTCTCATTGCCTTTCAAGCTGGCGTTCTTCGTGATTGCCGATGGCTGGGCGCTGATTGCCGGCGCACTGGTCCGCGGCTATCTTTGATCCGACGGCGCGCCGCCTTCAGAGCCACATTGAACCGAAAACACCCGGTCCATCATCCGGGCATTTTCCTGGCGTCCAACTGACTATACCGTTTTCGGGGACGAACAGGCAGACAAGGCCCGCTTAGCGCACAATGAAATCCGCATGCAGCGCACCTGCGGCTTTGATGCTTTTCAGGATATCGATCATGTCGCGGGGGGCCACCCCCAGCGCGTTCAGCCCCGCAACCACTTCGGACAACGACGTGCCCGGAGGCACCTCGGCCAGGCCGATCCCCGGCTCTTCCTCGATGGCCACGTCGGTACGCGGGACCACCACGGTTTCACCATTGGCAAAGGGGTTCGGCTGCACAGCCAACGGGCGCTCCTGGATCCGCAAGGTCAGGTTGCCCTGCGACACGGCCACGCGGGAAATGCGCACATCCTCACCCATGACGATCGTGCCCGAGCGTTGGTCAACCACGACACGCGCACGCCGCTCGGGCTCCACCGGCAGGTTCTCGATCTGCCCCAAGGCATGGGCGGGTGAGCGCGCCCGCGTTGCCGCGATGTTCAGTTCAACCGTGCCGGAATCCAGCATTACCGCCACCTCACGCCCGAAACTGGCGTTGATCCGCGTCTCGATCCGTGCGGCTGTTGTGAAATCCGGCTCGCGCAGCGCCAGACGCAGCGATGCAAGCTGCGAGAAATCGAAATCGATCTCGCGCTCGACAAACGCGCCTGACGGAATGGTGCCCGCCGTGGGCACACCCTGCACGACCCGGGCACCATCGCCCTCGGCTGCGGCACCGCCCGCGATGATCGTGCCCTGCGCCACCGCATAGATCTGGCCATCGGCCGCGTTCAGCGGCGTCATGATCAACGTGCCCCCCAGCAGGCTTTTGGCATCGCCGATCGCCGACACGGTCACATCGATCCGCCCGCCCGCCCGCGAGAAAGGCGGTAGCGTGGCGGTCACGAACACCGCCGCCACGTTTTTCGGGCGAAACTGCTCGCCGCTGACATTCACTCCCAGCCGCTCAAGAATGTTGGTCATGATCTCTTCGGTGAAGGGCGCGTTGCGTATGCCATCACCGGTGCCGTTCAGCCCGACCACCAGACCATAGCCCACCAGATCGTTGCCGCGCACCCCGTCGAATTCCACCAGATCCTTGATCCGCACCGGATTTGCCATCGCATGAACGGGAAGGGTCGCCGCCAGAACAGCGGCCAGAACGATGCGCATCACATGTACTCCGTCAGCGACAGCCGCGACATGCGCACGGTCAGGGTATACAGGCTTTCGAGGTTGAACTGCACCTCCTGCAGCCGCGTCGCCGTGTCGTAGGGATCGACCGACAGCAAACCGCTCCGCGACCCTTCCAGCGCCAGTTTTTCCGACGCCAGCCGAACTCCCGTTTCCTCCAGCCGCGCCTGGGTTACACCCAGATCGGCGCGCAGGGCAGTCAGCCCGTCCTGGGCCTGAAACAGCTGATCGCCCGCCGCGCGATAGATCGCGTTCCGTGTCGCCATGTCCAGTGTCGCATCGCCTGCCAGGGCCGCCAGCGCAATGGGCTTCAGGCTTTGACGCAAGGCTGCGTGATCGGCGCGCAGATCCAGCGAAACGCTTTCCCCCTCGGCCACGCGAAACGGTGGCACCGACATGTCCGAACCGACATAGGCCACCGTATCGAAGCCCCCGCCGGGCGTATTGAACCACGCATCCAACGCCGCCCCGATCTGTGCAGACGTCGTCATGCCGGCAACCGACACCCGAAGATCCGCCATGATGGTTTCCGCATCCGCCATGGCCGGCATTGCCACCTCGTTTCCGGCAAACAGCGCGCGGCCCGCAACGCGCGTGTTGAGCAGCGATACCGCCCGATCCAGCGTTTCGCGCGCCTGATCCGCCGCCACCCGACCCGAAGCCAGAAGCCCCGAGTCGGATGTTGTCATCAAGGATGACGCCAGCCCCACGGTCATGTCCTGCAAACCGCCCAGCGCGCCTTGCATCGCATCCGTGGTGGTCGATGCCTCGGCCCTGGCCTGGCGATAGGCCGCATTGCCCACCATACGCTGCTCGATATCGGCCAGTATGGCATAATCACCGGTCAGATGGCGGATCGGGTTGGCAGTTTCCCCGGTAGCAAGCTCCTGGCTCAGACGCTGCATTTCGGTGCGCAGGGCGACATTGTGCCGGCGCAACATGAAATGCGATGTCAGATCGCCCAACGTAGTGAGTGTCATCGCTCAAATCCTCATCAATGTGTCGATCAGCTTGCCGACGGTTTCCATCACCCGGGCGTTGGCGGCATAGCTTTGCTCGACCAGCATCAGCCTTTGCATCTCGGCATCCGTATCAACGCCGCCCGCCCTCTCGGTGGTGCGCAGGGCGTCACGCTGCGCGGTCACAAACCCCTGCCGACGGTCCTGCTCATTGACCGCAGCCGCCGCGTCCGATTGCAGGTCGGCGACCATCCCGTGAAACGACCGTGCCACCCCCGGCAGCGCCGCTGATCCGGGCACGCGGATCTCGGCCAGCGCGGTGCCCATGGCGGTCAGCAAAGAACCATTGCCCACGGGCCCCGGACCCACCGCCGCCAGACCATCGCGCAGACGCCACGCCGCACCACCGGCGGCCGGGTCCACGCTTGCATGCAAGCGCAAACGGCCAGCTAGACCGACCTCATCGGCGGCGACAACCTGCGCACCCTCATCGGTGAACAGCCCCGCGTCGCCCGGTGACAAGAGCCTCATCCCGCATCTCGAACAGCGCGCCCAACGATCCGCCCCGCAGTGACCCGCCCGGCGGATCGGTGCGCACTGGCACATCATTGATCATCAGCCCCGACAACAGGCCTGCATCCGCCGTCATATGCGGCATGATGGTGGGTGACCGGGTGAACCCGATCTCGGACGCGCGCCCGTCGAACAGGATCGCCCCGCCCGGCGTGTACAGCGCGATGCCGTTGTTGGCCCGCACTGCCATGCGCACCGGGACGATCTGGCTGATCTCATCGATCATCCGGTCACGGTGATCCAGCATCGCCGCCTCTTCATGGCCGGTGGCAGTGACCAGCCTTGGGCTCATCTCCTGCAGCCCGTTCAGCAATTCGTTCAGCCGTGTGACCTGTGCCGCGATCTTTCCATCCGCCTCTTGCCGCAGGTCTTGCACGGCACGCGACATGGTGTTCAGCCGCGCGACCACCTCGCCTGCACGGCCCACGGCGATGTCCAGCCGCGTGGTCGAATTGGGCTGGCTTGCCGCTGAAATCAGCGCCGCGTCGAACTCGGCCACAAGGGTGCCCAGCGCACCGGGCGCGCCGGGCATGCCTGCGATATCCGACACGCGCGACAGGAACCCGGCGCGCGCATCGCTGTTGCCAAACGCGGCATCCGCCAACCGGCGATCCGACAGCAAGGCCTGATCCACGTGGCGGGTCATGCCCGCCACGATCACACCGCCGTTGCCGCCCTGTGCGCGGGACGCCAGTTCGATCTCGCGCGGGGCATAGCCCTCGGTCGAGGCGTTCGCCACGTTCGATGCCACGACCTGCGCCCCGCGCGAGGCGGCGGTCAGGCCTGACAGGGCGTTGGAAAGCGCGCCGGAAATGCTCATCGGATCAGCCTTTCTTCAGGGATCAGCGTTTGATGTTGGTGGTTTCCTGCAACATCTCGTCCACGGTCTGAATGACCTTGGCATTCGAGGAATAGGCCCTCTGCGTCTGGATCATGTCGGTCAGTTCACCCGCCACATCGGTGCTGGATGCCTCGCGCGCATAGCCCGCAATATCGCCTGTGGGTCCGTCACCGGCGTTCCACAGAAAATAGCTGCCGCTGTCGAGTGAGGGCAGATAGGTCTGCTGGTCCAGCGCCATCATGCCATTGGGGTTGGGCATATCCACCAGAGGAACCTGATAGACCCGCCGCGTGATCCCGGTGTCAAAGAAGGCGTTGACGAACCCGTTGCCGTCCACCTCGACCCCGGTCAGGTTGCCCACGGGCGCGCCATCCTTGGAAATCGCAACCGGTGCGAAACTGTCGGACAGCTGGGTCAGCACGCTCGACTCACCCGGACGGCCGATGGCGATTTCCATCGGGCCCCCGGCCACATCCACGATCAACGCGCCCGTCGCGGCGTCATAGGCGCCGCCGGATACGGTGGTGACCGATGCCAGGGTTCCGCCTGCGGTGCGCCCGTCGTCGAATGTCAGCGTATACTCCCCGATAACCGCCCCGGCCGAGGCCGAATCGCGGATCACCATCGTCCATTCATTCGACATGCCTGCGGCAGGAACGGTGGGCGAGAATTCCACCAACAGGTCTTCGGACGTGCCGAGGTTGTTGAAATACTCGATCGTCAAACCCTGCACATCGCCCGGTGCACCTGCGGCAGTGTCGGTTGCCGGCAGGTTCACGCCCAGCGACATCCGCGTCGTCGGATCGCCCGTGAACTCGTTCACATTCACCCGGACCGGCTCCAGCCCGGCGGAATTGTCACGCGGAAAGGTCGGGATGCTGCCATCGCGCTGCGCCGGCCAGCCCAGCAGCATCAACCCGGACTCGGTGCGCAGAAAACCGTCGGCATCGGTGCGGAAAGATCCGGTGGTGGTCAGGTACATCGTGGGCTCGCCATTGCCCGCAGCCACCTGCGTCGCCTGTGCCACCGGCAGAAACCCGCGCCCCCGCACCGCCAGATCGGTGGCGTTTGATGTGGTGACCAGCGATCCGCTTTGATCGATCATGCGCTGGTTCGTGGTGCGCACCCCCCCGGCGGTATAGGACCGGCCCGTGTTGGCCAGGACCATCGAATGAAAGTCCGTTTCCACCCGCTTGTACCCGTAGGTCGCGGAGTTCGCGATATTGTCCGAGATCGAGCCCAACCGGCTGGCATTTGCCGCCAGCCCTGCCACACCCGCGTTAAGCGAAGAGGATATTGTCATGCATACGCCTTTCTGCTGCATCAACCAGTCGTCGGAGCACAGACATAACGGCGCGGGCTTAACGCCGGGCTAACAGCTAAAATGCGATCAACGCGACGTGCGCAGAAGGATCACCTCCAGTCGGTTGTTGCGCGGCGACATCGGGTCACGCGTCACGGGTTCACGGTCGGCATGGCCCGTCACGCGCAGGATACGATCCGGGCGCAGGTCGCGGCCCTCCAGCAGGCGGCGCATCGCATCCGCGCGCGCAGCCGAAAGCGACCAGACCGGGTTGTCGGCCAGAACCAGCGGCCGCGCGGCCACATGCCCTTCGACGGCGACGGGGTTGCGCACCAGCCCTGCCACCCGCGCCAGCATCCCCGCCAGCTCCCGCAGCAACAGCGTCGGCTCGTCGGTCTGGCCGTTGAACAGCGTCGCCTGGTCGATATCGAACAGCTCGATCACCAGACCCTCGTCGGTGACGCGGGTGACGATATGCTTCAACTGATCCTCGCGCACGATGCTTTCACCGCCGCGACCCATAAGCGCCTCTTCGACAGCCTTGAATGCCTCGTGATCGGCCCCGGACTCGGCCTGTGGTCCGGCCTCGGATATTCCGGTCTCGCCGCGGGCCTGACGTGCCTCGGTCGGGCGCAGGTTTGTCGCCCCGGTGCCCATCTGCGGCAAGGTATCTTCGGAAAACATGCTGTCGCCGCCGAACACCCCATCACCCCCGCCGGAAATCCGGGCCATCGGCACGGTTGGCGTGAAGTAGTCGGATATGCCCTTGCGTTGCTGTTCCGTTGTCGCATTCAACAGCCACATCAAAAGGAAAAACGCCATCATGGCGGTCACGAAATCAGCATAGGCGACTTTCCACGCCCCGCCGTGGTGCCCGCCGCCTGCGACGACCTTTTTCCGTTTGATGATGACTGGCGACGCATTCGTTTGCGCGCCCATCTCCACCACCTTTCATCTCACCCGATGACAGGGATAGCGTAAGGTTTCTTGCCAGCGGGTTAACGGCCGTGGCATGCCCGCATCCTGAAATCATGCGATTTTTCGCGAAACCCGCCATTTCAGGTGACCACCCGGCAGGTCAGGTTCAGCCGCCCGCCATGCGGCAACAGGGTGGAGGAACCGAACCTGATCCGGTCCACCCCGTGATGCACCAGCCGCGCAGCGCCCGCCATCACCAGCACATCGCCCGAGCGCAGCCAGATGCTTTCGGTCTTGCCGCCACGCGCGACGTTGCCCACCCGGAACAACCCTTCGTCGCCCAGGCTGACCGACATCACCGGCCACGAGAAATCGGCCTCGTCGCGGTCCTGATGCAGGCCCATCCGCGCACCTTCCGCATAGTAATTGATCAGACAGCAATCAGGGTCGCGCGAACCACCGACCAGTGCGCGCCATATCTCCAGAACCTGCGCAGGTATAGGCGGCCATGGCACGCCCGACGGATGCCGCGGATCATAGCGGTAACCGCGCCTGTCGCTGACCCAGCCGCACACCCCGGCCGATGTCATGCGCACGCTCATCTGCTTGCCACCACGCGTTTCGGGGTGAAACATCGGGGCAGCCGCCACCACGTCACGCAAGGTCGAGACAAGAGATTGCTGTGCCTCGGGCCCCAGAAACCCCTGATATATCGCGACTCCACGCAGATTTTGCGGCGCATTCGTCAAGAAATTACCTCCGATTCACCTGTTCGCCATATTTGCGACGCTTGCAGGGTGCCAGACCCCTCCTTATATACGCCGGGAAGCGCAGTACCGCATCCCGGTACTGCACGGTATCAATTCGGGGCAAGGATGCCAAAAAGGGTCCGCGTCTCGTGTCATCGCCTTGAATAGAAAGGGATCGAAAACATGGGAAAAGTTATCGGTATCGACCTTGGCACCACCAACAGCTGCGTCGCCATCATGGACGGCTCTCAGCCCAGGGTCATTGAGAATTCCGAAGGGGCGCGCACGACTCCTTCGATCGTCGCCTTCACCGACAACGAGCGTCTTGTCGGCCAGTCCGCCAAGCGGCAGGCCGTGACCAACCCCACCAACACCATCTTTGGCGTCAAGCGCCTGATCGGGCGTCGTTCGGACGATTCGGATCTGGCCAAGGACAAGAAGAACATGCCGTTCAACGTCATCGACGGCGGCAACGGCGACGCCTGGGTCGAGGTGAAGAACGAAAACTACAGCCCCAGCCAGATTTCGGCCTTCATCCTCGGCAAGATGAAGGAAACCGCCGAAAGCTATCTGGGCGAGGATGTGACGCAGGCGGTCATCACCGTTCCTGCCTATTTCAATGACGCCCAGCGTCAGGCCACCAAGGATGCAGGCAAGATCGCCGGCCTTGAAGTGCTGCGCATCATCAACGAACCGACCGCGGCCGCGCTGGCCTATGGTCTGGACAAGACAGACAGCCAGACCATCGCCGTCTATGACCTTGGCGGCGGCACCTTCGACGTGACGATCCTTGAAATCGACGACGGCCTGTTCGAGGTCAAGTCGACCAACGGCGACACCTTCCTGGGTGGCGAAGACTTCGACATGCGGGTGGTCAACTACCTGGCGGACGAGTTCAAGAAGGAACACAACGTCGACCTGACAAAGGACAAGATGGCCCTCCAGCGCCTGAAAGAGGCGGCTGAAAAGGCCAAGATCGAACTGTCCAGCAGCAGCCAGACCGAGATCAACCAGCCCTTCATCGCGATGGACCCCAACAGCGGCACGCCGCTGCACATGGTCATGAAACTGACCCGCGCCAAGCTGGAAAGCCTGGTGGGCGATCTGATCAAGGCGTCGATGAAGCCTTGCGCTGCGGCACTGAAGGACGCGGGCCTTTCGGCCAGCGACATTGACGAGGTCGTGCTGGTCGGCGGTATGACCCGCATGCCCAAGGTGGTCGAGGAAGTGACCAAGTTCTTCGGCAAGGAGCCCCACAAGGGCGTGAACCCCGACGAGGTCGTGGCCATGGGTGCCGCGATTCAGGCCGGCGTTCTGCAAGGCGACGTCAAGGATGTCGTCCTGCTCGACGTCACCCCGCTGTCGCTGGGTATCGAAACGCTGGGCGGTGTCTTTACCCACCTGATCGACCGCAACACCACGATCCCCACCAAGAAGTCGCAGATCTTCTCGACCGCCGAGGACAACCAGTCGGCCGTGACCATCCGGGTGTTCCAGGGCGAGCGTGAAATGGCCTCGGACAACAAGCTGCTTGGCGCGTTCAACCTTGAAAACATCCCCCCGTCCCCGCGCGGCATGCCCCAGATCGAGGTGACCTTCGACATCGACGCCAACGGCATCGTGTCGGTCGGCGCCAAGGACAAGGGCACCGGCAAGGAGCAGCAGATCACCATTCAGGCCTCGGGCGGCCTGAGCGAGGAAGACATCCAGAAGATGGTGAAAGAGGCCGAGGAAAACTCCGAAGCCGACAAGCAGCGCCGCGAACTGGTCGAATCCAAGAACCAGGCCGAATCGCTGATCCACTCGACCGAGAAATCGATCGAGGAGCACGGCGACAAGGTTGACCCCTCGACCGTCGAAGCCATCGAACTGGCCGTGGCCGCTCTCAAGGACGAGCTGGAAAACGACAATGCCGACAAGATCAAGTCCGGCATCCAGAACGTCACCGAGGCGGCGATGAAACTGGGCGAGGCCATCTACAAGGCACAGGCCGAAGAGGGTGAAGACCCCGCCACCGGCGAAGATGGTGCAACCCGGTCCGACGATGACGACATCGTCGATGCCGACTTCGAAGATCTCGACGACGACAAGCGCAAGTAAGCGCGCTTTGCGGAACCTGCGGGGGCCGGTCCGGGCACCGGGCCGGCCCTTGACGTTCCGGTAAAGGGGGACCCCCAATGGCAAAACGTGACTTTTACGACGTGCTTGGGATCAAGAAGGGCGCATCGCCCGACGAGATCAAGAAAGCCTACCGCAGCAAGGCCAAGGAACTGCACCCCGACCGCAACGCCGACAATCCCGAGGCCGAGGCGCAGTTCAAGGAAGCCAACGAAGCCTACGAGGTGTTGAAAGACGCCGACAAGAAGGCCGCATACGATCGCTATGGCCATGCCGCGTTCGAGGGCGGAATGCCCGGCGGCGGGGGCGGCGGCGCGCGTCCCGGCGGTGGCTTCCACGGCAATAGCGACTTTTTCTCGGACGTGTTCGACGACCTGTTCGGCGACATGATGGGCGGGCGCGGCGGACCGGGCGGACGGCAACGCGCCGCACGCGGGGCCGACCTGCGCTACAATCTACGCGTCACGCTGGAAGAGGCTCATCAGGGCCTTCAGAAAACCATCACCGTACCCAGTTCGGTCGCCTGCGATTCGTGCAATGGATCAGGCGCCGAAGGCGGGGCCGAACCCACCACCTGCCCCACCTGTTCGGGCATGGGCAAGGTGCGCGCGCAGCAGGGTTTCTTTACCATCGAACGCACCTGCCCCACCTGTGGCGGTCTGGGCCAGACGATCAAGAATCCCTGCAAATCCTGTGGCGGTCAGGGTCGCGTCCACAAGGATCGCGCGCTGTCGGTCAACATCCCCGCAGGCGTCGAAACCGGCACCCGCATCCGTCTGGGTGGCGAGGGCGAGGCCGGAATGCGCGGCGGACCGGCCGGCGATCTCTATATCTTCATCGAGGTCGCGCCGCATGACATCTTTGAACGTGAGGGCACGAACCTGTTCTGTCGCGTGCCCGTCTCGATGACGACAGCCGCGCTTGGTGGCGATATCGAGGTGCCGACGATCGACGGCGGGCGCAGCCGCGTCAAGATCCCCGGCGGCAGCCAGGCAGGCCGCCAGATGCGCCTGCGCAGCAAGGGCATGCCCGCCCTGCGCGGCGGGGCGGTCGGTGACATGTTCATCGAACTGGCGGTGGAAACCCCGGTCAACCTGACCAGCCGCCAAAAGGAACTGCTGCGCGAATTCGAAGCCCTGTCAGAAGACAACAACCCGGAATCCCACAGCTTTTTCGCCTCGGTCAAAAGCTTCTGGGACTCGATGAAGGGCTGACCGCCTGAAAACGACAAATGGCGCGCCCCACACCGGGCGCGCCTTTTTCATGGGCGTTAACCGCCTGTTCACCACTGGGCGCGCATCGTGACGGCATGACGCAACAGCCCAACGCCTTTGCCGAAATGCCCCTGCCGCTGTTCGACCCGGACGAGGCGACGACGCCTGCGCCCATGGCGGCCGGGCGGCTGCCCTCGTACATCGCCGACCACCGCAAACGCCTGCGCGTGCGGTTCATGGACGGCGGGGCACAGGCCATGCCGGATTACGAAATGCTGGAACTCGTCCTGTTCCGCGCCATTCCCCGGCAGGATGTCAAGCCGCTGGCACGCGCGTTGCTGGACCGCTTTGGCGATTTCAACGGGGTCATCACCGCCCCCGCCCAACGCCTGAAAGAAGTCAGGGGCGTGGGCGACGCCGTAATCTGCGAGCTGAAGATCGTCGAGGCTGCGGCGCAGCGCCTTGCCCGCGGCCGCATCCTGCAACGCCACGTGGTCAGCAGTTGGGATCAGTTGCTGGACTATTGCCATACCACCATGGCGCACCGCGATACCGAACAATTCCGTGTGCTGTTCCTCGATCGCAAGAACGTCCTGATCGCGGACGAGGAACAGGCGCAGGGCACCGTCGATCACGTGCCGGTCTACCCGCGCGAGGTGGTCAAGCGCGCGCTGGAACTGAACGCCAGCGCGCTGATTCTGGTGCATAACCACCCTTCGGGCGACCCGACCCCGTCCGAGGCGGACATTTCCATGACCCATCAGATCGAGCTGGCGGCGCAGGCGCTGTCGATCACGTTGCACGATCACCTGATCATCGGAAAATCCCGCGAACTCAGCTTTCGGGCCGAGGGGTTGATCTAGCGCACCCAGACCTCGACCCGCCGGTTCACCAACCGACCCCACGCGCTGTCATCGCAAGCCATCGGCATCGCCTTGCCAAAGGCCGCGACCCCCAGGTCGATGCGGGTCAGGTTGGCGGTTTCCGCGGCCACGATCACCGCGCCGCGCACCGCCTCGGCCCGGCGAAGCGCAATCTCGCGGTTGACCCCCGCACTGCCCTGCCCATCCGTGAACCCGACGAACAGCAAATTGCGCGTGTCATATACCCCGGCCTCCATCGCACGGGCCAGTTGCTCGACATTCGAGCGTGATTGCGCATCCAGCCGCGTGGACCCCTGCTCAAACCGGAACGTCGTGGTCAGCCGCCGCATCGGCGACAGCACCGAGACCATGCGCTGCAACTCGTCCAGCCCGACTTCCTCACCTGCCTGCGCGATGGCATTGGCAAAACGGTTGCCCTGCGCATCCACCGGAATCTCTTCGGGCGTCTGATCGACAAACCCGGCGCGGCGGATCACCAACTGGGCCTCGGGCGCGCGCAGATAGGTCAGGAAATCGCGCGCCAGCGACGGCAACCGCCGTGCGGGCAGATACAGAAACAGCGGCGCGGTCAGCGGGTAATCCTCGGTCTTGACGTTGCGCCGGCCGGCCTGCAACGCAAAACCGCAATCGCCGGACAGGGCCAGCGGCTTGGTCCGGCCCAGCGCAGCCCCCGAAGCAAGGCCAAGACCGAACGGATCGCCCGCCACCGCCTCGGCCAGATCGGCATTGCTGGTATGGCGCTGCACGCCGGGTGGAAGATCGGCGCGGATCGGGCGCAGCAGCCGGTCCACGACCGCCTGCCCCAGCCCCGAGCGCGCATCGCGCAGATGCAGGGTGATCGGCGCATCCGGCCCCCCCAGCGCCTGCCAGTTGTCGATCTGCCCGGCAAAGGCCTGCGCCAGATCGGGGGTGGTGATGGTGCTCAGCGGGTTGTCGGCAGCCACCACCGGCACCAGCGCATCCAGCGCCAGAACCCGTGACCGGCCCCGCCCGCGCAGATCACCCATCCCGGCCTCCTGCGCACGGGCCGCCTCGGGGCCGCGCACCTCGCGCAGCGACATGACGATATCGGCCTCGTTCGCCAGCAGATCGGCAAATCCTTCGTCCGTATTTGTGGCATGGATATGAAACCGCCCCACCAGCACCCCGCTGTCACGGTCGCGCAACAGGTAGGTCGCGCGCGCCGGCCCCTCGTCCTGTCGGGTGGCTGTCAGCCCGCTGCGCAGGGCAAAGGCCTCGATCAACGCGGGCATCAGCACGGCACCCATGGTTTCTGCCCCAGCCAGCCGCAGTTCGGCCACAAAGGCGGTCAGGTTCGGACAGCCCGGCCCATCACACAGCACACCCGAGCCATCCACCGTCAATTCGCCATAGACCGTTTCGACGCGGTAGAATTCGCCGTCAAATCCCAGCAGCGTGCCGGTGATCTCGACCGAGCCATCGCGCGAGGTCAGCGTGACATCCTGTGCCACCGCCCCAAGCGTGCCCCATACAAGGAAAAGTGCGGCGCAGGCCGCCGCACGCAAGAAAACCATGAAAGATGTCTGCCCCAGAAAACGCGGTTGTCAGTTGCCGGCGATCTTCAGGTCTTGCAGCAGGTTTTTCAACATCAGAATGTCGACCTCGACATCGCAAGAGGGCATGGTCAACGCCACGTCCTGCGCGCTCAGCGCGCCGCCGGGCCCGACCTGCAGCGCCTGCGCCTCGACATCGCGGGTGCAGTTGCCCGAGGTGATCACCGCTTCGGCGGTCAGTTCCACCTCGCCCGCCTGCCCAGCGCCGGACGGGAAGGTATAGACCTGCGCGCGCAGACCGTCGTTTATGGCCGTGTCACCCAGCGTGGTCAGAACGCCACCCTGCCCGGCAACCGCACGATCCAGATCGCCCGGCGCCTCCTCCCAGACATGGCCCGCATCGCCATAGGTCGCGCCATATTCCAGCGCGTGTATCTGGAACCCGGCATCGCCGCGCCATTGCAGGACCACGCGGTCATAGGCATCAAAATCCGGCACCTGCGCGCGCACGACCGCGCCGCTTCCGTTCTCGAACGACGCAATGAACAGCGCCTCGGGCGTCAGGGCAGGCGCGCGCATCCGCAGGACACCATCCCCATCGGTCAGCGCCTGCACCATCATTCCGTTGTGATGGATCGTCACCCGGGCCTGCGGCAGGCAATCGGCGGTCACGGTCAGATCGACCATGGCGGCAGGGGCCGGGCGGGCCGTCATCACCGGATCACAGCCCTGCGGCGGCGTCCCCGGGGCATCCTGCGTCCGCAACACCTCGTCCAGACCGGGCACGGCGGCGGCCAGTTCGGTATCGGGCTCGGGCAGAACGGGGGCAGACCGCTCGATATCATTGGTGCGCGACGTGGCCGCGGTGTGGGCGATCCCGCTCAACTCCATGCCCGACATGCCCGCAGCAACCACAGGCGGTTCGGTCATGACATCCATCTGCGTGTTCAGCGACGCGGTCTGCGTCACCGGCGAAGGCGCCTGCTGCATCACGAAACCGATGCCAAGCGCAACCACGACGGTGCCACCTGCCAGAATATAGCGCTTTGGATCAAACATTGCCGACTCCTGAAACCCACTGCTTCAGTATCGGAGTTTCATTAACAAAAACGGCGCCCATATGGCGCCGTTGCGGAGTATTTCAGGCTCTTTCAGCACAAAATGTGCCTAGGCAAAGCGTCCGTGGCAATGCTTGAACTTCTTGCCCGACCCGCAGGGACAAAGCTCGTTCCGGCCCGGGTTGCCCCAGGTGGCGGAGTCATTTTCGTCAAACTCGCGCTCTTCGGGCGGGGCCAGCGTTTCGGCCTCGCTTTCCTCGCGCGCCATGTCCAGCGCGTCCTGCTGCGCCCTTTGCTGCGCGGTCAGTTCCGCGACCATCCGCTGCTGTTCCTCTTCGGTCATCGGCCGGATCTGGGACAGCTTTTGCGTCACGTCGATCCGCAGGCTGTCCAGCATCGATTCGAACAACTGGAAGCCTTCGGTCTTGTACTCGTTCAGCGGGTCGCGCTGTGCATAGCCCCGGAACCCGACAACACTGCGCAGGTGTTCCAGCGTCAGCAGATGTTCACGCCACTTGCCGTCGATCGTCTGCAGCAACACCTGCTTTTCGATCTGGCGCATCGTCTCGGGGCCAAAGGCAGCGGCCTTCTCGGCCATCATCTCGTCGCTGGCCTTTTCAAGCCGCTCGGTGATTTCCTCGTCATCCACGCCTTCTTCGGCGGCCCAGGCGATCACCGGCACATCGACACCCAACTGCTCGATGCACGCGGCATACAGCCCTTCGGTGTCCCACTGGTCGGCATAGGTTTTCGGCGGCATGTACTGGTCCACCAGATCGCCGATGACCTCGTGGCGCATGTCGGTCACGATTTCCGACAGGTCCTTGGCTTCCATGATCTCGCGCCGCTGGGCAAAGATAACCTTGCGCTGCTCGTTCATCACGTCGTCGAATTTCAGCAACTGCTTGCGGATGTCAAAGTTGCGGCCTTCGACCTTGGCCTGCGCGCGTTCCAGCGATTTGTTGACCCAAGGATGAACGATGGCCTCGCCTTCCTTCATGCCCAGTGACGACAGCACCTTGTCCAGCCGCTCTGACCCGAAAATCCGCATCAGGTCGTCTTCGAGGCTCAGGAAGAACGCCGAGCGTCCGGGGTCGCCCTGACGGCCCGACCGGCCGCGCAACTGGTTGTCGATGCGGCGGCTTTCGTGCCGTTCGGTGGCCAGAACGAACAGGCCGCCGGCCTCTTTCACCTTCTGCTCGTCGGTCACGTGCTCGGCCTCGATCCGCTTGCGGATTTCTTCGGGGTCGGCCTCGGGGTCGGCTTCGATGGCTTCCATGATCTGGAAATCCAGATTGCCGCCCAGCTTGATGTCGGTGCCGCGCCCGGCCATGTTGGTGGCGATGGTCACCGCGCCCAGCTTGCCCGCGTCGGCGACGATCTGCGCCTCCTTGTCGTGCTGGCGGGCGTTCAGGACGTTGTGCTCCACCCCCGCTTTCTTCAGAAGCTCCGACAGGGACTCGGATTTCTCGATGCTGGTCGTGCCCACAAGGATCGGCTGCCCCTTGGCGTTCGACTCCTTGATGGTCGCGACGATGGCGTCGTATTTTTCCTGCGCGGTGCGGTAGACGGCGTCGTCATCGTCTTTGCGCGCGATGAGCCGGTTCGTCGGCACCTCGACCACGCCCAGACCATAGATCGTCTGGAACTCTTCCGCCTCGGTCGACGCCGTGCCGGTCATGCCCGACAGCTTGTCATACAGGCGGAAATAGTTCTGAAAGGTCACCTGCGCCAGCGTCACGTTCTCGGGCTGGATCTTGCAATCTTCCTTGGCCTCGATCGCCTGATGCAGGCCATCCGACAGCCGCCGACCGGACATCATCCGCCCGGTGAACTCGTCGATCAGCACAACCTCGTCATGGCCCAGCGGCTGACCCGCCTGATTGGTGGCGGGACGCACGATGTAATCCTTGTCGCGCTGGAACAGCTTGTGCGCACGCAGGGCCTGATTGACATGGTGCACGATCGTGGTGCTTTCGGGATCATACAGCGATTGCCCCTCGGGCAGCACACCACGCGCCAGCAACTGTTCTTCCAGAAACTCGTTGCCCTCGTCGGTAAAGGTCACGTTGCGCTGCTTTTCATCCAGCGTGAAATGCTCGTCGCGGATCTCGGGGATGAACCGGTTGATCGCCACGTACAGATCGCTGCGGTCGTCGGACGGGCCGGAAATGATCAGCGGCGTGCGCGCCTCGTCGATCAGGATGCTGTCCACCTCGTCCACGATGGCAAAGTGATGGCCGCGCTGCGCCATGTCGGTCAGTTCGGCCTTCATGTTGTCGCGCAGGTAGTCGAACCCAAGCTCGTTGTTGGTGGCATAGGTGATGTCACAGGCATAGGCCGCGCGTTTCTCGGCATCGGGCTGCTGTGGCACGACAACGCCGGTGTCCATGCCCAATGCGCCGTAAACCTTGCTCATCCATTCCGCGTCGCGGCGGGCCAGGTAGTCGTTGACGGTGACGATATGCACGCCATTGCCGGTCAGCGCGTTCAGATAGGCGGGAAAGGTCGCCACCAACGTCTTGCCCTCGCCGGTCTTCATCTCGGCGATATTGCCCTGATGCAGGAACATGCCGCCCATCAGCTGCACGTCAAAGGCGCGCAGCCCCAGCGCGCGTTTCGCCGCCTCTCGGCAGTTCGCAAAGGCCTCGGGCAGGATCGCGTCCAGCGTCTCGCCACCGGCGACCCGCTTGCGAAACTCTTCGGTCTTGGCGATCAGCCCTGCATCGTCCAGCTTTTCGAACTCGGCTTCCATCGCGTTGATCTTTTCGATCACGGGGCGCGTGGCCTTGACCTTGCGGTCGTTCGGGGTGCCGAACACCTTTCGGGTAAGAGTTCCGAATCCAAGCATGGTCCATCCGTTCCGGTCGTTGACAAAATAGTGCGGGCCTACTGCTTGCCCGCTGCATCCACACCGCCTAAAACGGGCGGGAAATAACAGCCAAACCGGCCACAAGGCTACGTAAGGGGCGGCTGTGCAAGTGTCAATGTCACGGGCCATCGCGCCCTGAAAGGATAACCAGATGTCACACCGTTTCACCTTTGCTGCCGCTGCCGCCCTGGCCATGTGCCTGTCGCTGCCCGCCAAGGCCGAGGACGCGCCCACCGCCGACACCGTCGTCGCCACGGTCAACGGTCAGGACATCACCCTGGGCCACATGATCCTTGTGCGCGCCAACCTGCCCCAGCAGTTCACCCAACTGCCCGACGAGGTGCTGTTCGACGGCATCCTCAACCAGCTTGTGCAGCAAAGCGTGCTGGCCGAAACCCTGACTGAAACGCCACGCCGCGTGGAAATGGCCGTGGAAAACGAAATGCGCCAATTGCTTGCCGCCGAGGCGATCGACGATCTGCTGGCCGGTTCCATGACCGAAGACGCCATTCAGGCCGCCTATGAGGACCAATACGCCGGTGCCGAACCCGACACCGAATGGAACGCCAGCCACATTCTTGTCGAGACCGAGGAAGAGGCCGCAACCCTGGCCGAGCGTGCCCGCGCAGGCGAGGATTTCGCTCAACTGGCCCGCGACAACTCCACCGGCCCGTCCGGGCCCAACGGTGGCGAACTGGGATGGTTCAGCACCGGCATGATGGTGCCCGAGTTCGAAGAAGCGGTGAAAACGCTTGACCCCGAAGGCGTGTCCGATCCCGTGCAGACCCAGTTCGGCTGGCACGTCGTGCGCCTGAACGATACGCGGATGAAGGACATCCCCGCGCTGGAAGAGGTCCGCGAAGAGGTCGAGGCACAATTGCAGCAGCAGGTCGTCGACGCCCGCGTTCAGGAACTGACCGAGGCCGCAACGGTCGAAACCATGGCCGACGGCATCGACAAATCCCTGCTGTCCAACCTCGACATGCTGGAGAAGTAATTGATGGGCAAGGCGCTGGCCGTTTCCCCACTGGCCCCGGCCAGCTTTCCCACCTTGCCCGACATCGGCGGGGTAGAGATTGCCACCGCCGCCGCCGGTGTGAAATACAAGGACCGCACCGATGTGATGCTGGCCCGTCTGGCCCCCGGCACCACGATGGCCGGGGTGTTCACGCGCTCTGCCACACGTTCGGCCCCGGTTCTGGATTGTCAGGCCAAGATCGGCACCGCATCCGACGCAGGCGCGGCGATCCTCGTCAACTCGGGCAATTCCAACGCCTTCACCGGCGGGCGCGGCGTGGAATCGGTGCAGGCCATCACGCAGTCCGTGGCCAATGCCACCGGCGTGCCGGTGGAGCGCGTGTTCACCTCCTCCACCGGGGTCATCGGCGAGCCGCTGCCCCATGACCGCATCATCGCCAAGCTCGATGATCTGGCCAGCGCACTGGAAGCCGCCAACATGGAGCACGCCGCCCGCGCCATCATGACGACCGACACCTTTCCCAAGGGAGCTGGCGCGGAAATCATGGTGGACGGTCAGCCCGTGCGCATCGCGGGCATCGCCAAAGGCTCGGGCATGATCGCGCCGGACATGGCCACGATGCTGGTCTACATCTTCACCGACGCACAGATTGCCCAGCCCCCCTTGCAGGCGATGCTGTCCCGGCTGACCGACCGCACCTTCAACTGCATCACGGTCGACAGCGACACCTCGACTTCGGACACGCTGCTGCTGGCCGCCACCGGCGCATCCGGTGTGGCGGTCGATGACGCCCCCGAATTCGAAGCCGCCCTGCACGACGTGATGCAGGATCTGGCCCATCAAGTCGTGCGCGACGGCGAAGGCGCCACCAAGTTCGTCACCGTGCAGGTGACCGGCGCAGCCAGCGACGCCGACGCCCGCACGCACGCCCTGTCCATCGCCAACTCGCCGCTGGTAAAAACCGCCATCGCGGGCGAAGATCCCAACTGGGGCCGCATCGTCATGGCCATCGGCAAATCCGGTGCCGCCGCCGACCGCGACCGCCTGACCATCCGCTTTGGCGACATCCTTGTGGCTGAAAACGGCTGGGTCGCCCCCGGCTATGCCGAGGATCAGGGCGCGACCTACATGCAACAGCCAGATCTGACCATCACGGTAGACATCGGCCTTGGCACCCGGCAGGCAACCGTCTGGACCTGCGATCTGACCCACGGCTATATCTCGATCAACGCGGATTACCGGTCTTGAAGGTCGTTCTGGTTGCCGCGGTTGCCCTGATCGACGTCGATGGCCGCATCCTTCTGGCGCAGCGCCCGCCGGGGAAATCCATGGCGGGCCTGTGGGAGTTTCCAGGCGGCAAGGTCGAGCCGGGCGAAACCCCGGAATCGGCCCTTGTGCGTGAACTGCACGAAGAATTGGGGATCGAGACCTGGAACTCCTGCCTTGCTCCGCTCACCTTTGCCAGCCACGGCTATGACGATTTTCACCTGCTCATGCCACTGTTCGCCTGCCGCAAATGGAACGGCATCCCCCACCCGAAAGAGGGGCAGACACTGGCCTGGGCACATGCGCGCGAGCTGCGCGATTATCCGATGCCGCCGGCCGACATCCCCCTGATCCCGATTCTGCGCGACTGGCTGTGACAAGCCGGATCTTCCCGGGACTTGGCCAGTGTCACGGAAACGTAATCACGTTTTGATGGATTGTTGCGAATATTAACACAAGGGCACCTCGATTTTTCGTCGTTTTCCGCGGTTCAGGGCGGGTTTTCTGGCCTGAAGCGTGCAGGAAGCGGCTTGCTGGGA